>NZ_CAIZIZ010000480.1 GCF_903933125.1 uncultured Lamprocystis sp. | reverse complement strand
TGTCGATGCCTGAGTCTGAACGCGGGCGGCGTGCGTCATCATACCCACCCGTGCGCCGAACCTCGACTGCCGGTGCGTCCCGGCAACACGGTTCTTGCATGGGGTATTGGGCGCCATTTCGGGTCAGATTGAACATCCTACGGCGTGACCCACAACGGGTCAGATGCTCGCTGAGCTTCGCCGACGGTACCACCCGCGATCCGCCGGCCCGAGGCGAGTTTCTGCCGGGACACTCGCCGCGATGTCATCCCACGAGCCACTCGGATCCGGCGACTGGGCGGTGGAGAACGCCTGCGGCGCTTCCCACGCGCCTCCCGGCAATGCTACTTTTCGCCGCGCTCCGCCCACGACAATCTCACCTTGAGGGACAAGATACTGCGGTTGGCGGATGCCAATGGGCGCTCCCGCTCGGATCCCGCTCTGCGGCGAATCCAGCAGTTCGCCAACGGGGTGGTGCTGACCAGCCAAGGCATCCCATTCCTGCACGCGGGCGTCGAGCTGATGCGCGATAAGCAGGGGGACCACAACACCTACAAGTCGGGGGACGGGGTCAACGCCATCCGCTGGCAATGGAAGACCGACCACGCCGACATCTTCCGCTATTACAAGGCGGCGATGGCACTACGCCGGGCCCATCCGGGCCTGAGGCTGACCAGCTGGGATGCCATCGACCGCCCTGTCACCACCACGACGCCGCGTCATGAGGTGGTGATGAGCCATATCCGCGCCGGCGAGGTCGGCGACGACTGGTCGGAGATCCTGGTGGTGGCCAACAGCGCGGACAACTACCAAGTGCCGCTGCCTCCTGGCGAATGGCAGGTGGCCATGGAGCGCTCCGATCCAGCGGCGGGCTAGGGGCGCAAGGTGCGCGGCAGCGTGACCGCCGAGGGGACGGCAGTCACCGTCCTGTACCGGGACTGATTTGCTCCAACCCCCTGTGGGTCGGCCTTCAGGCCAACGGCGACCTTGCGGGCCGCCGCGGTGTTCGGGCTGGGGGCGCCGGGGGTGCCGGCGTCTCGACCTCGGCGCTCGCTGCTACTTCATCGGTCGACTCCAAGGTCAGACGCGATGGACGTTCCGCTTTCAGGTGCCCTGCCATGTCCGCTAGCGGTTCAGGAGATAAGCAATGCGCAAAGCGTCCATCCGAGTGCCGGATCAGACCCGACACCAGTAGGTAAAGAAGCAAGCCGTTGAGGAGATGCCAAAGGAAATGTGACCCCGTAGGAACCACAGCGCAGACCGCCTGATCAATGGTTCGAAAAGTCAACGAAAGGGCAAACAGGCCAGTCGCAAGGCCCAGGGTTTTCACCATGACATGCCGACGCCACCACAACCACAGCCACATGCTCGCGAGGAAGAGCAGTGCCGGCAGGTAGCCGGCGGAGCCATTGAGCGCCGATGGATCAAGAACAAGCGCGGCCCCGTAGTTGATGCCCTGGTAAACGCCGAAGATGGCCAAGATCGCCCACACGGGCGCCGCCGCTACCCGATAGAGCCAGCATATGAGGTAGAGATTGATGAAGAGCAGGATCGGGACGACGTCGGCAAGCAGGGACCACCCGTTGGCAAAGGCATGGAAGAGCGCGCTTCCGATCCCGATTGCGAACAGCAGCCCGATGAGCAGCGCAAGCTCCCATCCATTTTTTAGCGTCAGCCCTTCCTGTTCTCTCCATCGCCATGCCGCGAACAAACCGGCAATGACAAAGGCGACATTGGTGACCAGGTTCAAGGGTTCATCCAGGAGCCCCGGCTGCGTTCGCTCGCAATACAAAGAGAAGGTCATCGTTGTTGGACTCGAAGTCGCTGCGCATAGAACACGTAACGGTGTGAGATCAGGCGCCGACGCCCGCGTCGGGGAGCGACCGGCGAACCGGCGCTCCATCTTCTTCCACGGGGGCACTGTCAGCGATGCTCATGGAGTAGGCACCCGACCGTCTAGGTGCTCGGGACTCGTCCAGGACACCGCGATATTTGGGTCGAGCACTCGCCCCAGATAGACTAAGCTGTGTGTACCAAGCGCTTCACCGACGGTAGAAATCCCAAATGAGCGACTTAGTTTACACTCGCGTCCTGCTGCGCTTCGACCGCGAGGCGGGTGACCCTGAGCGCTTGCGCCGACACCTCTCGGCCTGTGCCCGGGATCGAGACGGCCATCTGTGGCTCGGCACCGACGAGCTGACGGCGCTGTCGCGGCTCACACCGAAGGCCCCTGGGGTGTTCGCCAAGCATGACGACACGGATCTCTCCGATCGACTTCAGCTGGTCGAGGACGATCAGGAGGTCGATGTCGAGGGCTTGGACATCGATGAGGATCGGCTCTGGATCGTCGGCTCCCACACCAGCACCCGCAAGGGTGTCAAGCAGGGAAAGGACATGGAGAAGAACCTCCAGCGCCTGACCCAGGTCGAGGCCAGACCAAACCGCTGTCTGATCGCCTGTGCAACGATCACCAACGGCCGGCTCAAGACCGACGCGATTGCTCAGCTCCCCATCTCTCCGGAGGGCAACGCCCTCACCCTGGCGTTGCGCGCCGATGCCCATCTCGGACCTTTTCTGTTCCGCGCTCCGGAAGAACCCTCTGGTGGTGCCCAACTCGCCTCAAAGGAAAACGGCTTCGACATCGAAGGGGTCGCTGCCCGGGGTGAGCACCTGTTTCTCGGGTTGCGCGGCCCAGTGCTGAGGGGCTGGGCAATGCTGCTGGAACTCCGCGCCGAGCGGACCGCCGGCGATACCCTGGCCCTCGGTCCCATCGGCGCCAGCGGCAGGCCCTATCGCAAGCACCTGCTGCAACTGGCCGGCATGGGCATTCGTGATCTCTGCTGGCAGGAGCGGGACCTGCTGATCCTGGCGGGGCCGACGATGGACATCGCCGGACCACAGGCGGTCTACCGCCTCCGGTCCCCGGAGGATCTCCCGGATGACAGCATCACTGAGCTGGACGGCTCACGGCTGCAGCGCCTTTTCCACCTCCCGCTGGTGAGCGAGGGCGACAAGGCCGAGGGACTCTGCCGCTGCGATGCGCCGGAAGGCCCCGGCCTGCTCGTCGTGTACGATGCGCCTCGTTCAGAGCGCTTGATCGGCGATGATGCCGTCCTGGCGGACGTCTTCTCACTGCCGGCGTGCTGACGTTGATGCGGCCACGGTGGCAAGGCCAAGAGCCGAGGCATGTGCGGTGCCGGTGCCTTAAGCAGCCGCCCAGTGCGCGGAGGGCCATCCGTTGGTTCGCGTAACCCGTCAGTGGTGGCCGCCGTTCCGCCCCCAGCCGGCCACAACTTCACATAACTATGATTATCGGCCGTTATCAGACATGACATGACATGACAGGCTGGGGGCCGAAAGGGCGGTGGCCGCCGGCCCCGTGACCGTCGCTTACCGACCCAGAGGAGACGCACACCCGCGGCGCTGGAATGTCTCCTTTCTGATGGCGAGCAGCCGATCAGGTCGCGGCGAGACCGTGGTTGGGGACCGGCATGGTGACGACAACGAACGCTCGCGTGACACCGGGTGCCGCTACCAGGCTGCCCTAACCACAGCGCCACAGTTGCCATGCGACGCGGTCGGCGTATACGCTTCGGTTCTGCCCAACGCGCAAGACCTTGCACCGGAAAGCCGAGCGCCGCCATGCCCCAGCCGATCCGTCTCCTGCATCTGTCCGACATCCATTTCCGCGCCGACACGGCCTGGGACTCGGACCCGGTGCTGCGCGCGCTGCGGGGTTTCATCGCCGTTCAGATCGAGGCCGGGCTCGACCTCGACCTGGTGGTCATCACCGGCGACCTAGCCCAGGCCGGCAAGGCCGCCGAGTACGCGCTGGCCCGGACCTGGCTGGAGTCACTGTGGTCGACGCTGAGCCAGGCGCGCCCCGAGCCCTTGCCCCGGAACCGCCTGCTGTTGGTCCCCGGCAATCACGACCTGGACCGCGAGCGGGTTGGTCCGAGTGTCCGGCGCATTCAAGATGCGCTGCTGAGCGAGCAATCCCAAGACGCCATCGCCGCATTGCTGCAAGACGAGGGTGAACGGCAGTTCGTCCTCAAGCGCCACCTCGACTATCTGGATTTCTATGGTGCCTGGCTGGGTGCGCCGCAGGCCCTGCCCTGGTGGCAGTGCACCCTGCACCTCTACGACCAGCGCCTGCACATTGCCGGGCTCGATTCTGCCTGGATGGCCTGCGGCGATGCCGACCGCGGTCGCCTGCTGCTCGGCCGCTACCAGATCAACCAGACCGTCCTGCACCCGGACGGCGAAGGCGCCGACTGGCGGCTCGCCCTGATGCACCACCCGTGGGACTACCTGGCCGAGTTCGACACCCACGAGGCGCACCAGGCGATCCACCTGCACCGGGATCTGGTGCTGCGCGGCCACCTGCATGAGGGCGAGGCGTTTCGGGTGCTCCCGCCAGATCCGGCCCGCGCCTGCCTGGAACTCGCCGCCGGCAGCGTCTACGCCGGCAGTCGTCACCCCAACGCCTTTCAATGGATCGAGCTGCGCGCTAACCCCAAGCGGGTGCGCGTCCAGTTCCGCGCCTTGGTCAAGGGCGCCTGGACCGAGGACCGCAACCAACCGGGCTGTCGGGAGGGCGTCGCCGAGTTTCTTGTCGTCCCGCACCATTCCGGACCCGAGACGGGACTGCGGGCTCGGTTGCCGCCCGCTGCCGATCCCCGCAAGTACATGGAAGATCTCTGGTCCGACACCGCCTATATCGACATCCGCGGGCTGGTCACCGGCGGGGCCCAGGCCCATCGCTTTCCCATCGCCGACCTCTACATCGAGCTGCAGGCAACCGGCGCCGCGGCACCCGTGCCGGCCGACCCTGGCGCCGAACCTGAGCGCCAGGGTCAAGGCTCCCGCCTGGACGGCCGCGCCGACCACCCCCTGCGCGCGGCCCTGATCAATCCGCGGCTGGTCATCGTCGGCGACCCCGGCTGCGGCAAGACCACCTTCCTGCGCTGGGTCGCCCACTGCCTGGCCGCCGACCGGCTCGGCCGCGACCCCGGCGCCGCCGCCCGGCACCTGGGCTTGGACCCGGTTCCGGCCGGGCCCCGGCTCCCGCTGCTGGTCCCTATCGCCGACTGGCTCGACTTCATGGAGCGCGCGATGGCCCGCCACCTTGGCCCGCCGCTCGCCGCCTGCGCCGACTGGCTTCCGGAATACCTGGGCGCCCGCGCCGGACTCGCCAACCAGGGTCTGACCGCGGACGCCTTCCGCCGTCTCCTCACCGACGGTGACGCGCTGATCCTGCTTGACGGGCTCGACGAGGCCCCTGACCGACTCCAGCGCGAACAGGCCGCGAACCTGATCGACCGCCTGGCCCTGGCCTACCCGGACTGCCCACTGGTCGTCACCAGCCGCCCCGCCGCCCTGCGCGACAGCGCCGTCCTGACCGGCTTCGCCCAAACCACCATCGAGGCCTTAGACCCCGCCGCCATCGACGGCTTTCTCGCCCGCTGGAGCCGCGCGCTCTTCGCGGATCATCCCGAACGCGGCGCGGCCCACCATCGCGAGCTGGCCGCGGCACTCGCCTCGCGCCCCGAGATCCGGCGGCTCGCCCGCAATACCGTCATGCTCACCGCGCTCGCGGTTGTGCACTGGAACGACAAGCGCCTGCCCGAGCAGCGGGCCGAGCTCTACGAGTCCATCATCCGCTGGCTGAGCGAGGCGCGCGAGCGGCGCCCCGGACGGGAGAAGCCGCAGCGCTGCCGCCAGCTCCTGGCCGATCTGGCGCTCGCCATGCAGGCCGACGCCAAGGGCCGTCAGGTCCAGGTCAGCCGCCGCTGGGCGGCCGAGCGCCTCGCCCACCGCTTCGCCCCAGCCGGCGACGGCGACCCCGAGGCGATCGAGCGTGCCGACGCCTTCCTGGCCGAGGAGGAGATCGACAGCGGTATCGTCGTGCGCCGCGGTCATCAACTCAAGTTCTGGCACCTGACTTTTCAGGAGTACCTGGCCGCCCAGGCGCTGGCTGGTCGCGCCGATACCGACCGAACCAGGCTGCTCCTGACCCCCGGCGCCGCCGCGGCCCCCGCGCTCTACCGGCCGGAATGGCGGGAGACGGTCCTGCTGCTCGGCGGGGTACTCTGGCTGCAGGGTCAGGACCGGGTCGACGATCTGGTGGTGGCCGTCATCAATGCACTGGGCGAGCGGCCGACGCGCGCCGAGCAGGCGCGTGCCGCCGGGCTGCTGGGTGCACTGGTGCGCGACTTGGCCCCCTTCGGGTATCGCCCGGCCGATCCGCGTTACGTGGGGATGCTCGATGCCGCCATGGCCGTCTTCGACCCGGCCCAGGCCCCCGCTATCCCGCTGGCCGACCGCATCGCCGCCGCTGAGGCCCTGGCCCAGGTGGGCGACCCGCGCCTGGGTTGGACCAGGCCAGACCGCTGGGTCGAACTGCCGGGCGGGCGCTTCCCGATGGGCGCGCAGAAGAAGGACCAAAAGGCCCCCGGCTATGACCCCGAGGCTGACGCCAACGAGGCCCCGGTGCACGCGGTTGAGGTCGGCGCCTTCGCCATGGCCCGCTTCCCGGTCACCGTCGCCGAGTTCGCCGAGTTTCTGGAGGATGAGGACCACACCGATACGCGCTGGTGGCAGGCCGGCGGGGCGGATGCGTCCGTCGCGCCCGACAACTGGGAGGACCAGCAGGCCCACCCCAGCCGCCCGGTAGTCAATGTCTCCTGGTATCAGGCGATGGCCTTCTGCGCCTGGCTGAGCGATCGGCTGCGGCGACCCCAAGGCGCCAAGGGCACCATCCTGCTCCCCGCCGACCGCGTGGTCCGCCTGCCGACCGAGGCCGAGTGGGAATATGCCGCCCGCGGCGCGGCCGGTCGGCGTTACCCATGGGGCGACGTTGCGCCCGATGCCCAACGCGCCAACTACGACCAGAGCAAGGTCGGCAGCCCGAACCCCGTGGGGGTCTTTACCGGTGACCGCACGCCCGAGGGCGTCATGGACCTGGCCGGCAACGTCTTCGAGTGGTGTCTCGACACTTGGCGCGAGGAACAATATGCCGAGTGTCTGCGCCAAGGATCGGCGACCGACCCGCTCGCAACGGGCGACGGCGGGTCGCCGCGCGTGCTGCGCGGCGGGGCCTTCGGCGTCGAGGCCAGGAACCTGCGCTCTTCGGTCCGGTACTGGTTCGGGCCCGAGGTCCGGGGCAGGTTCATCGGGTTCCGCTGCGTCCTGGCCGCGCGCCGCCAGCCTTGACCCTTTGATCCTTTGACCCTTTCTTCGACGGACCTCGCAGCGGTCCGTTCGCGATTGACAACAGAATGACACTTTGTCATTGTCGTTGTCAGTGTGAAATGACAGTGACAACCACGCCCGTCACCGTGCGCCATGCAACTGAGCCTTGAACAAGCCGCCGAACGGCTGGGCAAATCCGTCCGCCAGGTGCGCTACCTGATCCAGACCGGCGCCTTGCGGGCGAACAAGACCGGCGGGCGCTGGCTGATCGACGCCGCCGACCTGCCGCTTAGCGAACCACAGCGGGCCGCCGTCGGGCGGCGTGAACGCGCCCTGCGCGAGGCCGTCGAGCAGGGTCTGGGGCTGGACGAGCCGCCCCCGCCGCGCTACTCGGTGCGCGACCTCAAGGCCTTCCAGATCGCCCTGCCGCTCTACCGCCAGGGCAGCACCCTGCTCGGTGCGGACCATGCCGCAATGGTCGCCCTGCGCGATGCCTTGGTCCGGCTCACCCAGGGCTGTCACCGCTTCGAGCATGAGGACAAGGCGACCGCCTACCGCGCCGGCCGCGATGCCGCGAGCCTGGCCCTGTGCGAACTGGTCCTGACCGGTCGCGACGAGGCGGAGCCCTTGATCCGCGGCATCGAGCAGGACCTGATGGCTGCCTTCTCTGGTCTCTTGCGCCGCCTGGAGCGGCGCACCCGCCGATGAGCGACCGCAGCGCCCAGGCGCCGCTCTTCGTCGATGCCCTGGCCCTGAACCAGTGGCTCCTGGAACGGTTCGACGCGGCGGGCCGGCCGTTGGAACAGCGGGTGATCAGGCTTGCGTTGGACCTGCTCGAATGCCTGACCCTGGCGTTGAAGGACCGCAACCGGGACCTACGGATCGAGCAGGCGGACGAGTTGCTGATCCGCCTGCGGGTTCTGCTGCGCCTGGCGGCGGACAGCGGGCGGTTGCGTGCCGACCAATACGCCTATGTGCTGGGGTGCGTCGACACCATCGGCCGGCAGCTTGGCGCCTGGCGCCGTTCGCTGGGGCCAGTGTGATCGGCTTGCCGCAGCCCGGCGCCCGCGTGCAGAATGGGCGCGCCGGGCCGTAAATGAACGGGTCGCCGCGCGTGCTGCGCGGCGGGGCCTTCAACAACGAGGCCAGGAACCTGCGCTCTACGAACCGGAACAGGAACGAGCCCGAGAACCGGAACAGGAACATCGGGTTCCGCTGCGTCCTGGCCGCGCGCCGCCAACCTGCCGCCGATACCACGCTTGCATTAGGCGCCAGGCAGGACCCGGCCGGGGGCACCCGCCTCCGCAATCCACTGCCGGCCCGTTCCAGTAACCCGCCGTTCACGCGGTCGGGCGACCGTCCGGGCCGGCCCTTTCTGATGGACTGGAGGCCGAGGCTTCAGCCGGATGCGCAGCGTTCCCGCCGGTTCTTTTGAGCGGATCGCGAGCTTCCCCGCCCTGTGGGGCGCTTGGCATGCCTACCGTCGCGGCAAGCGGCGCCGCCCGGCGGTGGCCGCGTTCGATCTGGATGCGGATCTCGCCATCCTCGCCCTGCAGCGCGACCTGGCGGCGGGGACCTTCGCCCCTTCGCCCTACCGGATCACCCTGATCGCCGACCCCAAGGTACGCATCGTCGCCGCCCCGGCGCTGCGCGACCGGGTGCTCCAGCGCGCCCTGCTCGACGGCATCGGGCCGACCTACGAGCGCGGCTTCATCGACCAGAGTTTCGCGGTGTGCAGCGGGCGGGGGGCGCACCGGGCGGCACTCGCCTATCTGGGCTGGATGCGGGACTATCCGTGGCGGCTGCACCTCGACATCCGCCACTACTTCGCGTCCATCGGGCACGCGCCCCTGCTGGACCTGTTCGCGCACCGGCTCAGGGACCACCGGACCCTCGCCTTGATCGCCGACCTGCTCACGGCCGGCGGGGCGGTCTACCGTGATCCCCTGGCGGCACTGGCACTCGGCGACCACCGGGTGCCGACGGGCCATGGCCTGCCCTTGGGCGGCTATCTCAGCCACTGGTCCGGCGGCCTCTACCTCGACGGGTTGGACCAACACGTCAAGCGTGTCCTGAAGATACCGGGCTACCTGCGCTACATGGACGACTTCGCGCTCTTTGCCGAGCGGGCCGAGGCGCTCGTGCAGGCGCGGGACCTCATCGCCGACTGGCTGGAGCGGGAGCGAGGACTGACACTCAAGGACCCGGGGGCGCCGCCGCTGGACAACCGGCTGCCCGCGGTCTTTCTGGGCTTTCGCATCAGCCGTGCCGGCATTGGTCCTGGGCCCAAGGCGTTGCGCCGGTTGCGCCGCCGGTTACGCCGCGCTGACGACCTGGACCCGGAGCACCTGGCGCGTAGTCTGCTGGCGTTTCGGGGGATGTGGGGCGCGCTGGGCGGGTGACAAAGGTGTTTGACAGTGTCATTTACACTAGCAACGACATTGACAATCACACTGACAAATTGTCAGTCAGTGTCAAACCCGAACGGACCGCTACGCGGTCCGTTGAAGAAAGAAAGGGTCAATCGGTCAATGGAGCAAAGGGTTAAGGCCGGCGGCGCGCGGCCAGGACGCCGCGGAACCCGATGCCCCTGAACCGGTCCCCGGGCCCGAACCTGCTCCGGCCCGTAGAGCGCAGGTCCCCGGCCTCGCCGTTGAAGGCCCCGCCGCGCAGCACGCGCGGCGACCCGGATTCCCGCTTGTCCTCATACAAGAAATCGTCGCACCACTCCCAGCAGTTGCCGGCCAAGTCCTCCAGGCCAAGCTGGGCCTGGGCCGACCGGGGGAAGAGCCCGACCGGGGAGGTGACCCCGAGACCGGCCGCGTCGCTGTTGCAGATCCCGTCCTCCCACTGGCCGCCCCAAGGGTATTCGTAACCCTGCGGGCCGCGGGCGGCGGCCTCCCATTCGCGCTCGGTCGGCAGACGCCCGCCGGCCCAGCGGCAGCAGGCTTGCGCCTCCCAGAAGGAGACCCCGACCACCGGTTGATTGGGTCCGTTCCAACGCCGTTCTTGCCAGGCAGCCGGCTCGGTCACGCCCGCCTGTTGCAGCCAGGCCCAGCCCTCGTCGAACCACCAATCCCGGTTCGCATACCCGCCGTCGTCCAGGAAGGCTCGGTACTGACCGTTGGTCACCGGGTAGCGCGAGAGCAGTAAGGGGCTCTCGATCCGGAGCTTCTCGTTCTCCTCGCCATAGACATAGACTCCGGCCGGGACCTCGACATAGGCGGCGGGGTCCCGCAGTTCGTCGATCCGCGGATCGCCGAGGCGACCGAGGCACAGGCCCAGGGTCTGGCGGGCCTTGACCTCGATCACGTCGGCGATGGCCGCGCGGCAGGTCTGGCGGACGTCCGCGACGAGCCGGTCCGGGAGCGGGTGGCCCTTGGCGAGGCACAGGTCCAGGGCCTCGGCGATGAAGAGCGCCGGGGCCGGGTTGGCGCGGACCTGTTGCGGATTGAGGTCGGCCGCCAGCCGGCCGAGCAGGTCGAGCCCCCATTGGGCATCGCGGATGGTGAAGACCTGGGCGGCGAACAGGAACAACAGGGTCTGCCGCCATTCGGCGACCGGTCCGCGCCGCCGAAACACCTGATCCAGGCTGGCGCGGTCGTCCTGAGTGCGGGCGAGGCGCTCCGCGGCAAGGAACTCCTGCAGACTGAAGTGGTGGAAGGCGGCGCGGTCGCTGCCGCTCGGCAGCAGCAGACCGGAGCGGGTCAGGAGCCCCTCGCAGTCCAGCGCGGCCTGAATGCGGCCCGCGGCATAGGCGGGGTTGCGGTCGGCGAAGCGGGCGAGATGGCTCTCGACCTCGGTCTGCGCCACCTCGGCGACCGGGGCCCCACGCTCGTCCTCGGGGCCGCAGTGCATGCCGAGCGCGACGGTCTCCAGGGCGACCTTGACCGGGGCGCGCTCATTGGCGTCGCGCTCGTAACGGTTGTCGAGGACGTTCTCGACGACCCGCTGATAGAGCCGGTACTTGTCCTCGGGCAGCCGCTGACCGCTGCCGTAGATCACGCAGATGGCCTTGAGCAGCATCGGGTTCTCGGCGAGCGGGGCGAGTTCGGCGCGGCCGGCGAGGTCGGCACCGAGTCCCTGCGCCAAGGATGGCTTCTGCAGGGTGTGGAACCAGCGGGTGACGAACAGTGATTGGAGCGGCTCGGGCAGAGGTTCCAGCGGGGCGCTCGGCAGGCCGAGCCGGGCCAGGTCGGCGCCGTGCAGGCCATAGGGGCGGCTGGTGAGCAGGACGCGGTTTCCGACCGCCTGCCAGCCGGGCAGCGCATCGGCGAGGCCGGACAACAACAGCGCCCGTGGGTAGATGGTGCGGCCATCGCGCTGCTCCGTGGGTGGTACCTCGTCGAGCCCGTCGAGCAGCAGGAAGGCGCTGCCCCGTTCCAGGTGGGCCTTGAGTAGGGGGCCGGTGAGCCCGTCCGGAGGCACCCGGTCTACCCAGTCCGCCAGGGCCTGTTCCAGTTCGACGCGGCAGCCGATGCGCCGGCCGTGCCCCTGGTCCATCCCGCGCCAGAACTCGCGCAGCGGGACGAACAACGGCAGACGGCCGCGCAACTGGTCCGGCACCGGCTCGGCGAACCCGTCCGGTGGGGCGATCGGATGCGGTTCGGTGCCGCCGGGGATGGCCTGTAACAGGGCCCAGTGACAGAAGGTGGTCTTGCCCCCGCCGGGCGGGGCGGGGCAGTAGAGCGACTCGGCGTCGAGCCGGGTGAGCAGGAGGCTGGGCCGGGACTCTTGGCGCATCAGGTCCGGGTCCGGGTTCGCGTTCGGTGGCCCGCGGCGGCTGCCATCCGCGGGTCCCGGTGCGGCCGGGGTGGTGAGTGCCGGGACATAGACCTGGCTCAACCGGATCGCCTGGCCTTGGGGGGCGTCCTGACCGAGCAGCTCGAAGCCGGCATAGGTGCGGCGCAGCCAGTCCAGATAGGCGGCGGGGACTTCCGGCCTGCGGGCGGCCGGGGTCGCGTCGATCGCGGTCACCGGCTGGTCAAGGGGGAAGTCCACCGTCCCGTCGTGGTCGTCGTCTCCCGGTTGGTTATAGTCCGGCTGCCAGGCGCCCTGGTTGCAGAAGCGGAACAGGACGCGCACGCGCCTGGGGTTGGGATACAACTCGATCCATTGGTAACGGCTGGGGTCGCCGCTGCCGGTGCAGATGCACCCGGCGGCGAGTTCCAGGCAGGCGCGGCGGGAGTCCGGGGGTACCACGCGGGAGGCTTCGGGCTCGCGCCGGTGACCGTGCAGTAGGAGATCGCAGTGTAGGTGGATGGTCCCGCGGGCCTGCTGGGCATCGAATGCGGCCAGGTAGTCCCAGGGGTGGTGCATCAGGGCGAGGCGCCAGTCGGCACCTTCTGCGTCCTGGTGGAGCACGGTCTGGCTGACCTGGTAGTGCCCGAGCAGCAGGCGGCCTCGATCCTCGTCCCCGTAGGCCATCCATGCGGAATTAAGCCCAGCGATGTGTAGGTGTTCGCCCCGGATCACGAAGCCGCGTTGCCACCAAGGGTCCGGCTGGTCGGTGTCCAGCCAGGTACCGTAGAACTTGAGGTGGGCGGCGTGGCGCTTCAGTAGGAGGCCGCGGTCATCCGCATCACCGAGTACCTCGGCAATGGCGCCCTGCGAGCAGTCGGTCAACAAGTCCGCTTGTGTCGAACGGGCGGCGCGGCTGACCAGCCGCCGGTCCACGTCATGGTTGCCAGGCACCAGAAGCAGGCAGTCCCGCGGTAACGGTTGCGCCGGGTCCGGAGACACGGCGGGCCAGAGCTGCTCCTCCAGCCATTCCTGGGCAGAACAAGGCAATTCGCCGGGTTTGCGCTTGCGCGCCGGCTGGTAGTCCTCGGTCTTGCCGGAATACCCGAGATCACCGGTGATGACCACCAGGTCGGGGACCAGCCCCGCCGCGACCTCGGCGCGGATGAACCGGGCCAAGTCGCGCAATACGGGGGCCGCGTCCCCGGCGCGGTCCGCGCGGAACTGAAAATCGGACAGATGCAGCAGCCGCACGGGGCGGTCGGTCGCGGTATCAGGCATCCGGCGCTGGTCCTGCTAGTGGGGTTGCGTCGAGTGTACCAGTGCCGTGTGTGATGGGCCATCCAGCCGGCCTGACCATGGCACGGGTGCCCGGATCAGGGCCGCGGCAGCGGCACCTCGGTCAGTCCGTCGGGGCAACCAGGCTGGTTGCGATCGACCTGCCAGGCGCCTTTGTTCCAGAGTCGGAAATGCACCCGCGCCCGCCGGGGGGCCGGATACAGCTCGATCCACTGGAAGGCATTGGCATAGGGGCTGCCGTCATAGACGCTCCCGGCGGCGAGTTCCAGGCAGGCGCGCCGGGGGTCCGGGGGCAGGATGCGGCAGGCGTCGGGTTCGTGCAGGTGACCGCGCAATACCAAGTCCCGGTGCAGATGGATGGTCTCCGGCGCCGATCGAGTATCGATCTCCGCCAGGTAGTCCCAGGGGTGGTGCAGCAGGGCCAGGCGCCAGTCGGCCCCCTCGCCGTCGGGGTGCAGCACGGTCTGGTGGACCTGGTAGCGGCCGAGCAGTAGGCGCCCGCGGTCCGTATCGCCGCAGGCCATCCAGGCGGAATCGAGCCCGGCGACGTGCAGGCGTTGGCCGCGGATGACGATGCTGCGTTGCCACCAGGGCAGCGGTTGGGAGACACCCAGCCAATCGGCGCAGAACTTGAGGTAGGCGGTGTGGCGCTTGAGCAGTATCCGCCGTTGGTCGCGGCTGGCCAGTACGGTGGCGATCTGGTCCTGATTGCGCGCATTGAGCAGTCCATCCTGGACGATGCGGGCGGTGGCGTCGACTTGATCGCGGTCCACGTCGTGGTTGCCGGGCACCAGAAGCAGCCGATCCTTGGGCAGTGGCGGGGATGGGTCGACCGTCAGTGCCGGCCAGAATTGGTCCGCGAACCAGTCGCGGGCCAACCGGTAGTCCGCGGCCGTGCCGGCGAAGGCCAGGTCGCCGGTGACGACCACCAGGTCCGGGATCAGGCCGGATTTGACCTCCCCGGCGATAAACCGCGCCAAGGCGCGCAACACCGGGTCCGAGTCCCACGCCTTGCCGGCACGGAAGTGAATGTCGGACAAATGCAGGAGGCGAATCGGTTGGTCCATGGCGGTACCCAAGGTCTTGTGCCAAAACGGCCTGGCGATGCTGCACAAAGCGTAACCGCTGATGCAGACCCGTGGCAACGGCCGCAGTGCGGCCGATGACGCCTGCTAGCGTGGTCGTGAGTCGGCGCGAATGCGCATCGGGGAATGACGGCTTTGCCGAGTCGAGCGGTCATCGGCAGCATCGTGGCGACCGGCCGCTCCTGGCCGTCAGCCGCCGGTCATCCCTGCGCTTAGATCCATCCGTCGATTCGCGTCACACGGCGTGGTCGCCGCCGCTCCCGCCCCCCAGACCTGGCCGGCTCCGTATCACCTCGCGAGCGATGCGCGGCCGGCGTCATGCCCCAGACGACCGACCTGCCGGCTCGCCCGGCGAGCAACGGGGTCATCGACCGGACCAGGCCAACGGCCTGCGACCTCCGCCGCATGGGCAGTAGGAAAAAGAAGCCGGGCCGCGGCCGTGCGCGCCCGCCGCCGCCGGGATTCGGGCTAACGCAAACATCGTTTGCAGCACAGTACCGGGGCGAGCCCGCGGCCGGACCGGTCGGCCGTGGCCGCATAAAAACCCCAACAAAGATATCGAAGTCCCCACAGATTCGCAGAATCAGCCGAAACGGCCGGGTAGAATGACCACTTCCAGGTCGTTCTTACCGCGGATCGTGCTGAGACTGGGGTCCTATGCCGGAATCGTCTTATCCCTTCGCGAACGGTCAGCCCCGCTGGTTGCGTGATTTCGTGCGATTCCTGCCGTTGAAGAGCCAATTTGTGCTCTCGGGCAACGTCTACGACCTTCAGTTAGCCCGCTCGGGTCCGGATTCGGTGTTGCCACTAGGTCTCACGCAGACGATTGCGACGGAGGTCTTTGCACGCAATGGCGCTCGGACCGTGACCTACAACCCGGTCGAAGGGTTCCGGGCGCTCGCTATCCCCCCGACGGCCGACCCGGCGGCTAGCGACGCACTGCTGCGCAGCCTCGGCCTCGTACCCACCGGGGGCCAAGCGCCCGGCGGCTTGGACCTGCTGGAGACGGTGATTGACAGGCTTGTCGCCTTGGAGGGCGAGCCAGTCATCCTGATCCTGGAGTTCGCGTCTCGACTCGTGATACGCGGTGACACGCTCTCCGATGCTGAGCACCGCCTGTTTCGCCGTGCCCTGGTACTGTCACATCGCGCCCGCCCCCGTCCGGTCGGTCCGCAACGGCTGCCGGCCTACAACACGCTGGTCTGGATCGCCGAACGGGAGGGAGACCTGCCGGACTGGCTGCTCATCGGCAATCCGCGTATCCGCCACATCCCGGTGGCGCGGCCTGACCATCTCATCCGCCGCACGCTGGCACCGCTACTGCTGCGCGCGCTGCCGGGGGCACCGAGTGGCGCGGCGACCAAGGCGCTGAGCGAGGCGGTCACGGTCTTCATCGAAGAGACCGAAGGCCTTCTCTTGCTGGATCTGAAGGCGATCACGGACCTCGCCCGCACCGAGGGGGTGCCGATGGCAGGCATCGGTGATGCAGTGCGCCGCTACAAGGTCGGCGTCACCGAAGACCCCTGGCAGCGGCTCGATCGCGACCGCATCCGCGGCGGCGAGTCCTTCATCCACCACCGGGTCAAGGGTCAGGACCATGCTGTGACTCATGTGTTGGACATCGTCAAGCGTGCCGTTACCGGGATCGGTGCCGGACGGCGTGGCGGGCGACCACGCGGCGTCGTCTTTCTCGCCGGCCCGACCGGTGTGGGCAAGACCGAACTCGCCAAGGCGATCACGAGCCTGCTGTTTGGGGACGAGCGCGCCTATATCCGCTTCGACATGTCCGAATTCAGCACCGAGCACTCGGACCAACGGCTGCTCGGGGCGCCCCCGGGGTACGTGGGCTACGACGCCGGAGGCGAGCTGACCAACGCCGTGCGCGAGCGTCCATTCAGCGTCGTGTTGTTCGACGAGATCGAGAAGGCACACCCGCGCATCCTGGACAAGTTCCTGCAGATCCTCGACGAGGGCGTGCTCACGTCCGGCCGTGGCGAGCGGGTCTATTTCTCGGAAGCCTTCATCGTCTTCACCTCCAATCTGGGCATCTACCGCGTGGACACTTCCGGTGCCCGAGTCGCCAACGTCACGCCCGAGGACCCCTTCGCGACGGTGCGCACGCGGGTGCTCGATGAGATCGAACGCCATTTCAAGCTGGTGCTGAATCGACCGGAGATTCTGAACCGTCTCGGCGACAACCTGATCGTTTTCGATTTCATCCGTCCGGAGATCGCCCGCGAGATTCAGCAGCAGATGGTTGCCGGGGTCCTGGCCGGGGTCGCGGAGCAAGGGATCACGGTAACCCTCGGCGAAACCGCACAGGCACTGTTGGCGCAGGTCTGCCTTGAAGATCTCTCCAACGGCGGGCGCGGCATCCGCAACAAGGTGGAACTGCACCTGGTCAATCCGCTGGCGCGAGCGCTGTTCGATGCCGATGCGAACTCGGGCGACCGTTTCGCGATTGCCGACATCCTTCCTGGGGAGATCACCCGGCTGGTCCTGGCCCCTGGCGGGATACGGGCGTCGGGTGCGGGGCCATGACCCGCCTCGCACTGTCCCGTGTCCACTTCCCGGTCACGACCTTGGGGCCGGGACGGCGGGTCGGGATCTGGTTCCAAGGGTGCTCGATCCACTGCCGTGGCTGTATCTCCGTAGACACTTGGGCACCCGGGCGGAAGGACACGCAGGTCGGGGCGCTGATTGCGACGCTGGCCCCTTGGCTCGGCTGTGCGGACGGCGTCACCGTGACCGGCGGGGAGCCGTTCGATCAACTGGGCGCGCTGGGAACACTGCTGCGCGGATTGCGCACCGCGTTCGACGGCGACCTGCTGGTCTATTCCGGTTATCCCCGTGAGCGGATCGCGGGACCGCTCGCGGGCCTCGCTGGATTGATCGACGCCCTGATCACGGATCCCTATGTGGCAGAGGTCGGCGACCGGCTGCCGTTACGCGGCAGCGACAACCAGCGCCTGCACCTGCTGACCCCGCGCGGGCAGGCGCTCTACGCCCGCCTTGATACTCCCAACGAACACGCCAAGCCCCGCGCGCTGGACCTGATGGTGGACGATCAAGGCCGCTTCTGGATGGCCGGCATCCCGCGGCGCGGGGACTTCGCAGCGCTGCAGGCGCTGCTCGTGCGCGAGGGTCACAGCGTACTGACCAGCGAGCATCCGGGATGACGCCAGAGAGAGCGATCCGGCGCTGCCCGCGATGCGGGGGCGAACGCCCCCTCGACGAACTGTTTTGCTTGGGCGGCTTCCAGGGCAGCACCTGCGGCTGGGACCTGATGCTGGTCGCTCCGACCGCGCCGGGGCAGGCGCGGACCGGAACGGCGGGGACGCCGGTGCCGGAAGGGGTGGCGCAAGCCGCCGCGTCCAGTTCCGCGTACAGCCCCGAGCCACAACCCCGTCCCGCAGCCGTGACGCCAGGTGTGACCTGTCCGAACGGTCACCCGGTCGAACCCGGCGACCTCCTGTGCCCCGCGTGCAGTGCCGACATCATCCTCACGGCGGAACGGCCGGCACCGCCCGCGCCGGTGCCAACCGCCGAGTCTCCGCCGCCGGCCGAGCGCATCGCCGGCTGGCCCATCCGGTCTCGGCTCGGCAGGACCGATGGGGTGCGCGAGCGTTTCCTGACCCAAACCCCGGACGGCGACCGCCCGGCGGTAATGACACTCTACGACCTGGCCCGGGAGCCGGACCCGGAGGTCTACACCGCCCTGCGCCGGGTTGATCTGGCGCATGTCCCGGCGGTGCTCGACTTCGGGCGCTTCCAGGGCCGTGCCTACGAGGTCGCCGAGTACCTGCCCGGCGGTCATCTCGGCAGCCTCGCCATCACGCCGGGCGATACCGCATCGCTACGGGTGTTGGCGGCGGAGCTCGGGGCCGCCCTCGACGACTTGGCCCGCGTCGGGGTGCGTCACCGGGATCTGCGCCCGGAAGCGATCCTGGTCCGCGGTATCGATCCGCTTGACCTGGTGATCGGCAGCTTCGGCTCGGCGCGTCTTTCAGACCTGGATCTGGACCTGGTGGCGCCGCTGGGCAGCTCGCGCTACATGGCCCCGGAGGCAATCGCGGGGGCCGTGTCCCCGGCCTCGGACTGGTGGAGCCTAGGCGTGCTGCTCCTGGAGAAGGTCACCAGTGGGGCGTGCTTCGCCGGGGTCAACGATCAGGCATTTCTGATCCATGCGCTGGTCGATGGGGTTACGCTGCCGCCCGACCTGGCCCCCGAGATTGCAACCTTGTTGCGGGGCTTACTATGCCGTGATCGCACCCGGCGCTGGCAATGGTCCCAGGTAAGGGCCTGGCTGGCGGGCGAGCCAGTAGAGGCCCCGCCCCCCGCGGGCCAAGCGGCCGAATCTGATGGCGCCGCGCTCCTGCTTGGCGCCCTGGAGTACCGCAGCCCGCGTCGCTATGCGCTGGCCGCCGCCGACCCGGCCCACTGGGACGAGGCGAGCGGGCAGCTCGTCCAGGGTCGCCTGATCGTCTGGCTGGAGGAGCGACAAGCCGACCCCCGCCAGATCGCGACCCTGCGCACCCTGACGGCGCGCCAGTTCGACCCCGACACCGCGCTGTCCCTTGCCCTCAAGGTGATCAACCCGGACATGCCGCTGATCCAACGCGGCACCATCGTCTCTCCGGGCTGGCTGCTGGAACATCCGGAGCAGGGCTATGCGCTGATCAGCGGCGAGGCCCCAGCGATTCTGGCTGACTTGGGCGCCGAACCCTGGCTTGACCAGCTGCGCCGGCGCGCCCTGCTGGTGCGCGAGCGTGCCACCTATCACGCCATTGTGCTGGTGGAAGAACGGCTGCGGGTCCTCCTGCTGTCGACCTCCCAGGTGCGTCTGCGCGCACTCTGGGACGAGCAGCGACGGATCTTCCCGGACACTGACCACCAGGGGCTCGCGGCCATCGCCGACCGGCTGCAATGGGGCGACGAAGACCTGATTCTGCTGCTTGCCGCGGAGACCGGCCAGTTCCGGCCCATCGACACGGTGGTCTCGGAGACCGCCGAGCTGGCCCGGTGGGCCGGCATCGGGGACGTTGACCCGGAGTCCGCGCGTACCCTGCTGCGCGAGCACACCCGGCGCGAGCTCTTCGCACTGGTCCGTGAGCGGATCGCGGACTTCGCCTCCTGTGACATCCAAGCGGTCAACGATTGGGCCGCCCGGTTCCGGATGGAAAACCGCACTCAGGTCCCGCGGGCACTGCTGATCCTCGCGATCCCGGCCGCGCGCTGGGTGCCGCCGCCCCGCCAGGCGTATCTGGGCCAACTCCTGGAATTCTTCGAGCAGAAGGCGGCAGCCGTCATCGGGCGGGGGCCACTGGCGCGGATGTCAGTGGCCCGCTCGGGGAGTCGCATCGACTTGGCCGAACTCGGCACCACCGCCCTGCCAGCCGCCGCCTTGCTCGATCAGCTCGTCGCGCGCACCCCGCGGCTGCTGGACCTGGATCCAGCGGCGCTGGCGCCACCCGCCGCCGTGCCGCCGCCTCTTTCCGATGCGCCCCTTCCGGACCGCCCTTCCAGGGCGCAGTCCTCGCCGCTGGAGTCGCGGCTGCGTAACCTGGCCCGGCACACCAATCTGTACCGCCGCGATACCGGCATCGACGGGCTCTATCTGGCCTTTCCCTTCCTGCTGTTGGCCCTGCCGGGGGCCAACCTCAAGCCGCGTATCGCGCCGGTCTTGCTGTGGCCGATCCGGCTGGAGGCAGACCTGGGCCGGGTCGGGCGCATCCGCCTCGGTTTCGACCCGGAACGCGAGGAGGTCCGTCTCAACCCGGCGCTCGACGGCTATCTCGGCCCCCAGGCCATCGAGCGCTGGCGTGCGGCAGCACAGTCCGCGCTCGGGCGGACCGCCACCTGCCGCGATCTGATGGACGAATTTGGCCGGCTCGCCACGCCACGCGGCCGTGACCTTAAACCCCTGCCGGGGATCGACGTCCGGGTCGCGCCGGGCCCCGGTGAGTTCCAGTGCTCGGCGGTGCTGTTTCACATGACCTTCATGGGCCAGGCGGTGATTGAGGATCTGCGCCAGCTCCGGGCCCTGCACCCCGCGGGTACCGCACTGGAGCCGCTGCTGCGGATGGGGGCCGAACGCCCGCCGTCGGTTGCCGGGACAGCGGTCGCCCGCCCGCCGGAGCTGGATCGCTGGTTCACCGTAGATAGCGATCCGTCTCAGGAGGATGCCGTGCTGTCGGCGCGGGAGCCCCCGGGGCTCGTCGTGAGTGGTCCGCCCGGTACTGGCAAGAGCCAGACCATTGTCAATATCGTCGGCGACGGGCTCGGACGCGGGCGGAGCGTGCTGGTGGTGTGCCAAAAGCAGGCGGCCTTGGAGGTGGTACGCAAACGACTGGAGAAAGAGGGCTTGGCGGGTCGGATCATGATGGTCGGCGACATGACCCGCGACCGACTCGCCGTGATCCGTGCCGTGCGCGAGCAGCTCGACGGGCTGCACCAGGACGTCCGTGGGGCCGGGCTTGGCCCTGCGGATGCCCAGGCCGAACGCCGCCAGGTCGCCGGGCGCATCGAGGATCTGGAGCGACAGCTCGATGGCCGCCAGCAGGCGTTGCATGCAGCGGATCCCCAAACCGGTCGGAGCTACCGACACCTGGTCAGCGACCTGATCGGCCTGGAGAGCGGGGCGCGAGCGCCGATCGCGGCACCGGCGGTGCGCCGGGTCCTGGCCGGACTCGATCAGGGGGCGCTGGCACGGATCGAGGAGCAGGCGGTACCGCTTGCAGGTCTCTGGCTCGCAGCGCGCTTCGAGGACAGTCCACTGACCCCGCTCAAGCCGTTCGCGGCGGACGAGGCAACCCGCACCGTCTTCGCCCGCGACCTGGCCGCGTTGCGGAGCGCCGAGCGACAGCGGGCCGGTACCTGGGCCGCGCATCCGACCGCACTGACCGTCGCCGAGCCGGTTCGGGTGGACGCCTGGCTGCGGGCACACGCCGGGACCCTCACCGGGTTGGGTCCGGTTGAGCGCGCGGACTTGGCGCGCTGGTTGGATTTGTTCGCCAGCGCCGGAGACACGCTGCCGTCGGCGCTGCTCCAGCGCCAAGGGCTTGAGCGGTTGCAGCGGCAGCTACTGCGCCTGGCTACGGCGCCGCCAGACCCGGTCGTGCTGGGCGCCGTCCAGAGCCTGAGCAGCGGTGCGCTTGAGGACACCCTCAGGCTAGCCGAGCGCGCACTACGGCCAACCGGACGGTTCGGCGTGTTTAACCCACTGCGGCTGCTGCGTCGGCAACGTCTGCGCCAACGGCTCTTGGCGCTCAGCTTGACCGGCGGTGAGGCCGGGATGCAGGAACTGCTCGCGGCCGCCCGCTACGCCTGGCGGTTGCGGGAGCTTCATCAGCAGCTCGCCGGCATTGAGCGGGTGCTCGGCGAGGAAGCGCCAGTACGCGTCGCCGCCGAGCCCCGCGAACTGGCCCAGCGCGCCGCCGCCCACATCACCCAACTCGACCGGATCGCACCGCTCGCGCAAGCGCTCGCCGACTGCCCGGCCGGCGGCCGTACCGCCGCGGCGGCCGCCCGTGCCGCGACCGCCGAAGCCATGGCGGGACTGCTCGCCGGGCTCGCCGGGACCCTCGCCCGGCACGCCGCGCGGGCAACTAGCCTTGCCACGCTTGGGCCGCTTGGGCACTGGATCGAGCCGGACTGGATCGCGACGATCGAGGGACGTATCCAGCGTGGCGACCCGGACCCGGAGGTACTGACGCCACTCGAGGCGGCCTTGCCGCACGTGGAGCACTTTCAGCGCTTCCGCATCCGCGCCGCCGGGCTCGGTGCGGAGAGCCTCGCCTTCCTGGGGGCGCTACGCGCGTTGGCGGCGGCGCTCGTGGTTCTGCCCGATGCGGATCTGTCGGGCGAGGTGCGGCGCATCCTGCTACGCGAGTCGGCCTTGGCCGCGAAATCGCGACTGGAGAATGCCTGTCCCGAGCTGCTCGCCGAGCACGGTGAACTGGCGGACAAGATCGCCCGTCTGGCTGCCCTCGACCGGCAGATGCGCGCGCTCAACCGTCGCTGCCTGATTGGCACTCTGGACCGAGGACGGCTCGGCCCGCGCGCCCGCTGGGACGACATTACCCGACTGACCGGTCCGCGGGCAAAGCGGCTGCGCGAATTCGTCGAGTTAGGTTCGGAGATCGGGTTGATGGCCCTGCGACCGATCTGGCTGATGACCCCGGGCGTGGCGAGCCAGGTGCTGCCGCTGAAGGCCGCCGTGTTCGATCTCGTGATCTTCGATGAGGCATCCCAGATGCCGGTCGAGTACGCTCTGCCGAGCCTCTACCGCGGCGGGCTGGTCGTGGTCTCCGGCGATGAGAAGCAGTTACCCCCCACCGCCTTCTTCGCGAGCAAAGTTGAAAGCGACGAGGCGGAGTTGATCGAAGGAGAGCCGGACCCGGACGCTTCGGAGGACGAGGTGGAGCTTGCCGAGGAACGCTGGAACCGCCGCGAGATCAAGGACTGCCCGGACCTGTTGGCGCTGGCCCGGGTTGCACTGCCGAAGCGGATGCTGGAGATCCACTACCGGTCAAGCTTCCGCGAACTGATCGCTTTCTCCAACGCGGCCTTCTACGGCGGTCGCCTGCATGTGCCGGTGCAGCATCCGCCCGCGCGGGTACGCGAGTGCCAACCGCTGCGCGTGGTGCGCGTGGACGGGCGCTATGAACATCAGACCAACCCGGACGAGGGCAAGCGGATCGTCGACCTGTTAGCGGAGCTGTGGTCAGGCCCTATCGCCGCCCGACCAACCGCCGGCGTGGTCACCTTCAACCGCAAGCAGGCGGACTTGATCGAGGAGTATCTGGAGGCGCGTGCCGAGGACGACGCAGACTTCCGCGATGCCTACGCTTGCGAACGCGAACGCCGCAACGACGGCGAGGACGTTGGATTCTTCGTCAAGAACCTGGAGAGCGTCCAGGGCGACGAGCGCGACATCGTGCTGTTCAGCACCACTTTCGGGCGCAACGCCCAAGGGCGCTTCCGTCGCGTCTTCGGTGCCCTGGGCCAGCGGGGTGGCGAGCGGCGCCTCAACGTTGCGGTGACCCGAGCGCGGGATCAGGTCATCCTCGTGACCTCGATGCCGGTCGCCGAGGTCGCTGAACTACTCGGTGGCTCCCAACCGCCGACCCGACCGCGGGACTATCTGCAAGCCTATCTTGCCTACGCCGAGCACCTGAGCCACGGCGATCTGGAGGCCGGTGCCCGGCTGATCGCGCGCCTGGAGCGTGCCGGCGGGGCGGAGCCGGCAGCGCCGCCGGGCGAATTGGGCGATCCCTTCCGGATGCTGGTCGGCGAGTACATTGGCAACCGTCTCGGGCTGACGCCGGTGGCGGTCGCGAGCGGCACCCTGTTCGGGGTCGACTGGGCGATCCCGGACCCGGCTGGCGGCGGCTTCGCCATTGGGATCGAATGCGACGCACCGGTGCATCGGCTGCTCGCTGGTGCCCGTGCGCGCGAGATCTGGCGACCGACGGTGCTGGCTCGCTCGATCCCGCTGATGCATCGGGTCTCGTCGGTGGCCTGGCACGCGGACCCGGCCATGGAGCAGGGGCGCCTGGCCGCCGCCATTGCTGCCGCACTCGCCGGATCGACCGGGTGCCAAGCGCCCTCCCGCCCACCGGCCGCTGGCCTGGCGGCGGATCGGTCGCAACAGATTCAGGAGCAGACGGCATGAGTGGACCAAAAGTGATCCGCGTCAAGACCCGTGGCGAGCGCATCGCCGAAGCCGAGCGCTGGATTGGACGCGTCGCATCCGCTGCACGACGCTGGGAGCAACGGGTCAGTGCGGACGGGCTCGCTAGCGCACCGGACATCGTGGCGGCCCACGCCCACGTCGTGGCCCTGACTCGCCTGCTCGCGAACGATCACTTCGCGGAGCTTGAGCGCCACGCCCGCCAGGCCATCGCCTTTTTGGACGACGATCTGGCGCGGCGCCGCGAGCGGCTGGCTGAGCAGCGCGCGCGGCAACACGGCCGGCGTCGGCGGCTCGCGAGCGCCGCCGCTTCGTTGCTCGCAACGCTTGCCGACGCGGGGACCAATCCACCGCCCGCAGCGCGCGCGCTCCTGGAGCGCGGCCGGACCGGCGACGCCGACAATCTGGATGCACTCGAATCGGCGATCGGCGAATCCGTGCTGCTGTTGGTCCCGGCCGAGGACACGACGGCCCGCAACGCGCGCCAAGCAGCGCTGGCGACCCGGCTTGACCCCGGAGAGATCACTCGGACCCTCGCCGACTGGCTTTCAGACCGGCCGTCGGAGGACGACGGTGCCGCCAACCGGATGGACAGGGACATCGCCAGGCTGGAATCCGAGGCGAGCGCCGCCATCGCGGCTCCCTTTGCTGAACGTGCCCGCCAAATCGCAGCCGAGCCCTTGGTGCGGCGGCGTCGCCTGCTGCTCGATAGCCTCGGACTCGATCTGGCCGCCACGCTGCACGGCTGGCGCACGCTGGAGCGCATCCGCGGTCAGCTCGAGGACCTGGCCAGCGAGCTCGCACCGCTTGTGGCTGATCCGCAGGCCGTGGCCCTGCTGGACGAGATCGCCGCGACCATCGCGGGCAGCAGCGGTGGCATCCTCCAGGCTGCTGATCCGGCGACGGGGCCGGCCGGGGATCTGGCCGCGTTACACCAGCGGGGGATCGATTGGCTCGCGGATTATCACGCCGTGCGCGCTGCGCAGGGACGCCGCGACGCGGTGCTGTCGGCACTATCCGCGATCGGCTACGAGGTCCGCGAAGGCATGGGGACCCTCTGGGGCGAGAGCCGCCGGTTGGTCGTGCGGCACGGCGCGAGCCAGGACATCGGCCTGGAGCTTGCTGGCGATCCGACCGCGGGCCGGCTGCAGCTGCGTGCAGTCGGCTTCGAGACCGCCCCGGACACGTGGGACCATGGCCGCGACCGCGACATTGAGCAGGGCTTCTGCACCCACCTCCAACAGCTCGGGGCCCAACTCGATGCTCACGGCGGCGAGCTTGCGCTGGAGCGGGCGGTCCCGGCCGGGACCCAGCCCCTACGCACCCTGGCCGCCGCGGAAGGCCCCACCGAGCGGGTCGCCCAGGCGCGTCCGCGGCAGGGCGAGCGTGCCCTCTGACCCGCCGCCGCCAGGACGCAGACCGACGGCGGATTGATTACGCCAAGGTGAAGGACACCGGACACTTCTAACTTGCGCGGAAGCGGGCATCCGAAACGTGCGTTGACAGGCGCTGTAGGCCCGTCTCCTCTATACAATGGGGCCTGAGCGTCTTGCCGCGCCCAGTTAGCCCATCTTTAACATGACCCCATTGATAACGCCCCCAGATTGCGCCTAACCATTTGATCCGTATGTACACACTTCTGAAAATCGCAATGTAGTGCCAAGTTATTCAATAGGGGCGGAGTAAAGCCGGTGCCGGGTGTCG
>NZ_CAIZIZ010000479.1 GCF_903933125.1 uncultured Lamprocystis sp. | reverse complement strand
ACGCGCATCCTGCCGCCGGTCCATGGCGATTCCAGCGGCGTGCGCGGGGCGGCCTGGCTGTGGGGGTGACGCCAGAAAAATCGCCTGCGGACGTGATACCCAGGCGTAGGGGCGGGTTTCAAACCCGCCCCTACACGAAGGTCTGTTTTCTCGCTCCCACGCTCCAGCGTGGGAGCGAGAGTCATTGCGGAATGAGCCAAAGCAGCCGTTCATGACAGGCTTCAACGACCGGGGCAAGCTGACTAACGCAATTATTGCGCCTGAATGGTTGCAAAGGAATGAAAAGGGTAAAAGAATAGAGAGAAAAGGGTTAAAGGTCCTGGGCGAGGCGGAAACCGAGGGCGTCGAACCGGCCCGACGGCCTGAACGTGCCACGGTACGCGGACCGCAGCCCCGCAGGCTGGCTGTTCCACGCGCCGCCGCGGATCACCCGGTTCGGCCCAGCGTCGGCATCATTCTTGCGTATACAAACCGTCTCTTTGCCATCATAAGGGTTGGCATAGGCCGAGCAAGTCCACTCCCAGACATTACCGGCCACATGATGCAGCCCCCAGGGGTTGGCCGCCAGGCTATCGACCGGCAGCGTCTGTTGCCGGTAGACCCCGGTTTTGGCCCCGCAGCCGTTGTAATCGTAATTTCCGTCATAGTTGGCCTGGTCGGTGTGGATGCAGGCGCCGGTCCAGAAGGGGCTATCGGTGCCGGCGCGCGCGGCATATTCCCATTCCGCCTCGGTCGGCAAGCGGTAGGGCCGGCCGGTCTGTTCGGCGAGCCAGGCAGCATAGGCCGTCGCGTCATCCCAGGAGACATTGATCACCGGACGACAGCAATTCCAAATTCGGGCGGCATCGCGCGACCCCTGGTGGATGCTGCGCGCGCGACCGCCGTGCCGGGTTCCTGACACCGAGCGGCGCGCCTTATCCACCCTACAGCGGAGCCGGTTTCGTAGGGTGGATAAGCGCAGCGCATCCACCATCAGCCTCGCGGTCGGCACGTTATTGGCGGTGGCCACCCAAATTTGGAACTGCTGACCGGACGATCGCCGCGGCCCCAGCCGTTATCCCGGGGCGGCGTGCGACCGGTCTTCTTCGCAAAGCGGTCGTACTCGGCAAAGCTGACCTCGTACTTGCCGATGGCGAAGGGCTGCTTGATCGTCACTGAATGCTGCTTCTCATCCGAACCGCGTTCCGGTTCGCTGTCCGGGGAGCCCATCTGGAAGGTCCCGGCCGGTATCCTGACCATCGTCGGACCGGCGGCACCGTCTTTCAGCGTGTCGGTGAAGGTCGACAGGGGCACGGGCGCCGCAGCGGCCGGTGCCGGCTCCGACGAGGCCGGCGGCGGCGCCTCGCGCGCGCGACGCCCGCTCCGGCGCATCGGGAGCCGCTTTGCGCACGCCGGGCAAACCCTGCGCGGCATCCGCGCTCTGGGGACGTCCCTCCACCCCCCCGACCGCATCCCCGGCACCCGATCCCGTCGTCTGCAGGTCCACCGCACCCTCCCGCGGCATGGCGCCCGCCTCCGCCGCGCTCTTCAACGCGGTCTCGATCAAGCTCCGCACCTGAAAATCCCGCTCCCGCGGCAGCCGCTCCGCCAAGACCGCGATGACCGCCGACCGCAACGGCGGCTGGTGCATCAGGTTCACCAGTTCACCGACGGCGCCGATGCGGGTGCGGTGGTTCTGCGAAGCGAGATCGGCCAGCAGGTCGGCGCCGAGCAATTCCTTGGGGTCCGGGGCCGGCGTCCGCGCCTGGGGGTTACGGGCCAGGATCAGTTCGCCGCGCCCCTGGCCGAACCGTTCGGGGGTCATGCGCCGCGCCCCGGCCTTGGTCGCGTCGACCACTTGGGCATGGACATACTGATAGAGTTGCTCGACGCTCACGACGGGCGCACCCGCCGCCGCCTCGCCGGTCTCCAGACCCTGAATCAGGAAATGGGTAAAGAGCGAGCGTTCCACGCCGGCGATGACGCGGTTACCCTCCCAGGAGGACTGGCCGGCGGTCGATGAGGTGAGGATGACCCGCCCGTAACCCTCCTGCGCCGCCGGCGCACTGGCCGGATCGGCGCCAAAGGTCGCCGCGGTCACCGCCGCGCCCTTGCGGCCGATGGCGCCGGCGTAACAACAGTCGAGGATCAGGATCTGGCGGCCGGCCGGGCTGCGGTCCATCACATCGGTGATGAAGGGGGCAGCCAGGGCGGTGCCGTCGAGACAGTCGCGTTCGCTGTCGGGCAGCGCGAGATAGAGCCGGCCGGTGCGGTGATCGAGCTCGCCGTGTCCCGAGAAATAGAGCAAGACCAGGTCATCGCGCTGCCGGTTGGCGAACAGCCGGCCGATCGCCCGATGGGCCACGGCATAATCGGGATTGGCGAGCGTTTGGACCAGCGCCGGATCGCACCCGCCGATGGCCGGATCGGTGAGCACGCGCGCCAGCCCCGCCACGTCCGCCGCCGGGACCTTGAGGTCCGGCAGGTCCTGATAGCGGTCGTTGCCGATCAGCAGAGCATATTTCTGAGCCGCCGGGGGCATGGGAGTCCGTGGGTGCGCCTGGTTCCCGTCATTCTAACCCCGATGGCGGCAGGTATGGCAGCACGTAGGATGCGGTGAGTACTCGAACCGCATCACCCAACCCCCATCACCCGCCCGTCGGAGGTCAGAATGGTTCAATGTTGACTGATCGGTCAACACATTCTATTCTGGTTTTCATGCAACTCCATGCTTTTCTGAAATCCCGCCGCGCGCAGCTTGGCCTGTCCTTACGCGCAACGGCCGCAGGCTGCGGCGTCGACCCAGCCCATCTGTCACGCGTTGAAGCGGGCAGCGCGCCGGCCTCGGACGCCCTGCTCGAACGGCTGGCGGACGTGCTGAGCGTCCCCCTGGATGAATTGCTGCTGGTCGCCGGGCGGGTTCCGCCGTCGCTGCGGCGCCTGGTGGAACGGGATCCGCATCAGGTCGCGGCGGCGCTCAATGACCTCGCGGGCATGATGGTTGCGGAGCCCGGCGAGTCGTACGGCGGTCCCGTGCTGGGCGGCCCGACCGAGCGGTCCATCGAAGATGGTTTTCCGTTCGAGCACCTGAGCGAGATCGCGGAGGTGGAGAGTTGGCGCAAGGAGGTTTGGCGCCCGGTCTACCACACGCACAAGTGGTGGGCGCAGCGCCTCGGCAGCGTGTTCCGGGCGGTGATCCTGGGCTGCACCACGCCTAAAGGAACGGCAGTGATGGACCTCTACGCCAGCGCGGTGAAGTTGCCGGGGCCGGTGATCTTCGACCCCTTCATGGGCAGCGGAACCACCGTGGGCGAGGCGCACAAGCTGGGTTGTACCGTGATCGGCCGCGATATCAACCCGGTCGCCTGGCGCGCGGTACGCACGGCCCTGGCACCCATCGACCGCACCCGGTTGCTGGCGTTGTTTGCTCAACTCGAAGCGACGGTAGCCCCGGAGCTACGTGCCCTACACACCAGCCGTGACGGTGCCGGGGAACCCTGCGATGTCCTCTATTGGTTTTGGGTCAAACAACTCGACTGCCCGGACTGCGGGTTGGCGGTAGACCTGTTCTCGTCGCGGGTCTTCGCCAAACATGCCTATGTGAAGAAATACCCCAAGGTTCAATTGATCTGCCCCCAGTGTGACGAGGTCTTCGCGTCGGACTTTACCAACACTCGGGCGATCTGCCCGGCCTGCCGGCAGGGGTTCGATCCTCACGCGGGTCCAGCCGCCGGTGCCCATGCGGACTGCGGCGGCTGCGGGACCCGCTTCGCCATCGCGAAGACAGCCCGGACGCGCGGGGTACCGCCCCGCCATCGGCTTTACGCCAAGCTGGTCCTGCGCACTGACGGCTCCAAAGCGTATCTGCGGGCAACCCCGGCGGACGCGGCGGCCTATGCGGCCGCGGGCACTCGGCTGCGGGACCTGGATCTGCCTCAGCCGCGGGTGGAGATCCAGTCCGGCTACAACACCCGCCAGGTGCTGAATTACGGCTATACCCGCTGGGACCAGTTCTTCAACGACCGCCAGTTACTTGGGATCGGGCTCCTGTCGCGCGCCATCGGCGACCTGCCGGCGGGGGCGGAGCGTGACGCGCTCTTCGTGCTGTTGTCAGGGGTGCTGGAGTTCAACAACCTGTTCGCCAGCTACAAGGGCGAGGGCACCGGGGCGGTGCGGCATATGTTCTCACACCATGTTCTAAAGCCCGAGCGCACCCCCATTGAGGCCAATCTTTGGGGTACGAGCAAATCCTCGGGCTCGTTCCTGAATCTGTTCCAGTCGCGGCTGTTGCGGGCGGTGGACTACAAGGCCGCGCCCTTTGAACTCGCCCTGGACGATACCGGCGGGAAAAGAGCCGGCCGCAAGGTGTTCGGCAAGAGCCGCCCCATGGGTGCCCAGATACTCGACGCCTGGCCGCCGACCGGGCTGGCGCCGGGGGCTGTCTATCTCTCCTGCGGTGACTCATCCGCCACCGACATTCCGGACCGGACCGTCGACGCGGTCGTCACCGACCCGCCTTTCTACGACAACGTGCACTACTCGGAGTTGGCGGACTTCTTTCACGTCTGGCAGCGGCTGTGGTTTGGTGAGGACGCGCCGGAGTCGGCCGCTACCACGCGCCATCCCGGTGAAGTCCAGGACACCGAGTCATCGCGTTTCGCCGGGAAGTTGCAAGGAGTCTTCGCCGAGTGTCATCGCGTGCTGAAAGACGATGGCCTGCTGGTGTTCTCCTACCACCATTCGCGTGAAGACGGCTGGACCGCGGTGGCCGCCGCGGTGTTGGAAGCGGGGTTCAAGCTGGTCCAGATCCAGCCGGTCAAGGCGGAAATGTCCGTCGCCATGCCCAAGTTGGCAGCCAAGTCGCCCATCGACCTGGACGTGCTGATGGTCTGTCGCAAGGCCGCCGCGGACCGGCGGCCCGTAATCGCGATTGCGGCCGCGATGGACAGGGCGTTGGCCGCGGCCGAGACCAAGGTACGGCGCTTCAACGACACCGAACGGCGGCTGTCGCTGAATGATGTCCGAATCATCGTGTACAGCCAGGCGCTGGTGGAACTGTGCGCCGGCCGCCGACCGAGCGAGGTCCTGGCAGCCTTCGAGGAGTCGCTGAATCAGTGCGCGGCGATCTCGCAAGGGCTCTTTGCGGGGCAGGACGACCGGCCGCGTCGCGACGTGGCGCAGGCAACCGGGTTGCCGGTCCAGGCGTCCCTATTCTAAGGGTGTTCCCGACTGCTCAAGCATGCTCAAAAACCTGGAAAAGTCGGACCTGTCCGGCATCGGGGCGTTGGATGCTATGGGTGGTCGGCCTGGTCTTGCCGTCCAGATGACAACCTACGTTCCAGAGTCCCCACCTGGATCAGGCGCGGGTCTGATAGAGCCCACTCGGTCGGCAGAATGAGCCGGCAGCGCCCGATTCCTGCCGGATCCAGACTGAAAGGCTGAGGGAATCGGTACATCTTGCGGTCGCGAATGAATCCGTCACCATAGGAACCGAACCCCGCGATCCCCTCGTTCACATGGGCCGCGGCGACTACATGGTCGGCATTGATGAGGTCGCCGTGGGCGATGCAAAGTGAGTGCACCGATCGGGGGTTCGCGCCGCCACCAGTGTAGAGGAAGAAGACCAGGAAAATATCGCGATTGTCCTTGCGCCCCGAGGGGATTGTGCTGTTGGAGTCGTAGTCTTTGCGTGCCGGCTTGCCTTTGCTGAAGGCGAGCGACTTGATTTCGTAGCCTTCGGATGGCGGCTGGGTCGCGTCGCCGATCCAGAAATCGGGATAACTGTTGCGTCCTTGGGGGGTGCATGGGCAAATCGAGCGAACGAACCCGGTCGGCAAACCAATCCTGTGGAAAATACTCCTTGTCGTTCGCGCTCCGCGGAATCATGTCAATGCCCGCGGCGATGGCCTGATGGGCCGCAAGGAAGATCTCGATGCTGTGAGTCATGCGGTTGGCGATCCTGATCCGATACTCTGAGGTTTGCGCATCCGCCAAGGCGATTCAACTGAACCGCGATTTCAACGGGTAAGACTGATGCCAACAACAAAACGCACGTCTGCTCGCAAGGCCGACTTCACTCCATACGACGTTGCCGAGCATTTGCGCACACCCGAAGAGATGGCCGCCTACCTGGACGCCTGGCTGGAGGAAGCGCCCGATGATCCTGCCGGTATCGCACGCGCGCTTGGCGCTATCGCACGCGCCAAGGGCATGACACAGGTTGCAAAGGACGCCGGTCTGAGCCGCGAGAGCCTCTATCGCGCGCTGAGTGCGGACGGAAATCCCAGCTTCGCCACCGTACTCAAAGTAACCAAGGCATTGGGGGTGCAGCTTCACGCACAGGCAACGCCGCCTGGCGTCGAACGTTCGTAGGATGCGGTGAGGAACGGACACTGGTGGCGAATTCGCTAACCCATTGAAGCACATCGTCTCATGAACATGCTTTCAATGGGTCATGGGGTTCTTCCGGCATTTCGCCACCAGGGGGAGCGTTGGGGTTCGCTCTCGCTCACGGCAACCTACGGGCTCTCGCCGAAAAGAAGATGCTCTCACAAAGACACAAAGACACGAAGAAGAAAAGAGAGATAAGAAGCCATGAAAGGCTTCTCTATCTTTGTGTCTTTGTGTCTTTGTGTCTTTGTGAGAGGATTTCTTCTCTTCCTTCCGTGTCTTCGT
>NZ_CAIZIZ010000478.1 GCF_903933125.1 uncultured Lamprocystis sp. | reverse complement strand
GCGGCGCAGAGCGGGGAAGCCGGCGCGGGCTGACGCCATGCCCGGAGTCCAGGGCTTTACCGTGAAAGTGCGTCGTCAGGCTATCCTGGCCTGACGGCGTCGGGACTGGAACGGTCAGGGCTGGAAGCCCTGACTACGCAGCGGTCGAGGGGACGTTCATGTTCCGGGGTGACGCGGGCGCCATGGTCGTTACCATGAAAATCGCGCACCGACCCCGTGGGAGCGGCGTCCCGCCGCGATGGGGCCGGGCCTGCAGCCGCAGCGTTCGCGGTCACCACCGCACCGCATCGCGGCGGGACGCCGCTCCCACGGAGGCCATTCATCGTCCGAGGTAGCTGATGTTCCTTCCATGGCCGTTAGCCCTGGTCCAGCGCCGCACCAAGGCTACAGCCTGGGACGCGAACGCGCTGCCCGCCCGGGTAGGCGTGGTGGCCTGAAGTTTGCTCTAACTGTGTCCTGAGGGCTGCAAGCGGTCCTTACGCCGACCAACCGCACCGCGGCGGTGCAGCGACCCGGCGAACCGCCCGATTCGCAAGCAAAGTGCAACCGGCAGGAACGCTTCAGCCTGTGATCGCGGCATACTGCGCCAACCACGGGACATGACACATGGCCGATCAACCCAATATCCACGTCCACGGTGCCGACTACGAGAAGGTCGACGCGAGCTACTTCGAGCACCGACAACTGCGCACCGGGGCGGCCGGCTGGGTGCTGTTGGCGGGACTGGGGGTGGCCTATGTGATCTCCGGGGACTTCGCCGGCTGGAACTTCGGGCTCAAACAGGGCGGCTGGGGCGGGCTGTTGATCGCCACCATTTTGATGGCCGTGATGTACACCACCATGGTCTTCACCCTGGCGGAACTCTCGTCCATGATCCCGACGGCCGGCGGCGGCTACGGTTTCGCCCGCCGCGCCTTCGGTCCGGTCGGCGGCTTCCTGACCGGCACCGCGATTCTGTTGGAGTACGCCATCGCCCCGGCGGCTATCGCCGTCTTCATCGGGGCCTACACCCAGTCGCTGCTGGGCGTCGGCGGCTGGCCGATCTATCTGGCCTTCTATGCGGTCTTCGTCGGTATCCACATTTACGGGGCCGGCACCGCGCTCAAACTCATGTTCCTGATCACCGCGGTCGCGGCCACGGCGCTGGTGGTCTACGTGGTCGCGATGATCCCCCATTTCAGCGCCGCCAACCTGTTCGACATTGCGCCGACGACCGCCGTCGGCGCCAGCGCCTTCCTGCCCTTCGGCTACATCGGCATCTGGGCGGCGATCCCCTATGCCATCTGGTTCTTCCTCGCCATTGAGGGCGTGCCGCTGGCCGCCGAGGAGGCGGCGGACCCCCGGAAGAACCTGCCCAAGGGACTGATCGTCGGGATGCTGATCCTGCTGTTCTTCGCCGCCTCGATCCTGGTCGTGGGTCCGGGCGAGGCCGGCTCGGCCACCATTCAGGCCAGTGGCAATCCGCTGGTCGAGTCACTGGAAGCGTCCACGGCCTACGGCGGTCGCACCTGGATCAGCGCCTTCGTCAACCTGGTGGGGCTCGCCGGCCTGGTCGCGAGTTTCTTCTCCATCATCTTCGCCTATTCCCGCCAGCTTTTCGCCCTGTCCCGCGCCGGCTATCTGCCGCGTTTCCTGTCGCTGACCGGCACCCACAAAACGCCCTGGGTCGCACTCATCATCCCCGGCACCATCGGCTTTCTGCTGGCCCTCACCGGCGAGGGCGACCTGCTGATCCTGGTCGCGGTCTTCGGCGCGACCATCAGCTATGTACTGATGACCGCCGCGCATATCGCGCTGCGGCGTCGTGAACCCGGACTCGACCGCCCCTACCGCACCCCGGCGGCATCCTGACCTCCGGCATCGCCCTGGTCTTGGCCATCACGGCATTCGCTGCCGGCTTCCTGGTGGACTTGCGGGTCGTGCTCTACGCCGCGGGCTTCTATGCGGTGATGGTCGCCTATTTCTTCTTCTACAGCCGGCATCACCTCGTTGCGCAGGCTCCGGAAGAAGAGTTTGAAGCCATTGCGCGGGCCGAGGCGGAACTGGGTGGCGGCTAGCAGAACTGTCGGACTTGAAGCAATTCCCAGGAGTGAACCTCCCGACTGCGCAGGATGTAGGGGCGACTTTAGTCGCCCCCACGGCCTTGATCGTCGTTCCGGCCACTTGGGCGCGCCGGGTGCGTAGTCAGGCCATCCTGGCCTGACACTGTCAGGGCTGGAAGCCCTGACTACGCATACCGCCGGCCGGGATTACGATCAAGGTCGCCCCCACACATCGGTAGATCCTTATCCTGGAAATAACCTTAGGCGATTTCCGACAATTTGGATACCGGTGAGTGTAGGTGCGACTTCAGTCGCACCTGCGTCTGAATCGGTGCGACTGAAGTCGCACCTACATCCGAGCCGATGGTGGGTGGTATCCGGTGTTCCGGAAATCACCTTAGCCTCCGGAATCACCGGTCAAATACCCCATCCACCAGTCGAACAGCGGATCTCGTACATTTGGAAGATACCGCGCGCGACGCTTGATGCGCAGCAGTGTTTCCCCGATGGTCAGATCCGTGACGTCGGCAGTATCCGCCCAACGTTTGATCAGATCCGCGGTACCGCGGACGGCGACCTGGACCGAGCAGGCGACCGCGATCGCCTTGCGGTCGTCGGTCGCCAGCATCCATCCGCGGGACTGCGCGATGGCAAGGGCCATCGCCTCACCATCGTCGAGTCCGCGCGCATGGGCGACGAATGCGGCCATCTCGGCCGGCCCTTCGAGCGCAACGCGCTGGAAGAGTCCGCTGTCGAGGTGCGGTTCGAGGTCGATCGGTTCGCGCGTCGGCTCGCCTTGGTCATTGCAGCCGCGCAGAAACAACGCCTCGTCGGCGACGGCTTGAGGCAGCATCCAGGTCAGCCCGAGGTGGGGGAGCCAAGTCGAAAAGGCGTCCGCGGCCGCGAGGTTGATCAGGCAACAGGCGTCGATGACGATCCGGGTCAAGGCTTGAATATCCAGACTAAGAGGCAAGATCAAACAGGGATAATTGCTCCGGGATCCGCACCGCGCAGGCGTGTCCTTGCGCGTCCAGGTCCCGAGAGGTCAGCGTCGCCTCGACAATCTCCCGTGCGGTGACGCGATCGGTGCGCAGAAAACGGGCCAGACTGCCTTCGCTGATGCGTTCCCGAACGTACGCCTGCACCGCCAGATAACGGTAGCGCTCGGGGTAGACATCCTCATGGATCGGCGAGGGTTCAAGACCCAACAGTCTGCGGGCGGCCCCCGGTTTGAAGCCGCGTTCGGTGAGTGCCTCCCAGGTACCGTTCGGGAGCAGCCCCAACTGCTCCAGCCGCAATGCCGCCGCCTGGGCCGAGACATGGAATTGGTGAGCAAGCCGGCTCAGGTCGGCGGTCTGAAAGTCACCAGTCCGTTCGGTCACCGCGAGAAAGCCGCGTCGGATGGCAGTTTCCGGCATCAACAGGCTGGCCGCAAAGGCATCCGCAAAACGCTCGGAGACCGGCTTACGCCGTGCGTCCTCAATGTAATCCACTCCCGGCTTGTGCCGGTCGGCGAGAAAGTGGGCGTATTCGTGGGCGAGCGTCCAGCGGCGGCGCTCCGCCGGATGCTTGCGGTTGATCAGTATGCAGTAGCCAAGCTGCGGAACGAAGGCGTAGAGCCCGGCCAGGGTGGAAGGGATGTCGCCAAAGAAGCAATGAACCCCGGCCTGCTCGACCAGCGAACGCAAATCGAAGACCGGTTGATCACCCAAATGAAGCCGGGAGCGCTCGCGGATCGCGACATCTTCGGCGAACGCGCGCAGATCCGCCCGGCGCGGCAGGGTCGCCTCCGGCGGGAAGTCGCGGAACGGCTCAGTCTCTGCCAGGTTTTCCAGTGCCTGATAGTCGTTCGCGAAGGCTTGCAAGGTCTGGATCGCCGCCGCGACCGCAGGCGAGTCGTCGGTGCCGAGCGCGGCGCGCAGATGCGGCTCCAACGCCGGTGTGTCCTGGCCCTGACGCATCAGGTCATGGACCGAATGCCGGTAAATCCCGGCCAGGGCGACGATCTCCTCCGGTCTCGCCTTGCGCGTGCCTTTCTCGATTCCAATCAAGGTCGGGCGGCTGACCCCAAGCTGCTCAGCCGCCTGCTGCTGCGTCAGGCCGGCCGTCTTGCGCGCTTCGGTCAGGCGGTGGCCGAGTGCGACGGGGGCGAGCTCAAGAATCGCAGACATGGCGTCCGCCCTCATGGGCTGGAGGAACCAGCCACCCGGCTTAAGGAAGTCCAAAGTCTCGTTCTCGGCCACGCTGAGTCGATCTCCACCAGGGTACACCTCGATCATTGTCAATCTGTGCTCAAATAGTAGCAGGAGACTTCTCTTTGTAAATATCGATCGCCACTATTTTCTAATTTTGTAAAATTTCGCCGGACTCCTGGTCATCAGGACGCTGCAAACCGGATGTCCGGTGCCGAACCGCGGTTAGGTTCAGTGCGCTCTGTGTGCGAAGCAGCCTCGGCAGGTGTCCATCGGGACTCTCTACAGACGTGTGTCGGAGGCGCACGGCCCCGGCCTTGTAGCTCACCCGCCCAGCGGCTAACATCCAAACCAGCGGATTCGCGTAGCGGCTTTTGGCCGTGTTTTGTACCAAGATGATCAAGGACCCGAGGCGGAGGTTGACTCAATGAGCGTCGCGACACTGCATGAGGCCGATCGCTTTGAATGGCTGGAACAGCAAGTTGGTTTATTGAGATCCGGCGCACTCGGCGCGCTGGATATCACGCACTTGATTCAGGAACTCGAGTCCGAGATGGGAAACGAACGGCGCGAATTGTTCCGACGCTTGCGTGTGCTCATGGCCCATTTGTTGAAATGGCAATTTCAATCCGCGGCGCGCTCCAACAGTTGGAAAGGGACGATCCGCACCCAACGCAGTGACATCGCGCGGCTATTCAAAGAAAACCCAAGTCTGCGCCGCTTCCTGGCCGAGGAACTGCCTGATGCTTACCGCGAAGCGGTGGAATGGGCCGCGGATGAAACCGGGCTTGGCGACGAAATATTTCCGACCGAATGTCCCTACGCGATCGATGACATACTGAGCCGGGATTTCTGGCCTGACTGATTGCGCGATGTATCGACGCCGCAGGGGCCTTGATCATCATCCCGGCCATCGTACCGACACCGCGGCCGCTGGTCCGCACAGCGGACCCTACGGATCGCGGCCTTACCGTCCGCTGTGCGGACCGACGCGCCTGGCCGGAACCATGGTCGGGGCCGCCGCAGGATAACCCGTTCATCCGGAGCCCCCATGCCCGTCTACCGCCACACCATCGGCACGACCAGCTACCGCTTCAACGGCCTCTGTGACCTGCTGGCCAAGGCGTCCCCGGCACGCTCCGGAGACCAGCTCGCGGGGATCGCGGCCCTGGATGCCGCCGAACGGGTCGCCGCCCAGATGGTACTCGCCGACCTGCCGCTGACCACCTTCCTGAACGAAACGGTGGTGCCCTATGCGTCCGACGACGTCACGCGGCTGATCATCGACACCCATCAGCCGGCGGCCCTGGCCCCGGTGGCGCATCTGACGGTCGGAGACTTCCGGAACTGGCTGCTGGGCGACACGGCCGACGCAGCCGCCCTCGCCGCCCTGGCGCCGGGCCTGACGCCGGAGATGGCGGCGGCGGTCTCCAAGCTCATGCGCATTCAGGACCTGATCCTGGTCGGACACAAGTGTCGGGTGGTCACCGCGTTCCGCAATACCATCGGCCTGGCCGGACGCATGGCGACCCGACTCCAACCCAATCATCCGACCGACGATCCCACCGGAGTCGCCGCGAGTATCCTCGACGGCCTGCTCTACGGCAGCGGCGACGCGGTGATCGGCATCAACCCGGCGAGCGACAGCACCGCCGCGGTGATCACCCTGCTGCGGATGCTCGACGATATCATTCAGAGCTACCGCATCCCCACCCAGTCCTGCGTGCTTGCCCATGTCACGACCCAACTCGAGGCCATCAACCAGGGGGCGCCGGTCGATCTGGTCTTTCAGTCCATCGCCGGCACCCAGGCGGCGAATGCCGGTTTCGGGGTGACGCTCGACTTGCTGCGCGAGGCGCGGGACGCCGCCCTGTCACTCAAGCGAGGCACCCTGGGCGACAATGTCATGTATTTCGAGACCGGCCAGGGCAGTGCACTCTCCGCCAACGCCCACTACGGTGTGGACCAGCAGACGCTGGAGGCGCGCGCCTACGCGGTCGCCCGTCACTTCAAACCCCTGCTGGTCAACACCGTGGTCGGCTTCATCGGCCCCGAGTACCTGTACAACGGCAAGCAGATCATCCGCGCCGGACTGGAAGACCACTGCTGCGGCAAACTGCTCGGCCTCCCCATGGGCTGCGATGTCTGCTACACCAACCACGCCGAGGCGGATCAGGACGACATGGACGTGCTGCTGACCCTGCTGGGGGCGGCCGGCTGCAACTACATCATGGGCATCCCCGGGTCGGACGACATCATGCTCAACTACCAGACCACCTCCTTCCACGACGCGCTCTATGTCCGCCAGGTACTGGGGCTGCGGCCCGCCCCGGAGTTCGAAGCCTGGCTGCACCATCTGGGGATCTTCGACGGGAACAACCGGGTGGCGGTCACGAGCGCCCTGCCGGAGCCCTTCGTGCGCACCCTGGCCCAACTCACCTGAGATTGCCCCGGAGCGCACACCATGACCAACCCGCTTGTGCCCCATCAGCCGGTCGTCGCCAACCACTGGGAGACCCTGCGCCGCTTCACCGCTGCCCGCATCGCCCTGGGCCGGGCCGGCGGCAGTCTGCCCACCGCGCCGCACTTGGCCTTTCAGCTCGCCCATGCCCAAGCGCGCGACGCGGTGCAGTTGCCGCTGGACCAGGCGGGCGTCGCGTCCGACCTGCAGACCCGCGGCTACCAAACCGTGCGCCTGCACAGCGCGGCACCGGACCGCGCGACCTATCTGCAGCGGCCGGACCTGGGGCGCCGACTCGCTGAACCCTCGCGGGAGACCCTGGCCGCACTGGCGGCCCACGCCGCCGCCCCGCCGGAGCTGGCCTTCGTCATCGGCGACGGGCTCTCCGCCCGCGCCATCCACGAGAACGCCGTCGCTTTCCTGGACCAGATCGCCCCCCGGCTGCTCGCCGCCGGCTGGCACCTCGGCCCGGTCTCGCTGGTCGCGCAGGCGCGGGTCGCCATCGGCGACGAGATCGGCCAGGTCTTGGGCGCCGCCATCGTCGTGATCCTGATCGGCGAGCGGCCGGGCTTGAGCTCCCCGGACAGCCTGGGCGCCTACCTGACCTACGGACCCCGCATCGGTGTCACCGACGCCCAGCGCAACTGCATCTCCAACATCCGTGCCGCGGGTCTGAGCCATGAGGCCGCCGCCCACAAACTCGCTTATCTGCTGGACGAGGCCAGGCGGCGCAAGCTGTCGGGAGTCTTGCTGAAGGACGAAGCCGGGACACGGTTGCCGCTGAGCGCGGACTGAACACGGCCGGCAGTCGGCGCTCAGGCTGATGGTGGATGCGCTACGCTTATCCACCCTACGAAACCAGTTCCGCTGTAGGGTGGATAAGGCGCGCCATTCGATGCCAGAGACCCCGCACGTCGGTCGCGCGCGCCGCATCCACCAGGGGTCGCGCGATTCAACGGCTCCGCGCTCACCCGGCCGCCGCCTGCGCCAGCGCGCGCAACCCGCACCGATCCAGTTTGCCTGATGCGAGCACGGGCAACTCGGGCAGCGGCAGAAAGAGCCGCGGACGTTCCGCTCCCGACAACCTGACCCGACACCAGGCGTCGAGTGCCGCCGGCGTCGCCTCGCCACGATAGAGTGCGACCAGCCGCTGGCCCCACACCGGGTCCGCGACACCGACGACCGCCGCCTCGCTCACGCCAGGCGCCTCGGCCAGCATCGACTCCACCCGCCCCGGATGGACATTGACCCCGCCGGTCACCAGCACCTCATCGGCCCGCCCCAGGATATGCAGCGCGCCGTCCGGCCCCCGGCAGGCGAGATCCGACGTGGTGAACCAGCCGTCCGCCAACCCCACGCCGGGCATCCGCTGCGGATTGGCATAACCCGCCATCACCACCGGCCCGCGCACCCGCAGCCGCCCGGACCCGTCCGCGCAGGCCGGGCAGTCCAGTTCGACCCCGGCCAGGGGTGGGCCGATGACTCCGGACGCGGGAGCCTGCACCAGGCGCTCCGAGGTCGCGAGCTGCGCCGCGGTCTCGGTCATCCCGTAAGTCATGTGCAATGGCCAGCCGGCCGCGATGGCCTGCCGCGCCAGCGGCGGACTGAGCGACTGCCCGCCCACCAACACCACCCGCACAGTCACAGGCGGCGGGCGCCCCAGGGCAAGCAGGCGCGCCAGCATCGGCGGCACCAGCGACAGGTGCGTCACGGCCCGCGACGCGATAGCGGCGGCCACCGTACCCGCGTCGAACCCGTCATGGAGCACCACCGCGGCCCCGGCCCGAGCACAGCGATAGAGAATGGAGAGCCCGCCGATATGGCGCAGCGGCAGACAGCACAGCCAGGTATCGCCGCCGTGAAGGTCCAGATGCCGATTACTCAGCGCCGCCGCCGCCAGCACAGTGCCCTGAGTCAGCATCGCCGCCCGCGGGGCGCCGCTGCTGCCGCTGGTCTCCACCACCAGGGCCAGCGGTGAGGACCAGCGCGCGGACCCTGGTACCGCACCCGGCGTCACCCGCACGGGCGGCAACGCCAGGCGAACCAGCCGACCGCCGTTCAAGCCATCAGTGCCGGCGGCCCGCCAAACCCACTCGGCACCGGTCCCCGCCAACAGCGCATCGCCGGCCGGGTCATCCGCCGCAGCGCGGATCGGCAACAGCGCCGCATCGCACTGGGCCAACGCGTGCAGCATCAAGATCAGGTGCGTCCCCGGCCGTTCCGGCACCGCCACCAAGTGGCCCGGCTGCAAGCCTTGCGCACGGAGCCGCGCCGCCAGGGCCGCGGACTGCTCGGCGAGTTGTGCATAGCTCCAGACGGATTGTCCAGCCCCCGATACGGTGATCACCGCAGGCTCCAGACCCCGGTGCCAGGGCGCCCCGGCGAAGACCGCTCCAGCGGCAAGCGAAACGGCAGGAACCAACTCCCGCATCCCAGTCGAGCAGTCCGGTGAATCATTCATTTGCGACTTGGTCATCGGGGCCTTGATGCAACCCTGTGGGAGCGGCGTCCCCCCGCGACGGGCCGGGCGCGGAGCCGCAGCCTTGTAGTCACCCCGGCACCGCATCGCGGCGGGACGCCGCTCCCACGGGGGACATGCTTCGTCCTGGGTGACTGATGTTCCTTCCACGGCTGTTCGCCGGTCGACTTCGCATCTGGGTGGCCCTGGTTCGGCTTAAGCCTCGGCCAGTGCGCAACTCCCGTGCATCGGCCGGACCGAGGAACTGCCGCGGCGGAGCAGGACCACTTCCTGCCCATGAACGCTGCTGTACTATATCGCGTCAAGACCACGCGGGAAGACTGGGAGTCGCACACATGACGGAGAGATTGGACGACCTGATCGTGGTGCTGCCCGGAATCATGGGCAGCACGCTTCCTGCCCTTCCCTTACGACTGGCGCCTGTCCAACCGCTACAACGCGCGGCGGCTCAAAGCCGTCGTCGAGCCCGCGCTGGAAAAATGGCGCGCTCAGCAGCCCAGCCTGCGCGAGGCGAAGGTCACCTTCATCTGCCACTCGATGGGCGGTCTGGTCGCCCGCTGGTATATCGAGCGCGAGGGCGGCGCCGAAATCACCCGCAAGCTCATCACGCTCGGCACGCCCCATCGCGGCGCGCTCAATGCTTTGGAAACGCTCGTCAACGGCGTCGAGCTGAAGCTCGTGGACAGCTACGGCATCTCAATCGGACGGCTGGCCCCCAGGCTCACGCGATTCGCCCGCAGTCTGCCGTCGCTCTACCAACTGCTCCCCGAATACGCCTGCATCGAAACCGACGACGGTTTGGCGAAGACCACCGAGGTGCTCCTGCCCGAGTTGTCCACTGCGATGGCCGCCGACGCCATGCGCTTCCATACCGATCTGGACGCGCAGCAGTCCGCTGCCTACGACCTGCATCCCATCGTCGGTTTTCGCCAGCCGACGGCGACTACGGCACAGTTGCGCAACGGTCGGGTCCGCGCGCTCGAAACGATCGAGGGCAACGACGAGGGCGGCGACGGGACCGTCCCGCGCCTGGCCGCGACCCCCGCGCGCTGGCGTCCCAACGACCCCGCTATCCGTTCCGCCGCCGAGCGCCACGGGTCGCTCCAAAGCAACCGCGGCGTACTCGATGAGATCGAATTCGTCCTCGGCGCCCGTGCCGAGCCCTACAAGGCCGGCGGCCTGACTGAGCTGACGGTGCGCATCGACGACCTGGTGCTCGCCGGTCAGCCCATCGCGCTTCGCGCGGACACGGCCGACGGCAGCCGCGTTGGCCTGCTGGCGCTGATCCGGGACGAGGCGGGCCGGGAAGCGGCGCGCCGCCTGCTCACGCCGGGCGAGCCCGCAACCTTGAGTCCACTCCCGCCCGGCGGCTACAGCGTCGAGATCGGCGGGATCGGCACGGCCGCACACCGCATCGCGCCGGTGACCTGTCCCGTGCTCGTCTGGAACCCGGAAACGGCCCAATGAGCGGGTTGCCCCGGCGCTTTCTCGGCATCGGCGTCTCCCGCTACGACGCCGGCACCCTGCCGGCCCTGCCGCACGCCGTCGCGGATGTCCAGACTCTGGCCTGTTACCTGAAAGCAGAGCGCGGCTTTCAGGCCGAGCCAGTCACCGATCCGACCGAGGACGAAGCCAGGGCCGCGCTCAAGCAGCAGTTGAAAAAGGACAGTCTGCCGAGGGGAAGTGCCGTGGTCCTGCTCTGGTCCGGGCACGGGGAGTTGCTCCCGGAGGGCGGTCTGCACCTCATCGCCAGGAATACCGAACGCGGCGCGGCACCGGAGCTGACCGCCGGTCATTTGGCGAGCTACCTCGCCCGCTGCGGCGCGACGCAAGTCCTGCTGCTGCTCGATACCTGCTTCTCGGGCTCCGGCGTGCTGGAGGCCCAGCGTGTGGTCGACCAGGTCCAGCGTGAGTGCACGCCGCACCAGGTCTGGTTCGGCGTGCTCGCCGCGAGCCGCGACTTCGAGCGGGCACGCGACGGGGTGCTCGTCGCGCGCCTCCTGCGTCTGCTGGAGCACGGCCCGCGCCTGGCCGCGCTGCAGCGGCGCTGGAGCGCCCACAACGAAGGCGTACGCGGCGACGACATCATGGATGCCTTGGTCAAAGAGTGGGACGACCCGGGCCAACATCCCAAGACGGCCGGATACGGCGACGCCTGGCCCATGTTCCCCAACCCCCACTTCGACCCGGATGCCGCCGAACAGATCGTCGAGCACTTGCGGCTCGCCGCCGAGGGCCGCGCACCGGACGAGGACGGGGTCTATTTCACCGGCCGTCAGGCGCCGCTCGCCGCGCTGGTCGACTGGATACACGCGGGCAACACCGGCGTCTTCGTCCTCACCGGGCCGGCCGGCTGCGGCAAGTCCGCCATCGCGGGGCGGCTGGTCAGCCTGTCGCTGCCGAGCCAGCGGGCACGTCTGCTGCGCGACGGCCCGCTGACCTCCGCCGATCCGGGCGCGGGCAGCATCGCCGCGCAAGTCCACGCCCGGCGGCTGACCGTCGAGCAAGTCGTCGCGGAGATCGACCAGCAGCTCGTGCGACGCGGGGTGCTGGCGCCCGCGCCGGACGGCGCAACCCGCGGCCGCGGCGCCTTGCTGGATGCACTCGAACGCGCGGACACGCCACCGCTCATCGTCATCGATGGCCTGGACGAGGCCGGCAGCCATGCCTGGACCATCGCCCGTGACGTCATCGCGCTGCTCGCCGGCACCAGCCGTCTGCTGCTGGCGACGCGCGACCTGCCGGCGCGCGCGCAGGGCGAGCCCACCTTGTGCCAGGCCCTGGCGCCCAACCATCTCCTGGACCTGGGCGATGCCGCACTCGCGGCGTCCACCCGACAGGACGTCACAGACTATGTTCTGGCGCGGCTGGCGCCGATCGCGGCGCCCGCCATGGATGGGGCAAAGGTCGCCGCCGCCATCCTGGCCCTCAGCGCCGGGAGCGACGAAGGCGCCTTCCTGCTCGCCCAGGTGGTGACCTCGCAACTGCGCGCCGAACCGATCGACACCGCCCGGCCGGACTGGGAGCGCGGCCTCAGCCGCAGCATTGAGGAGGCGCTGGAGCGCGATCTCGCGCGGCTCGACCAGCCGGGGCGCGCCCGCGCGCTCCTGACCGCGCTCGCCTGGGCTTACGGGCGCGGACTGCCGGACGATCTGTGGCCCCTGTGCGCGACGGCCCTGGCGCCGGAGCACCGCTTCGCGCCCGCCGATGTCGACTGGATCCTCGGCGCCGCCGGCCGCTACATCGTCGAGGACGGCGCCGGCGGGCGCGCCGTCTACCGGCTCTCGCATCAGCGTCTGGTGACCCTGTTGCACCCGCCGACCAAGGCGCGGGAGTTGGACGCGCAATTCGCACGGGCCTCGCTGTTGGCCGTCGCGCTCGTCGCGCACTGCCGGACGCTCCTGGATGCCGGGCAAGCACCTCAAGGCCACCATTATCTGTGGAACACGCTTTGGCAGCACTGCTTGGATGCCGGACCTTCGGGTATCGCGGCACTGCGCGCCCTGGCCGCCGAGCACCCCGCCTTCCGGCCCGGCCTGGCGGGGGCGCTCAATAGTCAGGAGGCCCTGGCACCCACCGAAGCGGTGGTGTCGCTTCGCCGCGCCCTGGCCGCCGAGAATCCCGCCTTCCGGCCCGGCCTGGCGAGCGCGCTCAACAACCTCGGTGTTATCTGCAGCGAACTCGGGCGCCGTCAGGAGGCCCTGGTGCCCACCGAAGAGGCAGTGGAACACTTCCGCGCCCTGGCCGCCGACAACCCCGCCTTCCGGCACGACCTGGCGATGGCGCTCAACAACCTCGGCAGCCACTACAGCAAACTCGGGCGCCGTCACAAGGCCCTGGCGCCGACCGAAGAGGCGGTCGCTCTTCGCCGCGCCCTGGCCGCCGAGAATCCCGCCTTCCGGCCCGGCCTGGCGAGCGCGCTCAACAACCTCGGCATCCGCTACAGCGAACTCGGGCGCCGTCAGGATTCCCTGGCTCCCACCGAAGAGGCGCTGGAGCACTTCCGCGCCCTGGCCGCCGAGAATCCCGCCTTCCTGCCCGATTTGGCGAAAGCGCTGAAGAACCTTGGTAGTTTTTGCAGCGCGCTCGGCATGGCTGAAAAGACCGATGCCCTCTGGCTCGAGACCCTAACCGCCATCCCGCGGCCGACGGACCGGGCCTTTCTCCTGCTGCGGCGTGCCGAGTCACGACCGCCGGGAGATCTCGCCGCGATCGGTGACCTGCTCACGGCGCAGGACCTGATCGCGGAAGAACCAAACGAGATACTCGACGACTTCCAGCAGGTGTGCCGCACCCGCCGGAGCCAGGACGCGGCAGGCTTCGACACCGCCTGGGCAAATCAGGGCCGTAGGATGCGGTGAGGCACGAACCGCATCATCCCCGTCTGATCGATTCGTTGCGGGTAGGATGCGGATGGGTTTCAGATGCGGTTCGTTCCTGACACTGGTGGCGAATTCGCTAACCAATTGAAGTACATCGTCTCATGAACATGCTTTCAATGGGTCATGGGGTTCTTCCGGCATTTCGCCACCAGGGGGAGCGCTGGGGTTCGCTCGCGCTCACGGCAACCTACGGGCTCTCGCCAAAAGAAGATGCTCTCACAAAGACACAAAGACACGAAGAAGAAAAGAGAGATAAGAAGCCATGAAAGGCTTCTCTATCTTTGTGTCTTTGTGTCTTTGTGTCTTTGTGAGAGGATTTCTTCTCTTCCTTCCGTGTCTTCGT
>NZ_CAIZIZ010000477.1 GCF_903933125.1 uncultured Lamprocystis sp. | reverse complement strand
GCCTGCCGATCCAAGGCTGAAGCCTTGGACTCCAGCCGGCCGGTGCCTCGGCTGGCCGGAACGATGATCAAGGCCGCCACGACCCTGTCAACGCAAATTTCAGATGTCCGCTTTCACGCAAAGTACACGCTCGACAACGAGCGCGTGCTGGTCACTTCGCTACGCGGACAGCCGTTCGCCGGACCCCGCACCAGCGACGCTCGGCTGCGCGACTCCATCGTCGGCTCGCAAGTGCTAGCCCCCGATCCGGGCGCGAACCTCCAGCGCGACCTCTAGCGCTTTCAGCCCGATGGCGCCGTCTACCAATGGCGGACGGCCGGTGCGGACCGACTGCACGAAGGCGGCCAGTTCCCGGTCCAGCGGCTTGACCGCTTCAATCTGGAGACGCTCACGCACGATTTCGGGGCGGGCGGCCCCCGGCCGTTCTTTGAGACCGGCGCTGTCGATGGTTTGCGCGATGAAGTCCAGTGACAGGTAGGCTCCCGGCTGGAAGACCCGGATGCGACGGGTCTGTTTGTCCGAGACACGGCTCGCGACGACATTCGCCACGGTCCCGTTGACGAATTCGAGACGCAAGGAGTGGGGTCAGGTCTTGCAATCACGCATTTCCGCCTCCGGGCGCGACTGCGTCATTGCAAGACCTGACCGGTACGGCCGTTTCGGGAATGTCACCTTCGATGGGCGTCAGATCGACCCAGTTCTCGGCAATCCGTCTTACCGGACCCAGTGCCGTTCTACTGAACCTTCAGCAAATTGGTCAAGGTGCCCTCAAATAAATCTCGACCGTTGCTGTCGTCCAAGTCGGAACGCCGGTCCCGAAGAAATCCTGGTCTTCGGTCCAGACTGGGCAGTCCAGTAGAAGAGCAGCCGCCAGCGCCGGCCGGTCTCTCTCATCTCGCTGGGCAATGCGGGCGCAAGCCTCGGCTTCGACCAGTATGACGAGGCGTTTAGACTGCATCCCGCGACCTGCGCCAATCCTTTATATCCGCGACCAGTTCGTCCTCGGTGATACCGAGCCGGATCAGTTCTTCCTGCATCCGACGACCGGCGTCGAGCATGGCATCGCGCTCCGACTGGTTCGCACGCTTAGGCACCGGAATGTAGAAGCCAATGGTCTGGCCGTGCCGGGTCACCTCGATCGGTACCGACGATTCGAGATAATCGGCCAGTTTTTCCCGCAGTTCACGCATACCGACACGCAGGCTCATGACAACCTCAGTTGTTGAATATTTGCGTACGCAATATAGACCGCCGGCACGCCGGATGCCAGCGCCGAGTCTCCATGGTGATCATGCGGCCTGCCTGCTCCGCTCAGGAGCGTTTCGGGGCGCCGTAAAGGTAGTGGTCGTGCTGGGAAGCGCCGTCGGTCGGCAGCGCGTTGAGCGCGTCCTCGGGGATCTCACGCATCAGTTGCGCGGCATACTCCCAGATGGGCGTTTCCGCTGATGCGTCGGACGGCTCCTCGTCGGGCGTTTCCACCAGCAGGGAAACTTCCTGGTGTTCGGCGATCTCGACCGGTTCAAGAGGGCGAAAGACGCCGCCTTCGTAGATCGCTTTCAGGTGTCGGGTCATGGCGAGCCTCGGAACGCACGGTGCGGTGGGGGCGATTATAAGTCCGATGCGGGTTTCCGGTGGTCGCTGGTCGTCTCATCGGCTCGATGGGTGCGGACAATCCGCCGTCGGTGCTGTCGCAGTGGTCCAAGCACCTGTAGACCTGGTTCAAGCAGCGCTTTGGCGCGGCGTGGCCGGCGAGCGCTTCGGTGTGCGCAACTCCGGGGTCGCCGCGGTGGTGGAAGGGGTTGGCAACCATGCCTGCAAGTATATGACCGGCGGCATCGCCGTGGTCCTTTGCGCCACCGGGCGCAACTTTGCGGTTGGCATGTCGGGCGGCATCGCCTGGATGAGTGGTTGATGGGGCGGTCGGATTGGCCAAGATAGCGCGTTCGGGGTGACGGGCGGAAGCGGCGGTCGGGCTGCTTCGCACCCGCCGGACGTAGTTGAGTATAATGTCCGTGGAATCCCTTCGTCTTTGCACGACGGCTTGTCGCGCCCCGTGACCTCCGAGTAACGTTTTTATCAAGGTGCATCAATGATCCAAATCGTCCTCGATTTTGATGCCGGTACCATGTCCGTGCTGCATCAGGGACCGGGCCAATTGGCGGCGGAGGTCAAGACCGCCGCCGTGGTGCAGTGGTACGCTGAGGGGCGTATCTCGCAAAGCAAGGGAGCCGACATCCTCGCTATTAGTCGGTCCCGATTCTTGGATGAGCTTTACCGCCGCCGGGTGTCCGCGGTGCAGACCGATATTGCGGAGTTACGCGAGGAATTGGTGTGCTTGACCGGATAGTCGTCAGCGTATGGGTTGGATAGCCGCCGCGCGGCCGGTTGTTGAGCGGTTAATCCGCGATGGCTTGTATCTCAGCCCCTCGTTGATGGCCGACGCATTGCAGGAGGTCGGGGAATAGTGCCGTGGGTTGATGTAGCGCTGTCATGCGGTCTCCGAGCCTGGGGGCATGGGCAAGCGAGGAGTGGGATCAGGTCTTTCAATCATGCGTTTCCTCCTACCGGCGCGGCTGCGTGAGTGCAAGCCCTGCCCCCTGCCCGTAGAAAGTGTCTTGCGGTTGGCATGGCGGCATCGCCTGGATGAGGGGTTGATGGGGTGGTCGGATTTGCCAAGGTAGCGCGTTCGGGGTGACGGGCGGAAGCGGCGGTCGGGCCGCTTCGCACCCACCGGATGTAGTTGAGTATACTGTCCCCAAAACTACCCTGTCCCCAAAACTACCATCCCAAAATTTCCAAGAAAGCAACGTTACAATCGAGCAATCGCCATCAAAGGCCCCAGCGGCGAACGCGTCAAAATCATGAATGCATTACAGATCGAGGACCGTGGGTTGCTCATTCCGCCGGAGTATCTTAGCGGCCTATCCCATCAGGTGCGCGTCCGCCCGATCAAGGGCGGTATCATCATCGAGTGCGAGGACCAGGCCGAGGCCAGAGACGCGCTGCAAGCTATGGTCGAGCGGCTGCGCTTGGCCGCCGCCGACGACGCGTTCGATCCGGCCGAGATTGCGCTGCTGGTCGATGCTGTTCGGGACGAGCGTGCGAGCCATCGTTGACACCAATATCCTGATCTCCGGTCTACTTTCGAAGGCCGGCGTCCCAGGCAAGATCGTCGATGCCATTGTCGCCGGCCGCATCACGGCCGTGTTCAGCTCCGAGACCCTTGCAGAGTTGCGCGACGTGCTCACTCGCCCGAGGCTGCAACCCTATCTCACCCGCGCCAAGGTCGATCCGGTCGCTAAGGATTTCACGGCTGGGCGCTATGGTGAGGTTCCGGTCGTCACTGCGGCGGATCTGGCGCGCTCGTTGGGCTGACGGGATTTTATCTTCGCCACCGGTCATGCGAGCATCCGTTGCGCCCCTGCTATGACATCTACCGTGGCCGGCGAGCGCTTCGGTGTGCGTAACTCGGGGTCGCCGCGGTGGTGGAAGGGGTTGGCGACCATGCCTGCGAGTACCTGACCGGCGGCATCGCCGTGGCCCTGGGCACCACCGGGCGCAACTTCGCGGTTGGCATGTCGGTCGGCATCGCCTGGATGAATGGTTGGCGGGGCGGTCGGATTTGCCAAGGTAGCGCGTTCGGGGTGACGGGCGGAATCGGCGGTCGAGCCGCTTCGCACCCGCCGGATGGAGTTGAGTATACTGTCCCCGGAATCCCCCCCCGGAATCCCCCAGACCACGGCCGACTACCCCGGCGTTGCCAGCTTGAGCCCGATGATCCCCGCCACGATGAGACCAAGGCTTGCCAGGCGACCTGCGTTGGCCGACTCACCGAACAGCATGATGCCCAGGATGGCTGTTCCCACAGCCCCGACTCCCACCCACACCGCGTAGGAGGTGCCCACTGGGAGCGACTTCATGGCGATGGCGAGCAAGACGACGCTGCCGGTCATTGCCGCGAAAGTGAAGACGCTTGGCCAGAGCCGTGTCAATCCTTCCGTGTACTTGAGCCCGATGGCCCAGCCAACCTCAAGTACCCCGGCCACAAGCAACAGAATCCACGCCATGCGTTCAGTCCTCTGAGTGTGTGAAGCAGTATTCTCCCACTCTACACGAGCCGCCGCGCTTTGTTCTGCGCGATCAGCGATTCAGGAATCCGCTTCATGCCCTTGTATGCTGCACGACGCGGTCAACGGCCGAATCGAGGTGTAATGATCAGCCGGCGCAGTTTGCCTCATCAATCTGTATCAACGAGAGCGCGGGCGTGCCTGCCGTGCTTGACTTGATCAGATCCGCATCAATGAAATAGGCGTTGTTCACGAAATCGAAATCGAGCAGCACGCACACCTCTTGATTCCGGTACGAAGGCGACGGCGGGAGTGCATTGCTGTCGATCGTGGCGATCGTGGTAGCAAGCCCGGTGGCGAAGCTGGCGGATCTTAGCCTCAACACTACCTGTGAGCCGGCACCATTGTCGCGAAGCCGAGCCTTGAAACGGTAGGGGGTATTGAAGCCGCTGTTGAGTTCCTCGAGCGCTACGACGTTGTAGCGAAGATTCAGCGTCGACGGCGCCGGTGCGGTGGACACCACACGGGCCTCGGCATTGACGAAATCGAACAGTGATAGATCCTGCTCGTCGACGACCCCTGTCGATCCCACCGAGGTCCACGGCTGTTGGGCCTGTGCGATGCCGGAACCGGCCAGCATCAGCGGCAAGACCGCCAGCGCGGTCCAACGACGGGGGAAGTGAGCTTGCTTGAAGGCGATCATGGCGGTGTTCTCCTCGATTGATACCTGGATCCGAATAGCAACCGGAATGGCCGCTATCATCGGCTGACGCTGCTTCGCGTGTTTGGTCACAATGCCGCGAGGCCGCGTCTGAGGAGAAGGTTACTCAGGATACGTATCGAACGGATTTCCGAACGGTCCGGATTTGTATGCGGATTGTTTCGCGGAGGTAAAGCAGAGAGCCGCTGCGCCGCATCCGATCGGCTGGGATCAATTCAAGAGCAACATGAACAGGTCGGCTGGGCAAAGCGCAGCGTGCTCAAACGCTCCCTGTCCTGTCGGCGCGGGTCGGGCACGCTGCGCTTTGCCTTACCTACGGCTGATGACGTTCACGCATCGGTACACTTGCTTCTGAACCGTCACCTATCGGGTCTGTCGGGCCGGCAACAGTTCCTCGACCAGCGCACGAAAGGCGGGGACGTCGAGAGGTTTTCGCGCCTGGGCACGGATACCCGCGCCGCGGATGCGTTCCTGTGTCAGGTGCTCGCTGTGACCCGTGTAAAGGATTACGGGGGCGTCGGGGCGGTGCTTAAGCAACTGCGCCGCGGCCTCCAATCCCGTCATGCGCGGCATGGTCTGATCGAGCACCACGAGATCGAAGCCGGTCGGATCGGCGGCGAACCGTTCGCAGGCCTCCACCCCGTTCTCGGCCGAGACCACCGCCAAACCCCAACTGCCGAGCAGGTCTTGCATGAACTCCCGGACTGAGGCTTCGTCCTCGGCCAGCAGTACCCGGCCGTGCAGACCGGCGGGTGCGGCAGTGGCGTCATGACTGTCCGGTCCGGAGTCCGGTCCGTCGGCGTCGGGCGTGTCGGGGAACCAGGCGGGAAACCAGACACGCACGGTCGCACCCAGGCCGGGAGCCGTGTCGACCAGGATATGTCCACCGTACTCATGCACGATGCCGTGCACCACGGCCAGACCCATGCCGCTGCCTTTGCCCACCTCTTTGGTGGAAAAAAAGGGCTCGAAGATGCGGTCGAGGACCTCGGGGGCAATGCCGGGGCCGGTGTCGCCGACCGCCAACTCGACAAAGGCGCCCTTGACCGGCTGGTGGCAGGAAGCGCACACGCAGGCTCCTCCATGCACGGGTTGCAGCGCGAGGGTGAGCGTGCCTTTGCCCTCCATGGCATCGCGGGCGTTGATACAGAGGTTCATCAACACCTGCTCGACATGCAGGGGATCGAGTTGCACGCAGGGGATCTTGCGCGCGAATTCACTGCGGATCTCGACGCTGGAGGGGAGGATCGAGGTCAGCAGTCGCATGGCCTCGGCGAGATGGGGCCCGAGTTGGAGCGCGCGGGGTTCACCGCGCTGACCGCGGCTGAAGGTGAGCATCTGCGCAATCAGGTCCCTCGCGCGCTGACCGGAGCGTTCCGCCCGATCCAGGTACTTGGCAAGCCGGGCGTCGCCGTAGTGTTCCGTGCGCTCACGGGCCATCGTCAGGTAACCCATGATACTGGTGAGCATGTTGTTGAAGTCGTGCGCGATGCCGCCGGTGAGCTGGCCGATGGCCTCCATCTTCTGCGCCTGACGCAACTGGCTCTCAAGCCGGATCCGGTCCTCCACCGAGCGCCGGCGTTCGGTGATGTCGCGGAGATAGCCGATGAAGATTCGACCTTCGGGGCCTTCCGCGACCTCGATGGCCAACTCGACGGGAAACTCGCTGCCGTCCGACCGCATGGCGGTCATCTCGACCCGGCGCCCCAGATAGTGCCGCTCTCCCGTCTCCAGGTAACGGTGCATACCGGCGGCGTGGGCCTCACGCAGCCGCTCGGGGATGATGAGATCGGCGAGCGTTCGGCCCAACGCCTCCCGTTTCCGATAGCCGAAGGTCGCTTCGGCCGCCGGGTTGAACTCGACGACGCGGCCCTGCTCGTCGATGCCGATGATGCAGTCGAGTGCGGCCTCGATGGTGGCGCGCAGGCGGTCCTCGCTCTTGCGCAGTGCCTCTTCGCGCACCTCGCCGCCGGGAATGCGGGGGGAGACGGCCGGGATGCCGTTGTCCGAGGCGTCGGGTTCAGGGGTTTCGGGGCTCGATGCGGGTGAGTGTAAATGACCGGCTTGCATGATGTCCTCAGCTGAATTGCTTCGAGTCTATCAGGCGGGCCGGGCGCGGGACGCCGCTGAAACCGAGCGGCAACCAATGAAACAAAACAACAACAAACCGGTGGCGCCGAAGCGCCTCAACCGCGGTTGGATACGAACATATAGCCAACACCGCGCACCGTGCGAATGCTCTGGGGCTTCTCCGGATCGCGCTCGATCTTGCGGCGTAGGCGCGCAATATGGATGTCGATGCTGCGGTCGAACGGCCCCCAATCGCGATTCCTGGTCAGGTTCAGGATCTGGTCCCGACTGAAGGGCCGGTTCGGCCGCTGGGTCAACACCTTCAGCAGCTCGAACTCCATCCGGGTCAGCGGGATCTCGCCGCCCTGCAGATCGAACAATTGATGGCTGTCGAGATCCAGCACCCCGGTACCGACGGGAACCCTGCGGGTCTGCGCCGGGGGCGCTTCGATCGTCCCGGATGGAACACCGGTCTGGACTGGACGCTGATAGCGGCGCAGCACGCTTTTCAACCGCGCCTTGAGCTCACGCAGATCGAACGGCTTGGCGACGTAGTCGTCGGCCCCGACCTCCAATCCGACAATGCGGTCGACGGTCTCACCGGCGCCGGAGATGATGATGATGCCGAGGTCGAAGCGCTCGCGGATGGCGCGGGCGAGACTCAACCCGTCTTCGCCCGGCAGTCCGACGTCGAGCAGGACCACGCTTGGCGCCGCCTGGTCGAGCAACGCCCGGGCAGTGGCCGCGTCGCCTGCCGAAAGCACCTCGTAGCCCTGCTCCGACAGGTAGTCATTGAGCAGCTCCCGGACATCGGGATCGTCATCCACTACCAGTACCCGCACACACTCGGTCATCGGATCGCCCCTGTTCGTCGAGGATGAAAGCGCTGCCCGCGACGGTCGGCAGCTGTGGTATCGCATTGCCGACCTGCCGTCCAAGTATCGACCAGTCGCCAAGCGTCGTTCAATTCGGTCTTCGCTGGGGTATTGGGTGGTCGGGCCGAACGCCGGCCGTGCCAACCGGTTCTCGGGCGGTCCCGCGCGCCTGAGGGTGCGGCCTGCGGGCCGCCTGTTCTTTGCCTTTACCTGACGCGCGGAAAAGACTTAGAGTAGCTTCGAGACGGGCGACCCTGGACCGACAACCACCATGGATTTTGACACCCTCGAAGCCCTGCGCACCCACCACCCCGGCTGGCGGCTGCTGCGGTCCGACCATGCCGCGCTGGTGGCGAGCTTTCTTCAGCGCGTGTTCATTGAGCCGAATGTGCGGGTGATGGGGGCGGCCGATCTGGCCGAGGCCCTGGAGGACGCGTTGTACGAACTGCGCACGCGCCTGGGCGCGGACGCCTTCCCGAAGTCCGCACTCAACTACTTGAATGACTGGGCCAGTCCGGAGAAGGGCTGGCTGCGCAAGTTTTACGCCCGGGAGTCGGACGAACCGCAATTCGACCTGACACCCGCGACCGAGAAGGTTATCGCCTGGCTGGGGACACTGACCGAACGCAGTTTCGTCGGCACCGAGTCACGCCTGTTGACGCTGTTTGCTTTGCTCAAGCAGATGTCCGAGGGTAGTGAGTCAGACCCGGCCAAGCGTATCGCCGAGTTGCAGAAACGGCGCGACGAGATCGATGCCGAGATCGGCCGGGTCGCGGCGGGCGACGTGCCGCTCCTGGACGACACCGCGCTCAAGGATCGCTTCCAGCAGTTCACCCAACTGGCCCGCGACCTGCTGACCGACTTTCGTGAGGTGGAGCACAATTTTCGCCTGCTGGATCGGCGGGTGCGCGAGCGCATCGCGCTCTGGGAGGGTGCCAAGGGGGCGTTGCTGGAGGAGATCATGGGTGAGCGCGATGCGATCGCCGATTCCGACCAGGGACGCAGCTTCCGGGCCTTCTGGGATTTCCTGATGTCCAGCCGCCGACAAGAGGAGTTGACCGAACTGCTGGCGCGGGTCGTCGAGTTGCCCCCGGTGGCGGCATTGCATCCGGATGCGCGCACCCGACGGGTGCATTACGATTGGCTGGAGGCCGGCGAGCATACGCAGCGCACGGTGGCGCAACTCTCGCAGCAACTGCGGCGCTTTCTGGACGATCAGGCGTGGCTTGAGAATCGTCGTATCATGGACATCCTGCATGGGATCGAGGCCAAGGCCCTGGCCCTGCGCGACACACCGCCACCGGGTGCGGTGATGGAGATCCCGGAGTCCGCCGCCGCGGTGGATCTGCCCATGGAGCGTCCGCTGTTCACCCCGGCGCGCAAGCCGCTGATCGCGGATGTCGCGTTGGAGGCGGGCGACTCCGATTGCGATGCCGCCGGGCTTTACGCTCAAATCATGGTGGACCGCGCGGCGCTCGCCCACCATATTCGCCACGCCTTGCAGGATCGCGCGCAAGTCACGCTGCGCGAATTGACGCAGACGCGGCCCTTGCAGCAGGGTCTGGCCGAACTGGTGGCCTACCTGCAATTGGGCAGCGACTCGTTTAAGATCGTCGTCGATGAGGACACCCCGGAAGTGATCGCCTGGCCGGCGCTGACGACCGGCGGTGACGCGATGGAACGCTGCGCCCGGCTGCCGCGCGTCATCTTTGTGAGGTGAGGATATGGACGAACCAACACCGCTAGCCGCCGGCGCGGAGTTGTCGGCGCTGGCGATCACGCTGCTCAAGGGGGTGATTTACCGCGAAGGGGACGAGCGCCTGTGGGGCGCGCTGCTCGGCCTGCAGGCTCGGGTGCGCGACACTGTCGCGGTCCTGGGCCTCGAGCTGGTGCTCGACGAGGCCGAGGGCTATGCCTTCCTCAAGAGCCGCCCCGAACCGGACGCGGAGGAGGCCGCCCCGCGGCTGCCCCGCCTGGTCGCGCGCCGGCCCCTGTCGTTTCCGGTCAGTCTTTTGCTGGCCTTATTGCGCAAGAAGCTCGCGGAGTCGGATGCCGGCGGCGGTGACACCAGGCTCGTCCTCACCCGCGAGGACATCGTCGAACTGGTGCGGGTCTTTCTGCCGGACAGCAGCAATGAGGCGAGGCTCATCGACCAGATCGATACGCACCTGAACAAGGTCATCGAGTTGGGATTCGTGCGCCGTCTGAAGGCCGCCGGCGGCCCGTCCGGCTTTGAGGTGCGGCGCATTCTCAAAGCCTTTGTCGATGCCCAATGGCTGGCGGACTTCGATACGCGGTTGGCCGCCTATCAGGCCCAACTCGCGGGAGCGACGGGCGCCATCGACGGTACGGAAAATGAATGAGCCGCTGACCCTGGATTTTGATTTCGTCGCGGACGATACCCTGGCGGGCTTTCGCCTCCAGCGGCTCGAGGTCTTCAACTGGGGTACCTTCGACGAGCGCTGCTGGACGCTGCACCTGAACGGCAGGAATTGCCTTCTGACCGGTGATATCGGCTCCGGCAAGTCGACTCTGGTGGACGCGATCACCACCCTGCTGGTGCCGGTGCAGCGCATCGCCTACAACAAGGCCGCCGGGGCCGACAGCAAGGAGCGGACCCTGCGCTCCTATGTGCTCGGGCATTACAAGTCGGAGCGCAATGAGGTGACCGGGACGGCCAAACCGGTCTCGTTGCGCGACCACAACAGCTATTCGGTCATTCTGGCTGTCTTTCACAATGCGGGCTATGACCAGACGGTCACGCTGGCGCAGGTCTTCTGGATGAAGGATGTACAGGGTCAGCCGGCGCGCTTCTTCGTCGGCGCCGAGCGCGACCTGTCGATTACCAAGGATTTCAGTCGATTCGGGACCGACATCGCGCAACTGCGCAAGCAACTGCGCCGGCTGGGCGCCGAGCTCGAGGACAGCTTTCCCAAATACGGCGCCTGGTTCAGACGCCGCTTCGGCATCGATAACGAACAGGCACTGGAACTCTTCCTCCAGACCGTCTCGATGAAGTCGGTGGGCAACCTCACCGACTTTGTGCGCAGTCACATGCTGGAGCCCTTCGACGTGGGCCCCCGCATCGGTGCCCTCATTACCCACTTCGACGACCTCAACCGGGCGCATGAGGCTGTACTCAAGGCCAAGCATCAGGTGGAGCTGCTCACCCCGCTGGTCGCCGATTGCGACCGCCACCGCATCCAGGCGGTCGAACTCGAAGACCTGCGCGCCTGTCGCGAAGCCCTGCGACCCTATTTCGCCGAATTGAAACTCACGCTCTTGGACCGGCGGCTGTACCTGCTGGCCGAGGATCAGGCACGCCTGACGGCGCAGAAGGCACGACGCGCCGAACAACGCGACCAGGAACGCACCGAGTTGGATCGGCTCAAGCGCGCGGTCGCGGACAGCGGCGGTGACCGTTTGGAGCAGTTGGCCATTCAGATTCGCGATCAGGAGCGCGAGCGTGACCGTCGCCGGCAGCGGGCCGAGCGTCATGCCGACCTGCTCGCGACCATCGGTGAGTTACCTGCTGCCGATGAGACCGCCTTCGCGGCACAGCGGCAGCATTGGATGCAAAGGCGCGAGGATCTGAGTCAGCAGGAGAGCGACCTGCAGAACCAGATCACCGAATGGGGTGTGTCCATGCGCGAGGGCAAGCGCGAACATCAGATGCTCACCGAGGAGATCGCCAGCCTCAAGGCCCGGCAGAGCAACATCCCGTCGTCGCAGGTGGCGATGCGCACGGCCATCTGCGCGGCACTGGCGCTCGATGCAGCGGCGATGCCCTTCGCCGGTGAGTTGCTCCAGGTGCGCGAGGAGGCCCATGACTGGGAGGGCGCCATCGAACGCGTCCTGCACAACTTCGGCCTGTCGCTGCTGGTGCCGGATGCGCACTATGCGCAGGTCGCCGCCTGGGTGGACCGCACGCATCTGGCCGGGCGCCTGGTGTATTTCCGCGTGCGCTCCGGCAGGGCGGCCGAGGGGCCGTCATTGCATCCGGATTCACTGGTGCGCCGGCTCGCCATTCGGCCCGATTCGGTCTTCTACGATTGGCTTGAGCCGGAACTCGCGCGCCGTTTCGACTATGCCTGTTGCGCCACACCGGAACAGTTTCGCCGCGAGACCCGCGCCCTGACGCGCAGCGGCCAGGTCAAGGCGCCGGGGGAACGCCACGAGAAGGATGATCGCCACCGGCTCGATGACCGCGGCCGCTATGTGCTGGGTTGGAGCAATGCGGCCAAGATCGCCGCACTGGAGGTGCAGCGGCGGGCGCTCGAGACCCGGCTGGGCGGGATCGGGTCGTCCATCGCCAAGGCGCAGGCTGAGCAGTCGCAGTTGCGTCGGAGCATCGAGACCCTGGCGGCGCTGCATGAGTTCGACTCCTTTCGTGACCTGGACTGGCCGAGCTGTGCGGCCACCATCGCGCGTCTGCAGGACGAGCGGGCGCGGCTGGAGGCGGCCAGCGACCGACTGCGCGAACTCGCGGCCCAGCTTGCCGCGGCCCAATCGGCCTTGAGTGCGAGCGAGCTGGCCTTGTCGGCCCTGGACAAGGACCTGGGCGGCGTCGAGACCAGGCAAGAGACCGCCGCGGCGTTGCGCCTGCAGACCGCCGCCCTGGTCAGCGGGATCGACGAGGCGCTGCGCTCCCGGCTGGACGCCCTGCGTGCGCAGGTCTTGGGCGAGCATCAACTCACGATTGAGTCCTGCGACAACCGCGAGCGTGAGCTGCGTGACAGTCTTCAGCAGCGGATGGACACCGAGGCCCGCGGGATCGCCCGGCTCGCCGAGCGGATCATCAAGGCGATGTCGGCCTTCAAGGACGCCTACCGGCTCGAGACCGCCGAGTTCGATGCGAGCCTCGAGGCCGCATTCGAGTATCGCAAGCTCCTGGATCAGTTGGGTCGGGACGATCTGCCGCGTTTCGAGCTGCGCTTCAAGGAACTCCTGAACGTCAACACGATCAACGAGATCGCCAACTTCAACGCGCAACTCGCCCGCGAGCGCGAGACCATCCGCGAGCGCCTGGCCCGCATCAACGAATCACTTACCCAGATCGACTACAACCCGGGGCGCTACATCGTGCTGGAATCCCAGATCAGCCCCGATACCGAGATCCGGGACTTTCAGGGCGATCTGCGCGCCTGCACCGAGGGGGCGCTGACCGGTTCTGAGGACGCGCAGTACTCGGAGGCCAAGTTCATGCAGGTCAAGGCCATCATCGACCGCTTCCGGGGCCGCGATGGGACCTCGGATCAGGACCGGCGCTGGACCGCCAAGGTGACCGATGTGCGCAACTGGTTTCTGTTCGCCGCCAGCGAGCGCTGGCGCGAGGACGGGGCTGAGTATGAGCACTATTCGGACTCCGGCGGCAAGTCCGGCGGCCAGAAGGAAAAGCTCGCGTATACCATCCTCGCGGCCAGTCTCGCCTATCAATTCGGACTGGAATGGGGGGCGGTGCGTTCGCGCTCATTCCGTTTCGTGGTCATCGACGAAGCCTTCGGTCGGGGTTCGGACGAGTCGACCCAGTACGGGCTCCAACTCTTCAAGCAGCTCAATCTGCAACTGCTGATCGTCACCCCGCTGCAGAAGATCCACATCATCGAGCCCTATGTCGCAAGCGTTGGCTTTGTCCACAACGAGGGCGGCCGTTCCTCCAAGCTGCGTAACCTGTCCATCGAGGAATACCGGGCGCGCAAGGCCGAACTCAGGGTATGAACTGGACGACGGCCAGCGATCTGAAGGCGCAACTGCGCCGGCTGTGGGAGCGTGGCGAACTGCTGCGTCCACTGGTCACGGGCGAGCCGCGCTTCCCGCTGCGTCTGACACTGAAGGGACCCGGCTCAACCGAGCTGGCCGAGCAATTCGAGTCCGTCCGTGCCTGGATTGCCGAACTGGTCGCCGTCGCGCAGTGGCGGGTCCTGTGGCGTGAGGTCAATCATCGGGTGCTGGGGTCACAGCGCCTCCCCCAGTCGATCTGGGTCGACACACGCGATGACGCACTCGGGCTGATCGGCAAGCGACGGGAGGCCGAACGCTTCGCCGAGCTGTTGGTGCTCACCCGTGCACGCCAGCCCGCCTTGCTCGAATGGGTCGGCAAGCGGCCCTTGCAGGCCATCGAGTTGGCACCGCAGTGGCCGCGTCTGCTCGCCGTGGTGGACTGGCTGGCCGCACACCCCCGTCCCGGCATCTACCTGCGGCAAGTGGACATCCCGGGTGTCCATAGCAAGTTTATCGAGGCGCACCGCGGGATCCTCGCCGAGTTGTTCGACCTGGCGTTGCCGGCGGGGGCCATCGCCGCCGATCGCAGCGGCGTCGGTCAGTTCGCCGCGCGTTATGGTTTTCTCGACAAGCCGAGCCGGATCCGCTTTCGCGTGCTCGATGCGCGGCTCTCCCTGCTGCCAGGCCCGGACTTACCGGATGTGACGCTCGACGCGGCGAGTTTCGTCCGACTGGAGGTGCCGGTGCGGCGCCTGTTCATCACCGAAAACGAGACCAATTTTCTGGCCTTCCCGCCCGCCGCGGACGCCCTGGTGGTCTTCGGTGCCGGCTACGGATGGGACGTACTGGCGAAAGCCGAGTGGCCGACGCGCTGCGCCATCCACTACTGGGGTGACATCGACACCCATGGTTTCGCGATCCTCGATCAGTTGCGCGGTCGTTTCCCTCGGGTGGTGTCCTTCCTGATGGATCGCCCGACACTGATGGCGCACGAAGCCCTGTGGGGCGAGGAGGCTGACCAGGTCATGCACAACCTGCCCCGGCTCACCGCTGCGGAAGCGGTCTTATTCAATGAACTGCGGGACAACCGCATTCGCCAAAACCTGCGGTTGGAACAGGAGCGCGTGGGATTCGATTGGTTGACGGCGGCCTTGATGCGTTGCTTGGAGTGATCAGAAACCTGCTGCTTCTGGTCATCCTGTGCGGGTCGCAATGACACCCGCTGCGGGGATGTCGAGGGTCGGTCTTGGCGGTGGGGGTCTTAAACTGTCGGGGGATGCCGCTTGGCGTCGATGCGCTTGCGGCATCGACGCGGACATCCCCAGCGGGTGCGTAGCGCGATCAGGCCGGGGCGGCAGCCGGGGCGGTGAGGCCGATGGCCTCGGCATACTTCAGGTAGGTTTCGACCGACGCGATGACGATACGGGCTTCGATGGCGAGCAACTCGATCCCGACCAGCGAGACCTTGATCCACGCGTCGATGACGATGCCCTTGTCCAGGATGCGGTCGACGACTTCGGCCAGGCTGGAGGAGTCAGTGGAGTTAGCGACTTTTGCCATGTCTGTATGCTCTGTAATTCGGAAAGACTGCACAAGATGTGCGGCTGTGGCGAGAGTGTATGTCCGGTATGAAAACGCGTTTCCCGTGATGGCCTGGGGGCCATGGGTTCTGACGGTGCGGCGTCTTGCCGGCTTGCTCGCTTAGTCCTAAGACAGCATACAACGTGCCATAATTTAGCAAGCCTGTCGGAAAATAAATAGAGATTGACGATCAGTATGTTGAAGATTATTTTCGATGCCGATTGACTGCGCGCGGCGCGGGACGCTCCAGGCGGCTATGGAATGGATTCCCTACCTCGGGCGCCGGTTACCTAGTCGCGGTGACCACTCGGCGCTCCTGGTACATCCAATGGGCATATAGCCTTCGAACCTGATATCCGAACAGATACTCGTGTAGGGGCGGGTTTAGGTGATTTCCGACAATTTGGATACCGGTCAGTGTAGGTGCGACTGAAGTCGCACCTACATGTCGCTCCTACCTGTTGGTAGAATCTTTCCCGGAAATCACCTTAAAACCCGCCCCTACATCAGGCCGCGGAACCCGCTGACACAGATCCGTCACCCGTCGCCGACAACATGCTGACCATGCCGATCAGCAACGCGCGGCCGCGGGCATCGGTCGCGCGGTAGCGCGTGATGAGATCCATCTCGTCGGCGCCGAGGTCCATCGGGTTCTCGACGCATAACAGCCACGCGGGCGTCACAGTCCCCAAGGCGGCGGCCAATTCCCGCGCCTCTTCGACGCCCATCCGTCGGATGCCCTGCTCGTAGTTGCTGATTCGCGACTTGGAGAGCCGCCACTCGGTACGCTCGGACAGGTCACCGAGGGATAGTTTGGCGGAACGTCGCGCGTCGCGGAGACGCTCGCCGATCTCTTTGCTGAGAGGAATCGAGGAGTTGCTCATCTACTGACACTCCCGCTCCGATTGTGAAAGGTCATCAGAACAGAACCGACTCTCGGTCACTTCATTTGACCCGCCGCAGCATCAGGAATATCCGGTCCGTTGCCGAATATTAATTATAGGCAATGCTCTGCTGCTTGCGCTGACAGCGTAGCCAGACCTTTCAAGTATGCATCATGGCTGGGGTTTTCATAGTGGTGACTCCTCTTTTTTTGGTTGACCGAAAAAAAAGACTTCTCTACCGAGAAGAACAGTCGGAAACCACATATCGGTGTCAACAGGGCTGGGAAGGGCCCGTGGCGTGGGGCCGGGGGTGGAACAGCCCGCTGGGAATCAGCAGCAGGCCGAGGGAAAGGAGGCCGCTGATCACTGCATGAATCGGGTAGCTCTCGCGCAGGGGCACGTCGCTCGCGTGCATGGCGGAACCCAGTCCGGCGGCGGCCAGAGCGATCACCAGCAGTGTCCACCAACCCGGCAGGCCCATGTCGCGGATCCGCTTGGCGAGCAGATTCGCCTTCGCAAAGCCGAAGACAAGGAACAGCGGCCCCAGCAGGGCCAGTGCCGTCACGTCGATCTGTTCCAGCAGATCGCCCGGAGCGGCCGATAGGTCCATGCGGATCAGCTGTTCGGCCAGGCCAACACCGAAGGCAATCCCGAGTCCATACAGGACGAACAGGACGGAGAGCAAGAGCAGAAACCCCAGGAAGGGCAGGCGGCCGAGGCGGCCGGTTCGCAGGCCGCCGAAATAGGCTCGAAACATCCGGTTCGCTCCCGGTGGTTGAGGGTGGGGGGTAATCGTTGGCTATTTTCAATATTTTGGCCCGCCAGCGCCATAACTCAGGCCAGCATCAGCCCCCTGTTTGCGCACCGCGTTCCAGACCTGGTGATCCAGGGAGTCCTCGGCGCCGCCGGCGGCTTGCACCTCTTGCTTGAGGTAGGCGGCGCGTTTGGCCGAGATGTCCTGGATCTGGGTGCGCAAGGCGTCTCGCCGCTGCGCCGTCTCTTTGACCAGCCGCGCCCGGGCATCGCTGTTCAACTCGGCGAGTGGCTGGGGCAGTTGTTCCGGTTGCAGTGTGTCCAGGTCCACGCGGCCGCTGGTCACGGCCTCCACCAGTTCCTGGTCGCCAAGCAGGCTGGAGGCGCCGCTCTCAGATGCGACAAACTCGGCACGCCGGGCCAGCACGGCAGGCGCGGAGGCCGCCTGAACGGCCTTGGCCGCGTCGACTTTCTCGTTGCGTTTGGAGCGTTCGGCGGCGCTGCCGTAATAGAGTCGCGTGCCGTCCAACTCGGCCGACAGCTTGGCCAGCGGAGCATCATAGGGTGTGGCGATGGCGACGGCACTGCCGGCCTGATCGACCTGAAAGTAACCGCCGTTGCCAAGTTGAGCGATGCGCTGCCATTCGCCGCGGGTGTCCGATTGTTGGCCGCACTGGATCGTGTTGACGCGGATGCCGCGGCGGCCGGCTTCCGCCAGGGTTTGGGTATAGGGGACATCGTTGGGGTAATCCTGATGGGGCGGGGCGTCGCCGACCAGGAAGACCACCCGATAGACGGCCGGGTCCCGGCTCCAACCGATCCGCGTGACGGCCTCATGCAGCGCCTGATTGACGCTTTCGGGACCGTCCCCGCCACCCTGCGCCTGGAACTGGAACAACGCGGCCTGGATCTGGTCCAGATCGGGTGACAGGTCAATGACCCGAGTCACATAGTCGTCGCCGCGATCACGGTAGGCGACCAGGCCCATGCGCACCTGCGGCGCCGGTTGCGCGGAGGCGAGGGTGGAGGCGATGGACCAGACCTTATCCTTAGCCGCCTGGATCAGCCCGCCCATGCTGCCGGTGGTGTCCAGCACGAAGACGGCCTCAACCACTGGGCGCTGCTCAGGTTTAGGGAGGACGATGGCGGGGTGTTGACCGTCGACCTGGGCTTGTGGTGTCTGCGTCAAGGCGGGATACGCCGTGACGGCGGCGGCCGTGAGGCCAAAGAGTGCGAGACTGATGAGCTTGGTGTTCATGATTGGCTCCGTTGACATTGATTCATATGGTGGGCATTACCGCGCGATCCGCCGTAAGGCCCACTCGGCCGACCGTCGCGCCAGGTCGAAAGGGTCCGGTGCGTTGGCCGGACCAACGCCGCTGCCGGCTGGATGCCCTGGTCGGGTCGGGATGGCGCCGAACAGGGCCTGGACCAGCAGCAGACTCCAGACCGTCAAGAACAGGCTGCCGCTGTGACTGCCGGCCCAGAGGGCGACGACGGCACCGGTCAGGATCAGGCCCAGGTCGAGCAGTGCGGCGGTCGGGGTCCCCTGAAAGCACCAGACGCGGACCAGCCATACCAGCCCGAGTTGCATCAGGACCTGTGGCCAGATACCAGGGGCCAGCGCCAGCGCGGCGGCGGTGACCGGCACCCAGGCGAGCAGGATGACCACCCGGCCGGCGCGCTCGCCACTGCGGGCGAGCAGGTAGAGCAGGTAGCCCAGACCCAGGGCGGTGATGGTCAGGGCCAGGGCTTCGCGGGTCGGGACGAACAGACCCAGGCCGCTGGAGAATACCGCGGCGGCGAAGGCGGCGATGAGTGCAACCAGTGCGCCTTCGAGGAAGGTCGGGCGGTTCATGGGGTCACCTCCCGGCGGCGCAGCCGCAGCAGTTCCAGTTCGACCTCCGCGTCCGAGATGCCGGTGTCCGCGTCCGACTGCACCGGGTCCAGCTCCCAGTTCGGTGATCGCTCGTCCCCGGTCGGGCCGGTGTCCGCCAGCCAGCGATCGGCGCGGGCGCGCAGGTCGTCCAAGCGACTGGCGTGGGCCGCGAGCCGTTGTGCCAGTCGATCCCGCTCGGCGGTGCGTTCGACGCGCTGTCTCTGGATGGCGGTGCGGCGACGGCCTGACTCCAGTCGGCGGCGGATCAGCGGGCGAGCCAGGGCTTCACGGCCCTCGGCCAGGCCCTCGGCCAGGGCGTCCATGGTGCGGGTCTCTTCCTCGGCGAGCGCCTGGTCGCGCCGCGCGAGCCGTTCGAGTTCCCGGTCCATTCCGGCCAGGGTGCGCCGCTCTTGGTCGAGCGCCTGTTCCATCTCCCGCACGGATTGGGCGAGCACCAACTCGGGTGCCTCCAGCCGGTCGAGGATGGCGTTGAGATCGGCGCGTACCAGACGCGCCAGCCGGGTCATGAGTGCCATGTCGTCACCTCCAGGGGATCTGCATTCGGTCTGATTGCAGTCTAGAGCGGGGCGGGCGGCTCGGTCAGGCATGACGGTGTAAAACCGAAGGCAAGGGTTTTACAAGCAGTTTACGGAAAGAAGACGACTGGCGGCCGATGCTTAAACGGTGGTTTGCGGACCTTGATCATCGTCTCGGTCGCGGGGTGGGTGCGTTCCGGTCGTTGTCGTTGTCGTTGTCGTAATCGGAGTAGCGATGCTATGTGGGCATGAGCAGTCCGCTGTCGATCGGGATTCGACTCGCGACTTCGCTTGCGCCTACAAGGCCGCCAACCGTTTGAAAGGCTGCGTTTGCCACGCCTGGGCCCCACGCATCGTTGCGCTGCTTGCAACGCTCGGACAGCGAAACGACGCGCTGCGATAGAATCCTCGCGGGTATCGTAAACTCGATTACGACAACGACAACGACAACGACAACGAAAACGATTGGGTATAACGTGTTCTTGCATCGTTACATCACTCATCACGCATCGCTCATGATCTGCCCATGTCGAAACGCCAGCGCCTGTTGATCATTGAGGACGAAGAGCCGATCCGGGTCGGTCTGACCGACTTGTTCGTCTTTCACGGGTTCGCGGTCGAGTCCGCCGCGGATGGACCCACCGGGCTCACTCTGGCGCTCTCGGGGACCTTCGACCTGATCTTGCTGGATCTGATGTTGCCCGGACTGGACGGCTTCGCCATTTGCGACCGGGTACGGGCGGTGGATCGCGCTCAGCCCATTATCATACTGACGGCCCGCGGGGCGGACGAGGACATCATTCGCGGGCTCAAGCTCGGCGCGGATGACTATGTCGCCAAGCCGTTCTCGATCACTGAATTGGTGCTGCGGGTGCAGGCGGTGCTGCGGCGCAGTCAGGGTGCGTTAGCCGGGGCGCCAAGTCTGCGGTTGGGTGACCTGACGCTGGATACGGCCAATCTGGTCGGGTGCCGTGGTGCGGTGCAGATTCCTTTTACCCGTCGGGAGGTGGCAATCATCCAGTATCTGGCCGCCCATGGCGAGCGCCCGGTGTCACGCGATGAATTGTTGACCAAGGTTTGGGGCTACTCGCGTGGCTGCGGAATCGAGACCCGCACGGTGGACATTCATATCGCCAAGCTGCGCCGCAAGCTTGAGACGGACCCGGCGGATCCCCGGGTCCTCCTTACGGTGCGGGGGGTCGGGTACCGGCTGCTGGTTGGATCGGATGGGGAGGCGTCATGATGGTGCTGCGCGGATGAGGGGTCAGGGCTTCGACCGGCAGCGCCTGCGCTTGCGCCTCTGGCTCGGGCTCTTTTTCCTCGCCCTGGCCCTGCCCAGCGCCGTGCTGGTCTACAAAGCCTATGATCAGCTCAAATGGGAGTCCTTCAGGCAACAGCAGGTCGCCGCCGCTGAACTGGCGGCGCGGGTGGACCAGCGTTTAGGCGAGATCGCCCGGGCCGAGGATGCGCGGCCGGTCACGGACTATGGGTTTATGACCGGTGACCCGGAGCGCCCGGGTGTGCAGCGCTCACCGCTCGCGCAACTCCCGATCCAAGCCGATATTCCCGGTCTGATTGGCTGGTTTCAGGTGGGCGAGCAGGGCGACTTCAGCACGCCGCTGGTGCCGGAGGGTGCGAGCGCGCCGACGCGCTATGGAATCGACCCCGCGGAACTCGCGCGGCGCCAGGCGGCGGCGGCGCGGATCGAAGGGGTGCTGATCGGCAATCGCCTGGTCGAACGAGGGCGTGTTCCGGTTCAGGTGCAGAACCCGGAGCAGGCGGCGCTGTCCCCCGCGCCGGCGAAGGTCGCCGCAGCGCGTGAGCGGCTCTCCCAACAGGCCTTCGATGCGTTGGGCGAGTCCCGATATGCGAACCGCAGGTCCGCCACGGACAAGGCCAAGATCGAGGCCGATGACGGGGTGGCGCCGTCGGCCCCCGCCGTTCAAGGCCTCGGGCCGGTGGAAGCGCTTGCGCTGGACGCTGCCCTGGCGAAACGGGCCGCCCCGGCCCGCACGGCGGGCGAGCCGGCGCCGCGTGCGGATGCGGCGTCGCGCGAACGCTCGTCGGCCGCGGCTGCCGTCAACGCACCACGGCGGGAGGGAGTGCAAGATGCGCCAGCCGCTGCGGACCTGGCCGCCCAACGCAGCGACGTGGGTGCGGCGTCAACCGTCAGGCTCTTCGCCAGCACCGTGGAACCGCTGACGCTGGGGCTGCTCGGCAGCGGGCACTTCGTGCTCTTTCGCGCCGTGCATCAGGGCGGTGCGCGGATCATCCAGGGGTTGCTCATCGAGCAGGGGCCGTTCCTGGCCGGCCTCATGGGTGAGCCTTTCCAGGCGACCGGACTGGCGTTGACCACCGATCTGATCGTTGCCTTTCGCGATGAGGTCCTCGCCGCCTTTCGCGCCCGGCAGGAGCGGGGGTCTATCTCCAGCGTTCGCGAGCTGTCCGGTGCGCTGCTTTATCGGACCCGGCCGCGCGAACCCTTCGGCGGATTGGAGTTGATCTTCAGTGTCGGCCGCCTGCCGGTGCCGCCGGGTGCGGCGGTGATCGGCTGGGTGGCCGGTTTGCTGACCCTGGTGCTGGTGGCCGGAACCTGGTTCATGGATCGGCTGGGCCAGCAGCAGATCGGCTTGGTTCGTCAGCAGCAGGCGTTCGTCTCCGCCGTGAGCCACGAACTCAAGACCCCGTTGACGTCGATCCGGCTCTATGCGGAGTTGCTGCGGACCGGCTTCGCGGACGCGGACCGTCGGCAGGTCTATTACCGCTACATCCAGGAAGAGAGTGAGCGGCTGTCCCGACTGATCGCCAATGTGCTCACCCTGTCGCGAATCGACCGGGATGCGCTCAGCGTGTCGCCTGCGGCTGTGCCGCTCACGACGCTGATGGATCTGGTGCTGGAGCGGGTGACCGCCCAGGTGGAGCGCGCGGGGTTCGCGTTGGTGCTGGAGTGTGAGGCGCCGGGGTTGGTCCAGGCGGACCCGGATGCCTTTGTGCAAATCCTGATTAACCTGGTGGATAACGCGCTCAAGTTCGCCGCGCAGGCCGAACCGAAGATCGTTGAGATCCGGTGCGTGTGCCCGCGCGCGGGTTGGGTGCGGGTGGCTGTCCGCGATTTCGGACCCGGCGTGCCGCGGGCCGCGCTGCGGCAGGTGTTTCAACTCTTTTATCGCGGGGAGGACGCCGCGCGGCGTGCGATTCCGGGTACCGGTATCGGGTTGGCTTTGGTCGAGCGCCTGTTGCAGGCCATGGGCGGGCGGGTGGAGGTAGTCAATCGGGAGCCGGGGGCCGAGTTCCGGGTCGAACTGCCGGCGGCGCCGGATGCTGAACACCCGGGTCAACCGGGCTGACGGACTGATCCCGTAAATCGCGGTCAGCAATCAGCTTGAGAATCCGGGGCGGGGCGTCCCGCCCCGGAAATCACGCAATTATTTGCGGATCCGCAGGGGCGAGACCTGGGGTACGCCGGCGGCCTCCATCATCACCCGGAAGACCTGCGTATTGTCCAGGATACGGGTTCCGGGGTACCACTGGAGTTCATGCCACTCAAAGCGCCGCGAGCCGGCGCCCATCGCATAAATACGGGTCAACTCGTTGGTATGGCCAGTGGTGCCGAAGGTGACTTCACCTCCCGGATAACATGGCGTACCCATGCAGTTCGGGGTTTGCTCCGGCAGGTCACCGGCGCCCAGCACCGTGCGGTTGCGCATGTAATTGTTGCTATGGTCGGAGGTCACGATCAGCAACGTATTGCGCCAATCAATGTCGTCGTTCGGCTGATTGACGAAGTCGATGACGGCCTGGACGCCATCGTGCAGATCCTTAATGGTACCGACCATCCGCTGAAAGTCGTTGGCGTGGTTGGCCCAGTCGATATCGCCCTGTTCTGCCATCAGGAAGAAGCCATCCGGATCCTGGCTCAGCACTTTCAGTGCCGCCAGTGTGGCTTCCGTATAGGTGGGGTTCTCCCGGGTCGCCTGAGTCACCGTGGGCGTGGCGGGCAGGTCGTTGGGCTTCAGCGACTCGAAGTTGCCGTCCCCTTCCTTACCGAAGAGTCCGAACAGCTTCTTGCCTTCAGCAACGGCTTGCTGGGCTCCCGTGAGCAGGCTTAAGCCGCCGTCAACCCCGGCAGTGCGCTCAACAAACACATACTCGTCTGCGTAGACGCCGTTCTTCAGGTTGTCGTAATCTTCAGCAGCGATGTAGTTATGGGTCGGCGAACCGTCGTAACCAGGATGGCCGCCGCCGATGACCACATCGGGCTTGACTGTCGTGAGGATCTCGTGTCCGATTGCGCCGTAATTGTTGCGGCTCTTGTTGTGGCTGACGAAAGCGGCCGGGGTGGCATGGGTGAAGGGCACTGTGCTGACGACGCCGATGGCGTAATCTTTGCGCTCGCGCAGGTGTTCGGCAATGGTCTTGAGCGAACCGTCGCCAGTGCGGTTGCCGCCGGTGTCGGGGTCTCCCGGCAGCCAACTGAGATTGCCGTCATCGGTCTTGTAGCCGGAGGCCCAGGCGGTTGCCGCGGAGGCCGAGTCGGTCGCCTTGGCTTTGAGGTAGGCCTCGGCGCCGGGCCGTTCGGGTCTCAGCGGATAGGGGGCTTTGCCGCCCTGCGCCGGATCATATCCGAGGGTGGGTGCAATGGCTCTTGGGTCGTAGGTCCCGCCGGACCAGTATTTATAGGTACTGACGTCCCAGGTCGACTGGTTACCCTGGTAGGGCAGATTGTGGAACGACAGGTCGAAATCATTGCCGAACAGATAACGGCTGGCGGCAATTTCATGTTCGATGTTCATGCCGTCGCCAATGAGAAGAATGATGTGCTTCGCTTCTCTCGGAACTGGATCGGCGAGCACGCCGAGCGAGTACGACGCAATGAGAGCGGCGGAGAGCACTTGGCGAACAGCAACGCCGACTAGTGATTTTTTCATCGGTTACCTTTCTTTAGAGTGAGGGCAAAGGTCATCGTCGAATGCGATGTTGTGATCGACCTTGCAACGCTTGGACTGTGACTACTGACGCGTTGCAGCGATGATTGAAGGGTACCAGATGAAATTGACTGTTTTGTGTCCGAGTGATGTCGGTTTGGTGCTGCGGTATCCCTTAGAATGCGCCAAGAAGAACGGCGTGCATTGCGTTTCGTGTTGTGCTGTGTGAGTCCGTGGCGCGACCTCGACTGGCCGCGCCGCGTCCAGGATGACTGGTGCCGTTGCGTTCACGACTGTTCTCAACTATAAGTCGGGTAGGTTCCCGGCGCTGATCGATGCAGGCTTTTCCGTTGGAGAGTGTCATGTTCCGGTTCATTGTCTTCCTGGTGACGCTGCTCTTAGGCCAGTCTTTGACGCTGGCTCCATCCGCCGCGGCGGCCCCAGCGCGGTCCGGGTCTGCCGATTCGGTGCCCTTGATCCCGAGCGAGCAGGAGCGGCCCGACTGGTTCAAGAATTCATTTCTCGACATTCGCGAGGACGTGGCCGAGGCCGCCGCGGCCGGCAAGCGTGTCATCCTCTATTTCTATCAAGACGGCTGTCCCTACTGCGCCAAGTTGTTGCGCGAGGGATTCGGCGACAGGACCACGGAGGCGCTGGCGCGTCAGCGCTTCGATCTGGTCGCGATCAATCTGTGGGGTGATCGGGAAGTCACCGGTTTTTCGGGGGAGCCGACGACCGAGAAGCAGTTCGGTGCTGGTCTCAAGGTTCAGTTTACCCCGACCCTATTGTTTTTGGATGAGGGCGGTCAGGTGATCTTGCGCATCGACGGCTATTTTCCGCCGCATCAGTTTGCGGCGGCCCTGGCCTATGCCGCGGAGCGGCAGGAACAGATGGGGAAGGGTTTCGCGGACTTCCTCGCCGGGCGGGCGCCCACGGCGGCGACGGGTCAGCTGCACGACGAGGGTGGATTTCTGCCGCATCCGCTCCGCTTGGCGCACAACCGGGATACCTCCTCCCGCCCGCTGGTGGTGATGTTCGAGCAGCCGGTCTGCAAGGAGTGCGATGAGTTGCATCAGATCACCTTGCGCAAGGAGGCAGTCGCCTACTCGTTGAGCGGCTTCGACGGCGCAATCCTTGATGCCTATTCAAAAGCACCGGTACAGACCCCGGACGGACGTGAGTTGACGGCACGTGACTGGGCCGCGGAATTGGGTATCAAGTACACCCCAAGCCTGGTCTTTTTCGATGCCGCGGGTCGCGAGGTCTTTCGTGTCGAGGGATACCTGAAGTCATTCCACATTCACGGCGCCCTCGACTATGTGGCGACCGGCGCCTACATCGCTCAGCCGAGCTTTCAGCGTTACCTCGCCGCGCGTCGCGAGGCGCTGGCCGCCCGTGGTATCATGGTGGATCTGATGCAGTGATGAGCGCCCCAGCAACGCTTGTCATCCACGCGGACCCGGTGTCGGGGCCTTGTGGGAGCGGTGCCGCCTCAGATCCAAGCCTTCGGCCTTGATCATCCTTCCGGTCGTGTCAGCCTCAGCGCCGTGGCGCAAGCAGTTGCACGTGAGCGCGCAGAAAATCGAGAAACGCCTTTGCAACCACCGATAGCTGCTTGTCGCGCGGCCGCACCAGGTACCAGGAGCGTTTGATCGGAAACCCCTCGACATCGAGGATGGTGACGTCCTTTTGACTCGGGTCGAGACTCAGCGTGCTCTGGGACAATAGCGCCAAGCCCAGTCCGCCGGCGACGGCCTGCTTGATCGCTTCATTGCTACCCAATTCCATTCTTATTTTCAGGGGTATCTTCTGTTCCTGAAACACACGTTCGATGGTGAGCCGCGTGCCGGAGCCGCGTTCGCGCACGATGAAGGGTTCATTCGCCAGATCCGAAAACGGAATGTGCTTGCGGTGCGCCATCGCGTGAGACGCGGGCGCCAGCAGCACCAGCGGATTCTCCATAAAGGGCTCACGCTCGATATCCAGCCGCTCCGGCGGTACACCCATGACGTATAGATCGTCCTGGTTGCGCGCAAGACGTTCCAGCAGGCGGTCGCGGTTGATCACCTCCAGTGCGATGTCGATGCCCGGATACTGCGCACAGAAGGGACCCAGGAGCCGCGGCATGAAGTATTTCGTGGTTGTCACCGCCGCGATTCTCAGCCGGCCCTGTTTCACGCCCTTGAGGTCGGCGACGGTCTGTTCAAAGCGCCCCCAGGTCTCCAACCAGTCGGCGCAGGTGGCGTAGAGCTGCTCCCCGGCCTCGGTCAGAAAGACTTTCTTGCCGATCTGCTCCAGCAAGGGCAACCCCACCTCCCCATGCAACAGGCGAATCTGCTTCGACACCGTCGGTTGCGTGACGTGAAGTTCCTCCGCCGCGCGGGAAAAACCCTTCAGTCGCGCCACGGCCTCGAAGGTCCGCAGCTGGCGCAGGCTGACATGCATCATCAGACGGCCCTCAGGTAATGTATTACCTAAAGGCTATCATTTTCATGATAACGATTCATTATTTTTTTTGTCAACGATTCCCTAGACTCCAGGGTAAGACGTCCAGACGACATCCCGCTCATCAACCCAGGAGAAGTCCGGCCATGCTACCGACACTGAGCTTGCCCATCCCAGTCCTGATCTTGTTTGCACCCGTGTTGCTTTGGCTGGTTGGCCTCACGCCGGCAAGCCTGGCAAATACCCGCCCGCACCTGATGGCGCGGCTGAACGGAGGTGCCGCCTGGCTGGCGTTTACCGGCACCCTGGCGGCGGCGGTCATATACCTGTTCGACGGCACGACCCAGGCATGGACACTGTTCTCCATCCCCCTGCCCGGCGACATCGGCGCCTTTACCATCGGCACCTACCTCAACAGCGTCACCGTGATCATGCTGCTGTTGGTGTCATTCGTCGGTGCCATCGTGTCGCGCTACGCGCGCAACTATCTCGACGGCGATCCGAACCAGGGCCGTTTCCACAAGTGGCTGACACTGACGCTGGCGTCGATCCTGACGCTGATCGTGTCCGGCAACTTGCTGATGTTCGCGCTGGCGTGGATCGCCACCAGCCTGTGCCTGCATCAGCTGCTGATGTTCTATCGCGAGCGCTCTGCCGCCGTGCTGGCGGCGCACAAGAAGTTCATCGCCAGCCGCATCGGGGATGCAACCCTGCTGCTGGCGGTGTTACTGATCGGCTCGTCGCTGCACACCCTGGAGTTCAATGAGATCTTCGAACACATGGCCACCATGGACGGCCCGCTGTCAGCGGGGCTGCAGGTCGCCAGTCTGCTGGTGGTGCTGAGCGCTGCGCTCAAGTCGGCTCAGTTCCCCTTCCACGGCTGGCTGATTCAGGTGATGGAGGCGCCCACGCCGGTGTCCGCCCTGCTGCATGCGGGCATCGTCAATGCCGGCGCCTTCCTCATCATCCGCATGAGCCCGATCGTGTCGCACTCCGCAACGGCGCTGGCCGCGCTGGCGACCATCGGGCTGGTGACCTTGACGCTGGCCTCGCTGGTGATGCTGACGCAGACCAGCATCAAGGTGTCGCTCGCCTGGTCCACCACGGCCCAGATGGGCTTCATGCTGCTGGAGTGCGGTCTCGGCCTGTTCAGCCTGGCCATGCTGCACCTCGTTGCGCACTCGTTGTACAAGGCGCATGCCTTCCTCGCCTCCGGCAGCGGCGTCGATGCCTTCCGTGCGCCGATCATCCGCTACGCGCCAAAGGCCTTCCAGCCGGTGCAACTGCTCCTCGGGCTGGTCATCGCGGGCATCTTGGCGGTGGTCTTGGGTGCCGCGTTCGGCATGCCCTGGGAACAGCAGCCCGCCCTGATCGCTGCCGGCGCCATCGTCGCCATCGCGGTGAGCCAGCTCATGCTGCAGACGGCGACCCTGTTCGGCAACGGGGCCGCCCTGCGGCGTGCCGTCGCTCTCAGTGCCCTGTTGTGCGGCGCCTACTTCGCCCTGCACCAGTTGTTTGATCACGCCCTGGCTGGCAGCCTGCCGCCGCTGCGCGACACGGCGAGCGCCTTACCGTCCGGACTGGTGCCGCTGACCATCGCCGCGTTTGTCGGACTGCTGGTGATGCAACAGTTCATCAAGGGCGCGCGTTCGAACTTGCGCGACACCCTGTACATGCATCTCTACAACGGGCTCTATATCGACGTTTACATCACCCGGCTCTTGCAGCGTGTCTGGCCCGCCCCCCATCAACCCGCCTACCACCAGGGAGCCTGAGCATGAACATCACCGACACCGCCCTCGTCGAGGAATCCGCGGCCGAGTTCGACCGCCGCATTGATGCCGCCTGCGCGCGCATCGCGCCGCTGTGGCCGCTGCAGCACTTCGTTGCGGTGAACCCCTTCTTTGGCCTGCGCGACCACAGCTTTCAGGACGCCTCCGACAGGTTGGCGCGCGTCATTGGCAGCAGTTTGTACATGCCGCGTGCCTACTACCGGGAACAGCTCGCAACAGGTCGCATCACCCGCGAGGATATCGAACAGGCCATCGGGGACTGCGGCAGCCAGCTCGACCCCGCCGCGGTGGAGCGGGCGCTTGCCACCGAGGTGCCGCAGCCGAAGCTGGGCATCGCCGCGGTGAGCGACGTGCTCGACCGCGTCGAGGGCGGGATCTGGACCAGCTTCGTCACTGAGCGCATCAGCCTGCATTGCGCGGCCTATTTCGACCTCGGCCAGGCCATCGTCAGCATGTCCTGGCGGGATTTGCCCCTGTACGCATCCTGGCGCAAAGCGGCCGGGATCGACCGCAGCCCGGCGATGATGGGACTGGGCGGTTTCCGGGAGGCCGTTGCCCGGTTGCCGGCGGAGCCACGTGCCGCCATTGCCTTGGCCCTCGCTGAGCTGGGGGTACCGGACGCGGCGGTGGAGCATTATCTGCACGCGGCGCTGCTCAGCGTCGGCGGCTGGGCGGCCTGGGCGGGCTATCTGCGCTGGCAGGCGGAACTGGGCGGACAGCGCGACGATTCGATCGTCGATCTGCTGGCGATCAGACTGGTGTGGGATGTGCTGCTGTTCAGGGAAAAAAGCAGCGCGGCGTTGGTGGCGCGCTGGCGCGCGATGCTGGCCGCCAGCATGCGCCCGCCGTCCGCCAAGCGTCAGGCCGCGGCGGAGATTGATCGCATCTTACTCAACGCGATGGAAATCGGATTTCAGCGCAGCGTGATCGCGGGGATACACAGCCAGGCATCGCCAACCGCGCCCGCCGTGCGCCCGGCGGTGCAGGCCGCGTTCTGCATCGACGTGCGCTCGGAGGTGTTCCGCCGTTCCCTGGAGATCGTGGCACCCGCGGTGCAGACGCTGGGCTTTGCCGGCTTCTTCGGCATCTTCATCGAATACGTGCCGCTGGGCGCGGATGGCGGACGCTCGCATGTGCCAGTGATCTTCAATCCCGACTATCGCATCTATGAACAGGTGAAGGACGGCGACGCCGGACTGTCGGCCAAGCGCCGCGAACGCATCGGCCTGGCCAAGGCGTGGAAGGGTTTCAAGCTCTCGGCCTCGTCCTGTTTCTCCTTTGTTGAAGCCGCGGGACTGATGTATGCGCCGAAGCTGCTCAGCGACAGTTTCGGCTGGAGCCGGCCGGTTCCCGATCCGGCCACGCAGGGGCTGGGCAAGCAGGGCGACGGCTTCGCCTTCGTCGAGGCCGCGGAACGGATGTTTGCTTCCATGCTGCGCAGCAACCGTTTCGGCGGGCACCGACTGGTTCCGGAGCCCGCCACCCAAGGGCTGGTCAGACCGGACGGCGAGCGCATCGCACCGGCCTTAGCACCCGCGCCGCAGTCGCAGCGCTGCGGGCATCATGCGGACTCGGGCATCCCGGAGGCGGACTGGGCCGCGCAGGCCGAACGCATCCTGCGCGCCATGACCATGACCGGCAATTTCGCGCGCCTGGTGCTGCTGGCGGGACACGGCAGCAGCACGGTCAATAATCCCCATGCCACGAGCCTCGACTGCGGTGCCTGCGCGGGCCAGACCGGCGAGGCCAGCGCGCGCGTGGTGGCCGCACTGCTCAACCAGCCCGCGGCGCGCCGCGGACTGATCGCGCGCGGCATCGTCATCCCCGAGGACACCTGGTTTCTCGCGGGCCTGCATGACACCATCACCAACGAGGTGTGCCTGTTCGACACCGACGACATACCCCCGGCGCTGGCGCCCGATCTCGCGCAGTTACGCCAGTGGCTGGCCCAGGCCGCCGATTTGACGCGCATGCAGCGTGCGCCGCTGCTGGGCATCGCGGGCCTGACGGATCATGGCGTGGAAGCCAATGTGCGCCGGCGCAGCCGCGACTGGTCGCAGGTCCGCCCGGAATGGGCGCTGGCCAACAACGCCGCGTTCATCGCCGCGCCGCGTACGCGAACCGCTGGAATCGACCTGGGAGGCCGCGCTTTCCTGCACGAGTATGTCTGGAACAACGATGACGACTTCGCCATCTTGGAGCTGATCATGACCGCGCCCATGGTGGTAGCGAACTGGATCAACATGCAGTACTACGGCTCGGTGGTGGACAATGCGCGCTTTGGCAGCGGCAACAAGGTGCTGCACAACGTCGTTGGCGGTGCCATCGGCGTGCTTGAAGGCAATGGCGGCGATCTGCGCGTGGGCCTGCCGCTGCAGTCGCTGCATGACGGCAAGCGCTGGATGCACGAACCGCTGCGCCTCAGTGTGTTCATCGAGGCGCCGGAGGCGGCCATGGACGACATCATCGCGCGGCACGAACTGGTGCGGCAGTTGGTGGAGAATGGCTGGCTGCATGTGCTGCGCATCGGCGACGATGGCGCCGTCTACCGGCGTGTGGCAAACGCGAACTGGCAACGGGTCTGAGCGGGTGCTCCATGCAGACACCTGACCCGCAGCGGCTCCCCCGCGATTCTCAGTGGCCGTAACCGGCCTCATCAATTTTGAAGATTCGGGCGTTCTTGACCGTGATTCTGGCGACGAACCGCTGGGGACCGAAGTTATAGACCCAGATCTCATAGCTATCGCCGACCGACACCGGCATGTAGCCTGCCGGGCGTCCCCAGACATCATACACCATTTGGTTAACCGTCGGGGCGTCGATCCGCTCGACGGTTGTCGGCTGCCCGCACCGCTGGGTCAACTGATAGGTGTCATCGCCCTCAGAAACGATGGTGTTGCCGCAGCGCAGTGCTTGGGCCGGGCCGGCCACAAGCAGACTCATCAATAACACGGGAATGTAACGCATAGCGCACCTCGGTTTCGGCGGTGGCGCGGACGCCGAGTCACCTGTTCGCCTAAATCATGAACCCGCCGGGGAAAATGTCAACCTGTGATTCCAACGGCTGGGTCTCGGGTCGCTGGTCGTTATGGGCGCCCTGCCGGGGCGGTTCTTCCCGACGGCCGTTTGGCCTTATTGGGGTTGCGCAACAGACAGTAGACGGCGCCGGTGCCGCCGTCACCGCGTGTCGCGGAGCAGAAGGCGAGCACTTCTTCGTGGAGGCGCAGCCAGTAGTTGACCTTCTGTTTGAGCACCGGTTGAGCACTGGAGGAGCGGATGCCCTTGCCATGGATGATCCGGGCGCACCGCACCCGGCGCTGTCCGCACGCGATCAGGAACTCGGCGAGGACACGCCGCGCGACCTCGACTGTCAGTCCGTGCAGATCGACTTCCAGCCCGACCTCGATGGCACCCCGGCGCAGGTCGGCCAGCACGCGCTGCTGGACGCCGGGGCGTGCGAAGGACAGGAACTCGTGGGTTTCGACCTCGGATTCGGACAGGGTGACACCCGCATCTTCCGGCAGTTCCAGCGGGCGCGGTCGGGGGATGGGCGGGGGGCGCCGCCGATAGGGCTCGATGCCTTCCTCGCGGAGCGGCTGCGCGTCCTGAACCTGCTCATGAAACAGCGCCAGGTCAGCCGGGGGGACTTGCTTTTTCATCGTCGGTCTCGTCTCGGCGCGGGTCAGGTCGGGAGTATACTGGTCAGCGGCGGGCGGCGACTGCCGAATTAAATGATTTCCATTGAGATAGAGCGACATAGCGCATCGTCAGCCAAACAATCAAGCGCCTGGCCTCGCTGGCCTCGCTGGCCGCGGCGGCTCCGGTACGGTGTGTCGCCGTGCGACGATGCCCGCGACGGCCCTTTCCAGTATCATCGTCTGGTTCGTCCGCTTTTTCTCCCCCACACGGCCATCAGTCCGATGAAGATCCTGGTCAGCAATGACGACGGTTACCAGTCTCCGGGTTTGCTCGCGTTGGCCGCCGGGCTCGCCCATCTTGGTCAAGTGGTGGTGGTGGCCCCGGAACGCGACCGCAGCGGCGCCAGTAATTCACTGACCCTGGATGTGCCGTTGCGCGCCAGCACGATGAGCAACGGCTTTATCCGCGTGGACGGTACCCCGACCGATTGTGTCCATCTGGCGATCACCGGCTTGCTCGACCGCGAACCGGACATTGTGGTCGCCGGGATCAACCACGGTGCCAATCTGGGCGACGACGTGCTGTACTCGGGAACCGTCGCTGCGGCGACCGAGGGGCGCTTCCTCGGGCTGCCGGCCATCGCCGTATCGATGGACTCACGCGAGCCTCTGCATCTGTCGACCGCGGTACGGGTGGCGTGCCTGCTGGTGGAGCGGTTGCGTTCCGATCCCCTGGATTCCAATCTGATCCTCAACGTCAACGTCCCGGATCGACCCTATGAGGAACTGCAGGGGTTTTTGGCGACCCGGTTGGGTCACCGCCACAAGGCTGAGGCGGTGGTGGCGTCCAAGGACCCGCGTGGCCGGGCCATTTATTGGGTCGGTCCGGCGGGGCCTGAGGCGGATGCGGGGCCGGGGACCGACTTTCACGCGGTACGGGCCGGTTTCGTGTCCATCACCCCGCTGCAGGTGGATTTGACCCGCCATGCCGCCCTGGAGTCGCTCGGGCAGTGGCTGCGTTTCGGCCGTTGATGTCGAATCTGAGTCATATCGGGATCGGGATGACCTCCCTGCGCACCCGGGAGCGCTTGATCACGCGATTGAGCGAGGCCGGGATTACCGACCCCGCCGTGTTGCGGGTGATGCGCGATTTGCCGCGGCACTTGTTTGTCGATGAGGCCCTGGCGAGTCGTGCCTACGAGGACTCGCCCCTGCCCATCGGCCACGGCCAGACGATCTCCCAGCCCTACATGGTCGCGCGGATGACCCAGGCGCTGTTGGCGGCCGGACCGATGCATACGGTGTTGGAAGTCGGAACCGGGTCGGGTTTCCAGACAGCGGTCCTTGCTGCCCTGGTGCGGCGGGTGTATAGCATCGAGCGCATCCAATCACTGCAAGTCCGGGCTCAGGCGTGCCTGAGACTTTTGCAGGTGCGCAATGTGCGCTTCCGGCACGGCGACGGTTTCCTGGGATGGCCCGAGTATGCGCCCTATGACGGGATCCTGGTGACCGCCGCGCCGCGGGCGGTGCCGCGCGCCCTGGCCGACCAATTGGCGCCCACGGGTTGCCTGGTGTTGCCGATGGGCGAAGGTGATCGCCAGGCGCTGGTGCGGGTGACCCGGGTGCCGGGTGGGTTTGCGCAGCAAGTACTGGAGCCGGTCAGCTTTGTGCCTTTGCTGGGGGGGGTTGCATGAGCGTTTCCCGCGGGTTGTTTCGCCGTGAGTACCCCGGCGTGGGTCGCGCGTCCAGCCCGCGTGCCGTCTGGTCGGACGCTGGGGTGCCCCGTGGTGGACGAACTCGGCTTTGACCTCTGCTTCAAGGGCTGCCGGGCCAACGGTTGGCGGTCGTGTCGCGGCGGCCGTGCCAGGTCGAGGCACCTGTCCAGGCTGTTGCTTGGATTCATCCTGGGGCTGATGACCCTGGTCTTGGCGGGATGCGGGTCTACTGGTCCCGCGCCGGTCGGGGGTTGGTCGGGAAAGGGGCCAGTCCCCAAGGGTTATTATCTGGTGCGCAAGGGCGATAGCCTGAGTGAGATCGCCGCCAAGCGCCATGTCAGCACGAAGAACCTGATTCGCTGGAACGCCCTCAAGCCCCCTTACACCGTTTTTGCCGGCAAGCTGCTGCGGGTGGCGCCGTCGGGCCGTTCGTCGGGGAGGGCGCGGGTTGGCGCGGCGCGCGCTGTGTCAAAGGTGGCTCAGCCAAAATCCCGCACAGCGTCGGGTGCGGCGGCCGCCGCGGCGCCGACCCCGGGGAGTCGCACGAAAGATTCTGGTGTCGCCTGGGCGTGGCCGTTGTCAGGGGCGATCGTACAGGGCTTTCGGGCCGGCGACCCCGCCCGCCAGGGGTTGCGCATCAGTTGTCGGTCAGGCGAGGAGGTGCGGGCGGCGGCTTCCGGCCAGGTGGTCTATAGCGGTAGTGGACTCAAGGGTTATGGCAACCTTATCATCGTCAAACACAACAAGAACTATCTCAGCGCGTACGGCTTCAACCGTCGGCTGTTCGTCAAGGAAGGAGACAGCGTCAAGCGCGGCCAGGCGGTGTCGGAGTGTGGCGAGGGACCGGAAGGGGCCTACCTGCTGCATTTTGAGGTACGCCGTAACGGTGCCTCGGTCAATCCGATTCTCTACCTGCCCCCGCGCGAGTAACACCGTCTGAGCGGACGGAGGGAGATGTGGATGTTAAGCACCGAGGACACCGAGATCGTTGCGGCCGAGCGGGTCGACCTCGAGATCATTGAGCCCGAGATTCTCGATTCCGATATCGACCCGGACAGCGAGTCTCTGATTCTGCTTGATGGGGACCCGGATGAGATCAGCGAGATCATTGATGACGCCGAGCCGGTCGAGCCGGTCGAAGAGCCGGTCGACGAGGAAGGGGCCGGGCCGGTCAGCGAGCGCTTTCTGTCCAGCGAGGGCGACTTCGACGCCACCCGGATCTACTTAAACGAGATTGGCGAGTCGCGCTTGCTGACCGCTGAGGAAGAAGTGTACTTTGCGCGTCTCGCCCAGCGCGGCGACAACACCTCGCGCCAGCGCATGATCGTGAGCAACCTGCGTCTGGTCGTGAAGATCGCACGTCGTTACCTCAACCGCGGGCTGCCGCTGCTGGACTTGATCGAGGAAGGCAACCTCGGTCTCATCCGCGCGGTGGAAAAATTCGATCCGGAACGCGGGTTTCGCTTCTCAACCTACGCCACTTGGTGGATCCGCCAGACCATCGAGCGGGCGATCATGAACCAGACGCGCACCGTGCGTCTGCCGATCCATGTGGTCAAGGAGATCAACATCTATCTCAAGGCCGCGCGAAAACTCGCGCAGCGGCTTGATCATGAGCCCACGACCGAGGATATCGCCGTGTTGCTGGACCGGCCGATCCACGAGGTCAAGCGGATGCTCGGTCTCAACGAGCGGATTACCTCGGTCGACACCCCGTTCAGCAAGGACGTGGACAAACCGCTGGTGGACATGCTCGAGGACGAGTCCGCGGACGACCCGACCGACCGGATCCAGGACGAGGATATCCAATCCAATCTTGAGCATTGGCTGGGCAAGCTCAACGAGAAGCAGCGCGAGGTGGTCGAACGGCGATTCGGGCTGCACGGCTACGAGAACGCGACGCTGGAACGCGTCGCTCAGGAACTCGGTGTGACGCGTGAACGGGTGCGCCAGATCCAGATGGACGCGCTCCGGCGTCTGCGCGACATCCTCGAGAAGGAAGGTTTCTCGATTGAGTCGTTTTTCAAGTAGCCGCCTGGTGTTCGCCGCACTGAATCCAGATCAACAACCGTTGCGGCAAATCACGCGGTCAACTGTGCCGTTTGTCTTGTCACTGTTGACTTTCCAGGTCCAATCCAGTCTGATTGCTGAGGCTACGCCTGGGGATTGAGGCGCACAGAAGTTAGGCTGGATCGCCTGGTGTCCTTCTTCGCTTTTCTAAAGAATCCCTGGAGGGTTTATGGAATCCGGATTGGAGCAGAAGTACAACTTCGATGTTGTACGCTGGTTCACCGTCATGGCAGCCGTCTACTTGGTGGTCGGTGCCTCGGTCGGTGTCTATATTGCCTCGGAACTGGCGTGGCCGTTCCTCAACTTCGACAGTCCCTACATCTCGTTCGGACGGTTGCGTCCGGTCCATACCAACGCGGTCATCTTCGCCTTCGGCGGCTGTACGCTGATGGCGACCGCTTTTTACACCGTGCAGCGTACGTGCGGTGTGCGTCTGTGGAGCGACAAGCTCGCCTGGTTCGTCTTCTGGGGCTGGAACACCGTGATCCTGCTGGCCGTCATCACCCTCCCGCTGGGTCTCACCGAGTCCAAGGAATACGCCGAACTTGAATGGCCGATCGATATCCTGATCGCCGTCGTCTGGCTCTCGTTCACCTTCAATTTCATCATGACCATCGCGGTACGCAAGACCTCGCACATCTATGTGTCGAATTGGTTCTTCCTCGGCATGATGGTGATGATCGTCTATCTGCACGTGGTCAACAGCCTGGCTATCCCGGTCGGGTTGTTCAAATCCTACTCGCTGTTCTCCGGTGTCCAGGACGCCATGATCCAGTGGTGGTGGGGTCATAATGCCGTCGGCTTTTATCTGACTGCCGGCTTCCTCGGGATCATGTATTACTTCGTGCCGAAGCAGGCCGGCCGCCCGATCTACTCCTACCGACTCTCGGTCATCCACTTCTGGGCCTTGATGTTCGGCTATGTCTGGCTTGGCGCCCATCACCTTCAGTATACCGCGCTGCCTGATTGGACCGGGTCTCTGGGAGCGGCGGTCTCGATCGCGATGATCATCCCCTCCTGGGGCGGCGCGGTGAACGGCATGATGACACTGTCCGGCGCCTGGGACCGCCTGCGCACCGACTATGTCCTGCGCTTCCTGATCATGGCCCTGGCCTTCTACGCCATGTCCACTTTCGAAGGCCCGGTTATGGCACTCAAGACGGTCAACGCACTGTCGCACTACACCGACTGGACCATCGGTCATGTTCACTCCGGCGCGCTCGGCTGGGTGGCCGGTATCTCCATCGGCGCTATCTATCACCTGATGCCGCGCCTGTTCCACACCGAGATGTTTTCCGAGCGGCTGGTCAACTTCCACTTCTGGACCGCGACCATTGGCACCGTGGTGTATATCGTCGCCATGTGGGTGTCCGGCATCATGCAGGGGCTGATGTGGCGCGCCTATGATGAGTACGGCACCTTGGCCTATACCTTCGTCGAATCGGTGGATGCCATGCACCCCTACTACGCGATGCGGGCCATCGGCGGCGCCATTTTCCTGGCCGGTGCGATCGTGATGCTGTTCAACGTGTTGATGACCCTGCGCAAGTCGGCCGCTGACGGCAGCCTGGTGCGGGCGCGCAGCGTTCCGGCGCCCGCCTGATCAACCACCTACTGGAGTTTTAGAGACATGGCTGATCGCAAAGTCAAAGCGAAGAGCTTTCAGGAATGGATGGAGATCAACATCTGGGGTCTCCTGTTCTTTCTCGGCCTGGCCTTGGCCGTCGGTGGTCTGGTCGAGATCGTGCCGCTGTTCTTCATGAAGAACACCATGGAGCATAATAAGTTCCCGGAGATCGTCTGGCCTAAGGCGGGCATCGAGCCCATCGTCGCCGTGGATGAGGCGGGGAAGCAGGTGTGGAACTGGCAGCCGGGCGATGGTGTCCGTCCCTACACCGCACTGGAATTGGCCGGCCGGGACATCTACCAGCGTGAGGGCTGTTACCTTTGTCATTCGCAGATGGTGCGGCCGTTCCGTGATGAGAAGGAGCGTTACGGTCACTACTCGCTGGCCTCGGAGTCGATGTTCGATCACCCGATGCAGTGGGGTTCCAAGCGCACTGGCCCGGATCTCGCGCGGGTGGGCGGCAAGTATTCGAACGACTGGCACCGCCAGCATTTGCGCCGGCCCCAGAACCTGGTGCCGGAGTCGGTGATGCCTGCCTATCCCTGGCTGGATGAAAGCTATGTCAATGGCAAGCGGATGCGCAGGCATATGAGCGGCCTGCGACTCATCGGCGTTCCCTATGCGGACGCCGACATCGAGAAAGCGCCGGAGGTCGTCAAAGGAAAGACTGAGATGGATGCGCTGGTGACCTACCTCCAGGTGCTTGGTACCATGGCCAAGCTGGATGAGGCGAAGGCCTATCGTGAATAGCCTCAGCGAGTATTTTCATACCGACTGGCAGGCGATGACGACCAACGACTGGATCGGCATGATCCTGACCGTCGTCATCTTCCTGCTCATGGTCGTGGCCTACTTCCAGGTATTCCGTCCCAAGAACCGGGAGCGGCTCGAAGCCCGCAAGTACATCCCGTTCGAAGAGGACAACGAGTTCAGCGGAGACAAAGATGGCGGAAAATAACCCCTTCCCCGGCGAAAACAACACGGGGCATGTCTGGGACGACAACCTGCGTGAGTTGAAGAACCCGCCGCCGCGGTGGTGGATGCTGGCGTTCTGGGCCTCCGTCGCCTTCTGGATCGGCTATGCGATTCTCTACCCGATGTGGCCGATCGGTCAGGAGCCGACCCAAGGCGTGCTCGGCTGGAGCCAGATGAAGGAGTATGCCGAGGGCGTGGCGCAGATCACGGCGAAGCGCGCCCAGTTCGAAGAAAAGCTGGCAGGGATGACGGCCGATCAGATCATCGCCGACCCCGGGCTCAAGGAATACACCCTGGCTTCCGCCAAGGTGCTGTTTGGCGATAACTGCCGGGCCTGTCACGGCAGCGGCGGGGCGGGTAATCCCGGTTTTCCGGTCCTGGCTGATGACGACTGGCTGTACGGCGGCACCACGGCCAAGATCCAGGAATCCATCGCGGGCGGGCGCAAGGGGGTGATGACGGCCCACGAGAAGATCCTTGCCCCGGTCGAGGTGGACACCCTAGCCAATTGGGCCGTGCAGATGAACGAGACGGCCGGGGCCGGTGGGAGCCCGGAGGGTTGGGCGTTGTTCAAGAGCAAGGGCTGCACCGCCTGCCATGGCGAGAAGGCGAACGGACACGTGGTCGACCTGCCGAACGGTGAGTTCGTTTCGGTCGGTGCAGCCAATCTCGCGGACGGGATCTGGCGCTTCGAGCCGGGCGGCTTCGAGAGTGCCAAACACACGATTCTCTACGGGGTCAATCAGCCCAATGTTCCGGGGACGCGCGATGCCGTGATGCCGGTTTGGGGGCCGGACGCGACCCGTGGTGGTGTGGCGAAGTTGGGGCCTGAGGAAATCAAGAAGCTCGTCGTCTATGTCCACGAGTTCGGTGGCGGCCAATAGGTCGAGTCGGCGGCGTGGACGACTCCGGCGGGCGGCAACAGCAGCGCCGTCCGCCGGCCATACAGCGCGGAGAGGGGAGTTGTCATGAATGTTGTTTCCAACCTGATGAATTGGGATCCGGTCGCCTGGATGTCCATCCTGATGGTCGTGATGGCCGTCGTCATCATCACCTTTCTGGCCTTCAAGGTCGCGGCACTTATCAAGCAGGATGCCGCGGCCCATAAGCATCAGAAGCCCTAGCGGCGCTCCGGCGATACCCTATCCGGGGGCCGATGTCCCCCTTTTTCTGTCTGGGGTCTTCTCCGGATCAAGGGTATATCATTGCGAAAAGACATGGGCTTAAGGTTGCCGGGACGCTACGATGATCCGCCCCCGCCCGCGGAAGTTCAGTTGTTCGTCCCCGCCGTGGAGAGACCTGGCACGTATTCGGCATAGGTCGGGTTCAGGAGTTGTTCCGTGAGTATGAGTGACACACGTCAGCATCAGGCCGCTGTCGACGCGCTTTACGACGAGGCCGAGCACTGGCACGTCAATACCGGCGGCGAGACCATCCATGCCAAGCGCATCCGTGGGCGCTGGCGCACCATCAAGTGGGTGACGGCGAGCGTCTGGCTGATCTTCTTTCTGGGTCCCTATCTGCGTTGGGACGGGCGCCAGGCGGTTTTGTTCGATATCCCTAACCGTCAGTATCACCTCTTCGGCGTGACCATCCTGCCCCAGGATTTCTGGATGCTGTCGCTGCTGTTGCTCTTTTTCGCGATCTTGCTCGCGGTGGCGACGGCCTTGGTCGGGCGTGTGTGGTGCGGCTTCTTCTGCTTTCAGACGGTGTGGACCGATATTTTCACCTGGATCGAGGAGCGGCTGGAGGGAACACCGCCCCAGCGGCGCAAGCTCGATCAGGAGCCTTGGAGTCGCGCGAAGGTGCGCACCAAGCTCACCAAGCATCTGTTGTGGATTCTGATCGGCTTCTTTACCGGTTTCAGCTTCGTGGCCTGGTTCACCGATGCCCCCGGTCTGTGGGGTGCGTTTTTCCTCGGGGAGGCGAACAGCGCGGCCTATATCTCAGTCGCGCTGTTCACGGTCGGCACCTACGTCCTGGCCGGCTACCTGCGCGAACAGACCTGTTTCTGGCTCTGTCCCTACGCCCGCATTCAAGGGGTCATGCTCGACAAGACGACCATTGTCCCTACCTATGACGAGCGCCGCGGTGAACCGCGCGGCAGGGTCAACAAGGGCGAGACGGCGGCCTCCCGGACCAACGGCGACTGCGTCGACTGCAATCAGTGTGTCGCGGTTTGCCCGACCGGCATCGATATCCGTCAGGGGCAGCAGGAGGGCTGCATCACCTGCGCCCTGTGCATCGACGCGTGCGACGAGGTGATGGAGAAAGTGGGCCGGCCGCGCGGTCTCATCCGGTACGCCTCGCTGGACGAGTTCGCCGGACAGGCCCCCAAGGCGCTGCTGAAGCGTCCGCGGGTCTGGGTCTATGCGACCATCCTGGCGGTCGCCCTGTCCGGCATCTTCTACGGGATGTCCGCGCTGGATGCCATTGATCTCAAGGTGCTGCATGAGCGTGCCCCGCTGTTCGTCACCTTGAGTGACGGCTCGATCCAGAATAAATACACACTCAAGATGCTCAATAAGATGCCGGAGGAACTTGCGGTGCGAATCAGTGTCTCTGGGCCGGAGGGCTTGAAACTAATCGGGGCCGAAGCGCCGGTGGTCATTCACGCCGGCGGGGTGACGCCCGCGATGGTCTTCGTCAAGGTGCCGAAGCGCCATCTGAAAAAGGCGCAGGAGCCGATCCGCTTCCGGGTGGAGGCGACCCGGTCGGACGGTCTGGTGGTCGAGTCCGAGCGGACCAGCGTCTTTGTCGGGCCGGACCGCTGATCCAGCTGGCCGGTCAATGTAATCAGTCGTCAGGAGAGTGAATTCGATGCAGTCATCCGTAACGGCCAACAGGTCCAATTCGCCCTGGCGCAATCCGTGGGTCCTTGGCTGGATCGGCCTGATCGTTGTGGTGTTGGGGGTCAATCTGACCATGGTCTATTTGGCCGTCTCGACCAATCCGGGCCTGGTCAGTGAAGACTTTTACAATCGTGGGCAGCACTATGAACAGACGCTGGTCTCCCGTCTGGCGAAAGACCCGGGCTGGACCATGCGCACGGACTTTCCCGACGACCTCAGGCCGGGGGAGCCTGCGACCATCCGGGTTGTCCTGGTGGACAAGGTCGGTCAGCCGGTGACGCCCGATGAGGTCACCTTCTTCGCCTACCGGCCCTCGGACAAGTCGCGGGACTTTTCGGCGCCGATGACGGCCGAGGGGCCGGGACGCTACGCGGCCCAGGTCGTGTTTCCGCTGTTCGGCGCCTGGGACGGCCTGATTGCCGTGCGCCAGGGCGAGGATGAGTTCACCACCGGCGATGCGATCATCGTGACCCGTCCCGATCGCCCGGAAAACTAGGACGACGTCGATCCGGCGCTCGGTTGGGGGTAACGCGGTGTCCGATCCGGTCTCGGTTACGGCAGCCGGGATTGCGCTCCAGTCGCCTGACGACGCGTCTCGGACCGGGTGCTTTCACTGCGGTTTACCGCTGAATCCGGCAACGGATGCGCACGCCGTCATCCGCGGCCACGCTCAGGCGTTTTGCTGTACCGGCTGTAAGGCGGTCTGCGAGGCGATCCATGCCGCCGGACTGGAGGGCTTCTATCGCCGCACCACCGCGGGTGAGCCGCTGGGTCCGCCGCCGGAGTTGCCGCGGGATTTGGCGCTCTATGATCTGGATGCGGTGCAGGAGGAGTTTGTCGACACCGCCCGCGCGGATCGGGAGATCAATCTGCTGGTGGAAGGGATCCACTGCGCCGCCTGTGTCTGGCTGATCGAGAACGGGCTCAAGACGCTGCCGGGGGTGGAAGAGGCGCGGGTCAATCTGACCGGGCGGCGGCTGCGCGTGCGCTGGGACAACGGGCGCATCCAACTCTCGCGCATTCTGGGGCGCCTGGGTGCGATCGGCTATGCTGCGGTGCCCTTCGATCCGGAGTCGGCCGAGGGTGCTCTGCGGCGTCAGGGCCGGAATCTGCTCTATCGCATGGCCTGGGCCGGGTTCGCGATGATGAACCTGCTGTGGATCTCCATCGCGCTGTACAGCGGCGCGGATCAGGGCGAGTTTCGCGGGCTCTTTCACTGGATCGGTCTGCTGCTCGCCACTCCCACGCTCCTCTACTCGGGCTATCCTTTCTACCAGGGTGCCTGGCGGGGGCTGCGCTCCGGGCACCTCAGCATGGATCTGCCGATCGCCGTCGGGGCCACGATCACCTGGTGCTATTCATGCTACGTGACAGTCAGCGGCACCCGCACCGGCGAGGTCTACTGGGACACGGTGGTCAACTTCCTGTTCGTGATCCTGGTTGGGCGCTTTCTGGAGGGTCTGTCCAAGCGCGAGGCGGTGGCCTCGACCCAGCGACTGCTGGACCTTCAGCCCAAGGTGGCGACGGTCGTGCGCGACGGGACCGAGAGCGTGGTCCCGCTGCGCTCGGTCGCGCTGGGGGATCTGGTGCTGGTCCGGCCCGGTGAGCGGGTGCCGGTGGACGGGGAGGTCATCGACGGCACCAGCGAGGTCGATGAGTCCATGTTGACCGGGGAGTCCCGGCCGGTGCCCAAAACGGCGGGTGCCGCGGTGTCCGCCGGCACCATCAATCGCGCCGGGGTCTTGCGGGTGTGCGCCACGGCGACGCTCCGCGACACTGCCCTGGGGCGCATCATCCGTCTGGTGGAGGATGCCCAGTCCAGCCGTGCGCCCATCCAGCGTTTGGCCGACCGCATCGTGCCCTGGTTCGTCGCGCTCACCCTGGGGCTCGGCGCTCTGACTTTCATCCTCTGGGTCGGCGTGGGCATCGAGATCGCCCTCATGGCCGGGACCTCGGTGTTGATCATCACCTGTCCTTGCGCCTTCGGCATGGCGACCCCGATGGCGGTGGCCGTGGCCTCCGGTCTGGGCGCCGCACGCGGTATCCTGGTCAAGAACGGCGCCGTGCTGGAGCGCTTGTCGGACATCGATCACTTCGTTTTCGACAAGACCGGTACCCTGACGTTGGGGCGGCCTGAGGTGACCGGGTGGCGGGTTGGTTCCAGTCCGTGGTGGCGGCTGGACGCGGACGGGCTGGATTTCAGCGCCGCGCAGCGGTCGCTGTTGCGGCAGGTCGGCGCCCTGGAGCGACTCTCCGAGCATCCGGCGGCGGCGGCCGTACTGGACCTGTGCGCGCGTGCCGAAATCGGGCTCGATGGGATTCACTGCGCTGCGGTCGAGGTGGTCCCCGGTCAGGGTATCCGCGGTCACGTCGCCGGGGTCCTGGTGGCGGTCGGCACCGCCGAGTGGCTGGACCGGCAGGGTCTTGGGGCGAGCCCGGTCGACGATGGCACGAATGACCTGAACTGGCTGGCGGACGCCGGTCTGATTCACTGCGCGGTCGCGGGTCTGGGAACCCTGGTCCTGGCCACCGAGGATCGGCTGCGGCCGGGGGCGGCCGAGGTCGTCGGGCGGATGCGCGCCCAGGGTATCCGGGTGACCCTGCTGACCGGTGACCGACTGGCCGTCGCTCGCCGGATCGCTGCCGCAGTGGGCGATGTCGAGGTCATCGCCGAGGTTCTGCCGGCGGACAAGGACCAGGTGATCGCGCGGTTGCAGGCCGCTGGACAGCGGGTTGCCATGGTCGGTGACGGGGTCAACGACGCGCCGGCCCTGGTGCGCGCGGACGTCGGCATCGCCATGGGCAGCGGGACCGATGTCTCGATCGCCAGCGCGGATATCGTCCTCATGTCCGACACCTTGGAGCGGGTACTCGAAGCCGCCGAGTTGTCCCGGCGGACGCTGCGGACCATCCGGCAGAATATCGCCATCTCGCTCGTGTATAACCTGATCATGGTGCCGCTGGCGATGGCCGCCGTCATCACGCCCCTGATCGCCGCGATCGCCATGCCGATCAGTTCACTGGCGGTGATCGGCAACTCGGCGCGGATTCGCGGCATGTTCAACTAAACCGCGCCCGGCGCGGTATGCGATGTTGCTGGATACGATCAGCCTCGGCAGACGCGACGATTGCCGGAGCTGGCGCGGTTTAACGTATTAATAGGATAGCGAATGGACGTCATCTACGGTTTGATTCCCGGAATGCTCGCGCTCGGGTTGGTCGCGGTCGCCGTGTTGTTTTGGGCGGCTCGTAACGGCCAGTTCGATGACCTGGATGGCGACGGTCGGCGCATTCTCATGGATGAGGACGAGGTGGATCCGCGCCGCTTCCCGGACGCCGATCCGGAACCGCCGCCGCCCACGCCGACGCCCGACATCCGCGGAGAACAGGAACCAAAGGCGCGGTCATAACATCGTCGTGGCTATCCCGGCGTCCCGATCGCTGGTCGAAGCCCGGGCGCCGCGGCATCGACTCACCCTGGTGCTCAGTGGCGATCCGGACTGGACGGCTGCCGCGGCGCGCGCCGTGGTCGCGGCGGTTGGACGCGAGAGCCCGGTGTTCTGGATTTCCGATCGTCCGCTCGACCCAGGGGTTCGTCCTCTGGCAGCGGCGACGCGTCTGCTTGGCGGTGAGTGTGGTCTGCTCATCTATGACGCCTGGTCCGGATTTGATCCGGACGGCTTTGGCGCAGTCACCGGGACCCTGCGCGGGGGCCGTCTCCTGGTGCTCCTCACCCCGCCGTTTGACGGCTGGCCCAGTTTGCCGGATCCCCAGGCGGGGCGCATCGCACCATGGCCGCTGGGTGCCGATGCCGCGGGCTGTCGCTTCATCGCGCGTCTGGTCCGGGTATTGAGTCGCCAGTCAGGTGTGGTGATCCGCACGCAACGGGACGGTGCTGCCGGTTCGGTCACGGACTCGCCGTTTCCATGCGTCAACGATACGGCGATTAACATCCCCTGGCCGGCGGCAGACCTCGCTCGCCCGGCGACCCCTGATCAGCAGCAGGCCATTGAGGCGATCCTGCGGCACGCGCGCGGCCGTCCCCGCCGGCCGCTGGTGCTCACCGCGCACCGCGGGCGCGGTAAAAGCGCGGCGCTGGGGCTCGCCGCCGCCCAATTGCTCGCTCCGGAGACCGGGGCCGCCGCGGCGCGGCCCTATCGCATTCTGGTGACGGCACCCAACCGCGCGTCGTGCGACGCCCTGTTTCGCCACGCGGCCCTGGCCTGGTCGGGGTCGCGACCGGACGGCAGCGGGTTGCGCGCGGGTGATCGGGCCATCGTCTTCATGGCACCCGATGCCTGCCGTGAGGCGCATCCGGACGCGGATCTGCTGCTGGTGGATGAAGCGGCCGGCATCCCCGCCCCGCTGCTCACCGCGTTGCTGGAACAGTATTCACGCGTGGTCTTCGCGACCACGGTTCACGGTTATGAGGGGACCGGTCGCGGTTTCGACTTGCGCTTTCGCGAGACCCTGGACCGCTTGACGCCCCAATGGCGGGGCCTGACCCTGGAGTCACCGATTCGCTGGGCTGCCGACGACCCCTTGGAGTCACTGGTGTTTCGCGCCCTGTTGCTGGATGCCGCCACTGCCGGCACCGCTGACCTGGAATCGATCGATCCCGCCGTCTGGCAGCCCGAGCGGCTGAATCGCGACGCCTTGGCGGTGGATGACGCCCTGCTCGGGCAGGTCTTCGGGCTGCTGGTCCTCGCGCATTACCAGACCCGGCCGCTCGATCTGCGGCTGTTGCTCGACGGACCCGGCGTGCGCGTCCTGGTGCTGCGCCATCAGGGGTTGGTCGCGGGGACTCTGATCGCCGTGGCCGAGGGGGGCATGACCGATCCGGACTTGCTCCAGGCGGTTTATGACGGCCGCCGCCGACCGCGGGGTCACCTGCTGCCGCAGACACTTTCCGCACATGGTGGCCTCTTGGAGGCCCCGCGGCTGCGTTACCTGCGGGTGGTGCGCATCGCCGTACACCCGGCGCTGGCGCGTCGGGGTCTGGGCCGCCGACTGCTGCGCGGGCTCTATCGCGCCGCGCGAGGGGAGGGGATCGATCTTGTGGGCACCAGTTTCGGGGCCACCCCGGGCCTGATCGGCTTCTGGTCCGCTGGCGGCTACCGTCCGGTGCAGATCGGTCTGAGCCGCAATGCCGCGAGCGCAGAGCACGCGCTGGTGATGCTGCGCCGCGTCAGCCGGTCGGGCGCGGCCTTCCTCGGCGCGGCCGGTCGGCGGTTGGAGGCGCGGCTCCCGGTCTTGCTGCCGGGTCCATTGCGCCGCCTCGACCCCGCGGTTGCCGCGGCCGTGATCGCCGCAACGCCGAGCTCCGACAGGCCGCCGCGGAGCGCGGACCCTAACCAGCAATCGGAGCAGCAATCGGAGTTACAGTCGTTCACCGCCGGGCATCGAACCCTGGAGGCCGCACTGCCCGCGCTTGCCGCGGCCACCGGTCAATGGCTGGGGTCTGCCCTGCGCTGCGGTCACGTGACCGCGGACGAGGCCGCCTTGCTGGCCGCCGCCACCGCCCAACTGCGGCCGGTGGGCGAGTTGGTGGAACTTTTCCAGGCCAGTGGCCGGGCGGCATTGATCGAACGCCTGCGCGGCGTCGTGGGGCGGATGCTCGATCATCGGGCGGATCGCGAAACCTGATCCTGCACCTCGTAGCAGCTTCGCTTACTTTGGGCCAACTTCGACGACATCGCTGTCGAGCCCCTGCCGATGCACCCTGAAATGAGGTGCGTCACGGATTTGTCCTGCGCTCAGGTCGAGATCGAAGGGGAAAAGCGCAGGGTGCCCGACGAGCTGGGCAAACGGAATGGATGTCTCCTCGGCGTCCAACAGCAGTGCCTCGATGAGCACCTTGCTCACTGCAGGGCCTACCTTTCGGTGGACCGTTGCCTTTTCGTACATCCCCCGTGTCGCGGTGTCCCGCAACGCCTCCCATTGGATCATCGAGCGCACGATGCGTTGCACTGCGCGCTCCAGCGTCGAGCGCTCTCCCCAGGCATCCACGAGCCTTCGGGTCAGGTGCGCGAGCGTGAACTGGCCCTGGAGCATGAGCAGGCGACCAGCTGCCGCTGTGACGTCCGAGAAGATCGGATAGGTGCCCAGCATCATCGCCCAATGCAGGGCGAGCCGCTCCTCGGGCGTGCAGCGGCAAAGCTCCGCGCTGGCCCGGCCGTGCAGGGCCGCCGCGTCTTCCGGAACCGCTCCCCATATGTGGCTCAAGACCGTAACGGTCTTGCCGCGGGCGGTGTCTCCTTTAAGCACGTCATTGAGCAGGTTCGACAGATGTGTTCGCATCGCCTCTGGTGGTGCCCCGGCGGCCGCCTGAGCCGCGGCGGCGTCGAGCCAGTCCAAATCGATGCGCCGGTCGAAACCGATGCTCGCCCGCCGTGTCATCGCTTCTCCGCAACGCGAACGAAGGGAACCATCACCTCTTCGAGTGCGATTCCCCCATGGCTCACGGACTCCGTTCCGACGGGCATGAAGCACGCGCCATAAGGTGCGATTAGGGGGAAATAGTCTTGCGGCAGCCCAATCTGCGGCCACGCAATGGCGGAAGGGAAGTGCGGCATCGTGTTGCTCCTAAAGTCTTGGTTTCGGAAGATATGGGCCCGTTCGCCCCGCTGCTCGGCGGTGAGCCCGACATCCGGCTTTCCGAATCCGCGCCCGAACACGTTGCCGTGGTCCGCCGTGACGAATACCGCGAATCCTCGCTGCAGCAAGGCGTCGACCAAACCCGCGAGCTGCTTGGTGCGGGACCACACCTCGACCAGCCCGTGCAGGCCCGGGGTGCCCAGGCCGACCTGGTGCATGCTCTGGTCGATCATGCCGATCACGGCCCCGATGACGCGCACCATGTTGTCATCCGCCGCACCAAGGATGCCGTCCGCCAGCGACTGGAAAGACTCCTTATGACCCTGCGGCTTCAGGTAGCGCACCACGCGCTCGCCGAGTCCGCGGTCCTGCCAGAAGCTCGACCAGTGCTTTTGCTCACGGTGTGTGCCGTCAATGCTGGCCGCGAATTCGAGCGGGATTCGGCCGGAGAAGATGGCCTGGCGTCCGATCTGCGTGAGCGTCGGGATCCAGCTGAAGATTGCGTGCTCCTCAACACGCAGTCCGTCCAGCGAATCGCGAAGGATGTGCCACTGGTCAATGGCCATTCCATCGATCACAAGCAGCGCGATGCGTTCGGTGCCGGGCTGCCCGAGGTGGTGCGCAAGGTAATGGGGAACGTGATGTCCCAGCACCGGCCGCGGCAAGTAGGGGAGCGACGACATCGGAGCGAATCGCCGCAACAGCCAGGTCGAGAACGCGGCCTGCACAGCAAGCGCAAGCGCCTCGGCCTCCGCTTCGCTCGTGGCGTCACGGTTCGGCTCAGTCTGCCAGCGCAGACGTACCCAGGTTCCCCAGCGCAGGCTGAATTCCTGCCACTGTTCGTGGGTGGCCTCGTCAGCCTTGGGAATCGTCGTGCCAAGCTCTTCCAGAAGATGGCGAAATCGGCTTTCGAGGCTCGATGCCGGCGAATCCGCGATACCGACCCCGAACCACCGATCGTCTGCAATGGGCCGCACCGCTGGGGTCGGCTCAAGGATACCGTCCGCGAACAGGTTGTCCATGTAGACGCGGACATCGTCATGGTCGAACGGCAGGACCCCCGGCCCGAGTATGCTCGGCGCGGCCGGCTCGCGACCGGGGACGACATCGAGCCCCTTTGCGATGAGGAAGTGCGGCCAGCGCTCCGAGAGGAAGGCCAGGAAGGCATCCCGATCCGGCACGATCCGGTCGAGAGGCCAGCTTTGCCAAACCGGATCCTGCCTCAGTAGTTCGACGAAACGCTCGTCGAGGCTTGGAGGAATGATCCGCGAGCGGTAATGCCGGCGCAGTAGAACACGCAGCAGATCGGCAGGTTGCTTGATCAGCTCTGGGGCGATCTCGAAGACGTGCCGCAGGATGAAGTCGCGGGTGGCGTTCGTTCCGAGGCTGCCCGGGGCGACCTTCGCGAGCGCCTTGGCAAGGGCGTCGAAGTGCTGCGGGTCCAACTCGGCGACGATGTTCGGCGCCAGCATCGGGAAGAGGTGAACGAGGCTGAATGACAACACCCGTCCGTTCTCACGGGCATCTTGAAGCAAGTCGTGGGGGACCTGCCTCAAGTCGCTGTGGCTGGTTCGGATGACCACCACCAGATGTGTGGCTTCGCCTCGGTCCCAGTGCTGGCGAAACCGGGTCTCGTAGGCGTACCGGAAAGCGACCGGATCGCCGAACCCGATCAGTTCGAAGCCGCTCTCTCCGAGGCGCTCGACTACCCCGGGCTCGGTGAGCAGCGCGTCCGGGTCGCTTACGATCGTGAGCCGCCCTGCCGCCGCGCTCGCTGCACTGAAGTGCTGAAGGATCGGGGCCCGCCATCCTCCGGTTCGCTCTGTCATGGCGCATCTCCGGTCCGCGCGACCGCGACCAACAGGAGGGGGGTCAGGTCCGGCAGGCCATGCTCCCGCTGCGCAAGATCCCGTCGCCAGCCCGCCTCCTCCTGGGCGAGCTGGGCCAGGCGGAAGCCTCGTACCTCCGGCAAGCCGAGCCGCTCGATTGCCCGGCGGCGCGCTGCAAATGCGTTGGTCATCTTCCTGGTCTCCTGCCCGATGCGTTCTCGGTGCCGCTGGATCAGTTCGTTGAAAACCGTCTTACCCTGCTGTTCGGCCGCCGCACGCGCCTGCTCGAAGGCGCAATCGATGCGTTCACCGGTCGATGCCGGAGCTGCCAGCAGCTCAAGACCGTCGCCCAGCTCGACGATCCGGTCCCAGACAGCCCGCGCCGTTGGACCAAGGGCCTGCCCCTCCCCGGTCACGAAGATCGGCATCGCGCGTTGCTCGCGGCCGTCGAACGTCGACAGCCCGATGCGCCACAATGACCAGAAGCCGCTGACCTTGTCCGATACGCCGGGGACGACGATCCGCGCCACGGGCAGACCCGGGGCGTAGGGCGGTATCCGCATGGTCAGTCCCCGGACATTGGGATCCTCGATGGTGAGCAGGGTCTTGCCGGGATCGTCCGCCGCCGAGCGGGCGAACGATGCGGAAGCGATCTCCCGCCCGTCGGGCCAGGTGAGATCGTAGACGCCCGGGGAGCGCAACCGGACCCGGGCGCCCCGGGTCGCCTGGTTTTGCAGCCACGACACCGTCATGCGCTCCGTCCAATACGGCATCTGGTGGCCCGCCACTTTCTGAGCGGCCGAGGGATCGAGCGCTTCCGTTGCGCTCAGTACGGAAGCACCTTCGCGAGCCGAACGCGCCCGAGCCCGGATGGAGTCCGCCAGCGCCTCGGCCCGAGCCTCCGCCTCCTCGGGCGAGAGCACCGCCTCGACATAGAGCCTCTCGAAGTCCAGTCCGCCCTCCTCGGAGTCGAGTACATCAGAGAGTTTGTCCACGCCGAACTCTTCGAGGATGCGTTGCAGCTTCTCCTCCAGCACCTCCCTTACGCGAAGCTCGACGGTGTCTTCAAGGGCGAAGTTGAGCGCCCGAACGATGTGCTTCTGCCCGATGCGGTCGACGCGGCCGATCCGCTGCTCGATCTTCATCGGGTTCCACGGCAGGTCGTAGTTCACGATGACGTGGCAGAACTGGAGGTTGAGCCCCTCGCCGCCGGCATCGGTGGAGATCAGCACCTGGGCTTCCCCCGCGAAGGCTCGCTGCACGGACTTGCGCGCATCAAGATCCATCGATCCGTTCAGGCACGCAACCGTGTACCCGCGCTGCCCCAGAAAGTCGGCGAGCATCGTCTGGGTGGGGATGAACTCGGTGAAGACGAGCACCTTGAGTGCCGGGTCGTTTTCCTCGCGTTGCAGCCTCTGAATCCAGGCCAGAAGCGCCTCCGACTTCCCATCCGGCGCCCGGGCCTCGCAGCGGCGGGCGGCGGACAGCAGCAGCTCGACCTCGGCCCGCTCGTTCTTCAGGCCCGCGAGCCTACTCTGAAGCAGCGACTCCATCAGGCCCTGGCCGTCGAGCTCGACCCATTCATCGTCCACATCCTCCCCGAACAAAGAAAGCTGTCCGGAAGGCAGCTCCAGCACCTTAAGGCGGCGCTCAAGGGCCGTGCGGATTGCCGTGGTGCTGGATGTCACCAGGCGCTGCATCAGGATCATCAGGAACCCGATGGCCGTCCGCTTATCGCGCACCGCCTGGTTGTAGCCTTCGCGGACGTATTCGGTCACTGCCTCGTAGAGTGCGCGCTGCTCCTGGCGCGCGGCCTCCCAGGCCACCGAGACGATCTGGGTATAACGCGGGCGGAACAACGGTTTCCCCTCGGCATCAATGGCACATCGCTTCTCGGTCCGGATGACATAGGGCGCCACGTTGTCCCGCGTGACCGACTCGTCGTCGGGCAGGGCGTCGGCGTCGAGGAAGCCCACCAGGCGGCGGAAGGCGTCGGTCTTGCCCTGGTGCGGAGTCGCCGAGAGCAGCAGCAGGTAGGGTGACGCCTGGGCCAGGGCTTCGCCGAGCCGATAACGCGCCACCTGCTCCGAGCTGCCCCCGAGCCGATGCGCCTCGTCGACGATGATCAGGTCCCAGCCGGCGGAGACCAGATCCTCGAAGCGTTCGCGGTTGTAGCGGGCCACCTGCTCCCGCGACCAGCCGCGGCGGGCGTCCATGGGCTTGATGGAGTCCAGCGGGCAGACCACCTGGTCGTACAGGCGCCAGAGGTTCTCGGTCTCGTCGACCCCTGCCACCTGGCGCCACGCCTGAAAATTGCCGGGCTGAACCAGCCGGAAGTTTTCGCTGAAGTGGGTCTTCATCTCGCTGACCCACTGGCTCGTGAGCCCCGCCGGTGCGACCACCAGGATGCGCCTGGCAAGGCCGCGGACTTTCAGCTCGCGCAGAATGAGGCCCGCCTCGATGGTTTTTCCCAGGCCCACCTCGTCGGCGAGCAGGTACCGGACCCGGTCCCCCGCCATCGCCCGCTGGAGCGCGTAGAGCTGGTGCGGCAACGGGATGACCGACCCTTCGAGCGGGGCAATCAGGGCATCGCGCTCTAGCGCATCCAGGATGCGGGCCGCGGCGGCGACGTAGCAGAGCTGGTCGAGCGACGGACCGGCAGTCTCGGCGAGTGGCTGCAAGCGACTTCGATGCAGGCGCACCACGGCATCCCGCCGGGCCAGCCAGACCTGGGCGGTCTCTTCCCCCCATACGACGTCCACCCCGATGACCCGGGCGGGCTCATCGTGGTCGGGGCTGTAGTACCAGTCGCCCGGCGTCATGACCTACACCGGGTCACGCGCTGCGCATCGCGGTCGCGTGACATCAAGCTTGACCCTTGCGCGTCATCTTCAGACCAAGGCGGTAGAGATCAGGAATCTTGAAGCGGATGACCTCGTCGGCGCTCTCTTCGTAAACGCCAAGTAACCCTACCTCGCGAGCAAGTGGAATGAGCTCTCGATACGGTTCAAGCATTGCTGCGTCGATCGGCGTCCGTCCAGCCTGCCGGAGCGCCTTGAACAGGGGGTCGAGCTCGAGGAACTCCTCTTGCAGGGCCACGACGGCCTGCTCTGAAACGCTCACCAAGGGCTCTGTGAGTGCGCGCGGCCGGACAAAGCTCCGCTCATAGCGTGACCTGCGCTCTTCTCGCCGCTCCCACGCCACTGCCTCCCGAAACAACTGCAGTAGATAACGAGGGAAATGGTCCTCATTGGCGTCCGCAAGCCGATTCCACACCCAATTGCGCGTGAAGGTCGTCTGTCCTCCCTTCATTCGCTCGCCGACGAGCAGGTTCCATGCCTGGTAGACCACATCATCCGACCACCGGTCGACCGGCTCGCCAGCAACGCTCGCGATGAATGGCAGCTTTCTGAAGCTCTCGGCGCGCATCGCCTGCTTCATCACCACTTTGAGAAAGCTCGTTTGGTTCGACCATTTCAGGGGAACCGTCTTGCCGTAAAGATGGCTCTTGTTCGCGAAGTTGACTTGTCGCCAAATATCCTCGCGAAGCATGATCTTGAATCGCAGGCTCGCAAGCCCCTGTCCTACGTCCATCCAGGCTTCGAACAGTCCCTCGATGCTCCGCCGACGCCGCTCGCGCTCCTCCGCCGTGCTGCCGAAGCCGGTGTCGAGACCATCGAAAAGCATCAGCGTTTCAGCATCGACCGCAGCGTCGATTCGACGCAGCCAATCGTGGATGTCGAGAGCCCCCCGGCTGGTGGCGCGGGTTCGTTCGAGTGCATCGATGATCGCGCCTTGACCTGAGAAATCGTTGTCCGCGAGATAGGCCGGACGCACCGCGGCGTTGTCAGCGTCCGCCCGGGCGTCGAGGGCAATTGCCGCGTACAGCGTCCAAAAGTGCCGCCAGCCGATGCCGCCGCGCGCGATCACTTCCTCTGCTGCTGCGAAGCCGTCCGGGGTCAGCTGCCACTGTCGGTCCGCGCTCAAGGCTCTCGGCGCGTGAACTGCCACGGCGCGGGGCGCCCCACGCTCCAGCAGGAAGCGAAACAGGGCGGTCTTCCCCGTTCCTTTCCGACCCAGCACGAGTGGAATATCCATGGAGAGCGCTTCGTCGACACTTTCAGTTCGTACGAAGCTTTCGAGAAGTCCCGCCTGCTCTTCGGCCGTGCCGGCCGAGAAGTCCAGATCTGCCAGCACTTGGGGCTTGGCCGCCTTCACTGACGAGTCTGCCTGCGCTTCGCCGGCACTGCGCAGGAAGCGCTGCAGCCAGTCGGCGACAGGCTCGAAGGCGTCGAGCGTCGCCCGGAACCCTACGACGGAATCACTCGTGGCGAGATCCTCGCGATACTGTACAAAGTGCGTGATGTCGTTGGCGTCGACCGGGTCAAGGCCACCTTGCTGACGCGCGTCATTGAAATCCTCCAGCCATCCGCTGATCCATTCCAGGGGCCGATGCATGTATCGTCTCTTCAGCTCCGGCGCGGTGGTCGCCGGAATCGGAGAGACGAGGAATCGCACCTCTGGTACCAGGCGCTGACCATTGCCGATAGAGCGCCCGGTGGTCGCTCGGAGGATGCTCCGGGCGAGCAGCTCGGTTCCCGAGAGCGTTTGCGGGTGTGGGAAGAACACGATGACCGCGATGTCGGCCAAGTCAAAGAGCAGGGGCCCGCTGAGGTCCGTGATCCCGGTGCGGGCGTCGAGAAGGATTGCGTCCGGGCGAAACGGCAGCAGGCTCTTTAGGCCCTCCATCATGTCCTGCAACGGATTGCGCTCCTCGCGATACCAAGCCCCTGGGTTCACGAATCGCAGCTTGCGCGCATAGTCCGCGCTGATCCGCCCCGCAGGCACCACGAAGAGTCCGTCGCTGCCCGGCGCGGGCAGGATGTGAGCGGCGTAGTCCGGGGTTGCGCCTTGGTCCAGCGTCATCAGGATGTCGACGACGCCTTGGTCTGCCCTGAGTTCGGCATCGCAACCAAGAAGAATCGGGAGTGCTGGGGCCTCGAGGTCCATATCGACGCAAACCACCTTCTTGCGCCTCGCCGCCAATATCCGTGCAGTATGCGCGAGCGCTGTCGACCGGCCGACGCCCCCCCGCAACGAGTAAAATGTGGCGACGAGCGGTGGCGCCAAGTCCTCATCGAGATCGGATGCGAGCAGGATCGAGGGTGTCTGCTCCAGGGACCCGCGAGCCAGGGCTTCCGGCCACAGGGGAAGCTGTTCCGGCTCTAGGTCTCCTGGGAGGGGCCCTGCCCACTCCACCTCCTCTGGGGTCAGAAGGTCTAACCATGCCAACTCAACGCCAGCGAGGGCAAGCATTAAGACTTGACGTCGCTCGGGTTGTCCGATGCCAACGAACTGCGTCGAGATGATGGCGATGTTCCAGCCACGGTAAGGGTCGCGCTGGATCTTGATGTCAGGCTCCTCTGCGTCCCAGCCGAGGTCCTGGAAGCGCTGTCGAAGTGCCGTCTTGATGTCTTGGCTGTTCACGAGCTCCTCCTAATCAATCCCGTGACGAATCCGACGAGCCGTCCTGCCCCGTCGATGAGCTTCTGCGAGTCCCGCTGGCCGCTCGCTGGCCGGGCCTCGTACCGAAGCGCGGTCGTCCACTCATCGATGAAGAAGGTAGCACTTCCATCCGAGTCGCGGAGGTCACGTAGCTGCAAACCGCTGGCCTTCCAAAGCGCACGTAGATCATGACCCGCAGATCCTGAGGTCGGGCGGGGGATTCCTCTTGCCTGTAGGTATGCTTTCAGCGCAGACTCGACCGCGTAACCCGCCATGTAGACGGGACCGACGGACGTCGCTCGCGAAGGCAGCATCGATTTTGCGTCGAGTCCGCGCTCCCGGGCAACGCCCAGCCACGCCTCGCAAGTCGATGGGTCCGGCATCAGTCATCCCCCAACCGCGTCAGCGCGTTGTCGTAATACATGAGCAGCTTCTCGTCCTCCTGGAGCACCGCTTCGGGGAGCTTCTCCGCAACCTTCACGATGGTGTCGTAGTCGCGCTCCTGCCAACACGCCTTGAAGCCGACGCGTACCGCCTCGGTGCGAAAGAGTTGGAGCTTGCGCTGGGTGCTTGTCTTGTACTCCTCGAACTCCCGCAGCAGTGCTTTCTCTCGGATGGCCTCGCGCTCCGCCTGCTTGCTCGGGTCGGGCACATACCAGCGATCACGGGCCTTCTCGATCAATTTCGGGTCTTCCTTGTCGATGTTGCGTAGGTCTTTGTAATTAGTAGAGAGGTAGCGGTGGATCTGGCTCGGGACCGGGCCCCGGCCATCGTAGTGAAGGAAGCTCTGATCGAGGATGACCTTCAGCTCGACCGTCGTCTCGTGCTGCGCCCAAGCCTGAAGCTCGCGCATGTACTGCGGAGTGAGGTCCCGAAAGCTCTGCGGCTTGTCCTGCAACTGTTGGCGCACCCACTGAATGGCGCTGGCCTCGTCGTTGACGAAGAGACTGAGCTGGCGCAGTTCGCTGACGCTCGTGCGCTTGCGGTCGTAGTCCGCCACCTGATCTGGTAGGAAGTACATCCCGTCACGCTCGGGAAAGCGCTGCGCGAGACCCTGGAGGAATTCCGGACTGGAGAGCGGCACATGTAAGTGGCGCTGTACATGGAAGGCGGTCATCCGGTCGAGCAGCATCTGCGCGGTGCGCTCGGCAACCACCTCGCTCGCCGTAGAGCGCCCAACGAACAACGGGACGTTTCCCAGATGCTCCTTGATGAATGCCCAGGCGCCTTCGGCGGTGGCTTGGCCCAGCTCAAATCGATGCGCGAGCATCTCGGTCGGCTTGTAGGCCGTGATGATGAGATCTTGCTTAACGGAGTGACCGATGACTTGCTTATAAGCGAGCTGCTGCTTGTCGAGGGTTCGCATGTCGGCGACCACAAAGCCCGCTGTTCCCATGGCTTCCTGGATCGCGCGCCAAATGGCATTGCTGGAATTGCTGAAGACAACGGTCATCCAGCGACCGGGCTTGAGGACGCGGTGGTATTCCTCGAAGCAGCGTCGCATCAGCGCTTGATACTCATGGACGCCCTTTCGTTTGGCCTGATCGACGATGGCCTCATTTGCCGAATCCGTCATCACGCCATGCCATGATTCCACCAGGAAATTCAGATCCGCGTAATAAATATTCTCGCCGAATGGCGGGTCGGTGAAGATGTAGTCGATGCATGCATCGGGCGTCGGAATCGATGCGCAGTCACCGGTTTGGATGATTGCACGCCCGTCAACCGCTGGAGCCTGAAGAAATGATGTTGCAAGGCGGCTTAACTTAGTAGAGCGCTTCGTCGCTTCGTGCAGGATGTACCACGGACTGCATTCTCCGATGACGGAGGAGATGTAGTAGATTCCAGACATGTAGTTGTTGACCTGAGACCCACCAATCCGGCCGAACTGCTTCTCCTTATATCGGTTGAGGAGAGAAATCCCCCAGATTGCTTGCTCCATGAACCAGAGCAGCATGCGTCGGAGACTCCGATCTGGCACCGCATTTGTCTTACGCCAGAGGGCTGCGACCGCGTGAGCAGCGCGAGGAATAAAGAAATGGTGCACGTGGGTGACGCCAACCAGATCCATCCGGGCACGCTCGTGCGTCATGTGCATGTACGGTAGAGCGGAAGTCGGAACGTCCGGCGGCAACGCCAGCTCTTCGATCCTTGCGAGTAGATCAATGTCCGCCTGCGAAGGAGCACGCTGATGCGTTTTCGCTCCCACGTTGTAGTTGAGGAGCACAGGCGTACGCTTTGGGACCTTTACGACGACGCCGATCGCTTGGTCGTAATGAGTAACGTAAAGCCGATCGAGACGCTTCTTCGTGAGTTCGATCTTACAGTGCGGGCAAGGAAACTTACTGCTGGTATCTCCGGACGCTTTATCGAAAGCCTCCTCAACAAAGTTGACCTCTTTGGCACACTGCGGACACGAGAAGACTTCGCTCCAGACCGTGTAGTTAAGGCGCCCCTTCGTCTTGCCATCCGTATGCAAACACTCGTACATCCATCCGAGTTCATCGCTGACTTCGTTCAGTATCCGCTCTGCCTCCTGCTCGAAGCGCTCCGCATCGAAAGGTAGGTTGTACCCCGCAGCAATGAACGACGCGGCAGGGCCAAGATCGTTCAGGACGACCTTCCGAGCGCCCCATTCGGGGTTGGGGTGCCCGGCAGCTTTCCACTCTACTTCGACCTGCTGGCGGTAGCTAGCTGGAGCGGTCCCGCACCACTGCACGGCGAGCCCCGTCATGCCCGAGCCGCAGAAGCCGTCGAGGACGAGATCTCCGGGTCGCGTGTAGTGAAGGATGGATGGGACGATGGCGAGGTGGGGCACCTTGGTGTGATAGCCATGCGCCTTGTAAAGCTGATCGGTTTTGCCGACGCTGACATCGACGGCGAAGGGCTCGCGCTCGTAGTGCTCGTCCGGGTCGTACGGTTTTCCGTAGACCCGGATGAAGTCCTTAAGGAACGGGTTCGGGCAGGCCGTGTAGAAGGGTGGATCGGACATCCGCAGGATGGCCTCGTCGCTCCCCTGTGGGAAGCCGGGTGTCCTGCGAAACTCTGGATCTTGGAGTCTCTCCTGGAGCAGCCCAAGGAAGTGCGACCGCCGAGCCTCATCGCTCTCGAAGGTCATCCCAAGACACTCGACGGGACCGTTGGCCGGTTGCCGCGATTCGAAAGCAAGATCCTGCTGATTGTTCATCCCAACTTCTCTCTGATGTGCTGCGCCAGGCGGTAGTTCGACTCGTCCTGCTCGACCAGGACCTGAAGCAGGAGGTAATCGAGTGCCTCGGCGAGGTCATCCGTGTTCAGCCCTGTCGAAGACTCGATAAGAGGGACCGTAACGCTCGCAGCTTCGGCGATTGCGTTCAGAACGGCGGCCTGCTTTCCCGTTAGATGCGGCCGACCAGCGTCTGCCAGTAGGCGTCGATGTCCGCCGCACCTTCGGACCAATGGAGGGTCAGCGAGAAGGTGTTGGTGTCCTTTTTGCTCTCGAAGGTCGGCGCTCGCCGGTGCGCCTGCTGGCAGGCACGGTGCACGGCGCGGATGCCGGAGCCCGAGATCTCGGCGAACCCGATCAAGCGCAGCGCCCGCGCGATAAGGGGGTTGCGCGATTGGCTCTTGCCCCCGTCGAGAAGTTTGTCCGTCGGCACGAGCGAGTAGCCCGTGTTGAATACGGTCACCCTGTCTGGGTGGATCTCGATCTGGGCGGCTGCGCTTGAATCTCGGTAGTCTTGATGGATAGTCTGGTTGACGAAGATCTCGCGTAGCGTGAGGTAGTCGATCGTGCCTTCAGTCTTGCTGAGGTCTTCGAGATCCACATCCTTCAGGCCGGTTTGCTCCGCGAAGAAGCGCACGGCCCGCATGAGTGCCTGAATGAGGTTCGCCGACTCGACGGTGTCTCGCTTATCTTTTGCAGGTCGCATCGTCTTGGGTTCGATGACCCGCAGGTCCAACACGGCTCGCTGCAGTTCACCGCGAACCGCCGCCGGTGTACCGAAGAGCAACCGGATTTGCCGCAACTCGTCCGGCTCGACCAAGAAGCGACCGTCGAGGAGCCGCTCTCGGATGAGTGCATGAGGATCAGCGGCATCGGGGCCCAAACGCGCGGCGTACCAGCGCACAGTCGCCGTGTCGAAGGCGTGCCAATCGATGCGTCCAGCTTCCCGTCGACCGCTTTCCTCGATGCGGTTGCGGGTTTCTCCCCACTCGTTCGCGAGGTGTCGGCCATCCAGAAGAACGACCATGTCGGGCGCCCGATTGCTCCCGGAGCAGAGTTCGCGAACCGAGCTAGCTAGGCCGTCATCGTGATATTGTGTACCACCGTCGAGCGTACGGTACCGAGTTCGCGCGCCATCCACAGCGTCGAGGAAGAGCAGCGAGAAGTTTTGGCGCTCGCGGTCTATACCCCACAGCAGCCAAGGGGGAAGCTGAAGGCAAATACTATTGATGGCGATGTACGGGACATGGGTCTCTCCGACGCCCGCCCCGAGGTTGACCTTTATGGATTCCGGCGTGGGATCTGACTCCCCCATCAACACGAGGCGATGTAGGATGAGCGCGTCACGCGTCCATTCCTGGTTTTCAACGACAAAAAGTGGCTTCGATAGGATGGCGTCTACACCGTCGAGAGCTGCCAAGAGTTCACTTACGGGCGCGGCGGTCGCCTCAATCGCGATGGCCTTCGCCTCGTCCAGGTTGCGCAGGTCGTGCCCGTCGCCATTGCGCAGTTCGAGCAGCGCGACCAGCGCGGCGTCCGTCTTGCCGCGTAGGTTGTTCCGCTTGGTCGTTTTGAATCCTTGCGCCAGCAGTGGTGCTGCGGGGTGATTTCCCTTGGCACCGGCCACCTCCTGCACCGTCCTTAGAAAGTGGCCGAAAGACAACTTGCCGCTCAGCTCGCTGAGCTTGGCTTCCGCCTCGTCGTTCCGGGACGCGAAGGAGGCTACCGCAACCGCAGCGAGGTACCGCGTGAGCACCTCTGCTGCCTTGAGGCTGGCGTTGACGCGCTCTGCGGCCGTTCTTGCGCGCAGCACCCGACCGCAAGCGATCGCGACGGGCATAGGGTAGATGAGGCTCCCTCGGCGCAACGGCCACTGATCGGCGATCACTTTAACCATGTCGCGTGTCCGCTGGGACGCACACGCGCGAGCCGTCCTTTCGCTTGGCTATATCGCAAACGATGCCCCGAAAGTGCGCCTCACGCTCGCCGATCGGGCAGGCAAGCCCGCCAACGTTAGCGGGGTCGGTAATACCCGTCTCACTTTGCCAGGCCGTCATTTCGGCTCCTCCCGCTCTCTTGGCTGGTTGGAAAGCTGCTGGGCGAGTACCCTGCCGCTCTCGGTAAGGCGGTATTTCTGCCGCGAGCTGCGCGGTTTGTCAGGAATGGTCATCTCGACGACGCCGAAATCGAGAGCCGGTGTCAGGTAGGCGGATACGAAGTGCATGCGATCCTTGAGCCCCAGGCGCTCCAGCAGATCGCCCCGAGTCATCTCCCCATCGAGTGCTTCCACAAGTTGGCTGACTTGCTGGGTCACTTGCGGGGGTACTTGCAGGGTCACTTGCGGGGTGACCCGTTCGGTCGCTTGTTCCTGCGGCCACGGGAGTTCGATGGCGTAGGTCTTGCCCGCGGGGTCGTTCGCGATGACCGGGACTTGGCCGGTGAGTCCCTCCCAGCGTTCGCACAGCCCCACAACTCCGCTGCCGGCTTGCTCGGCGAGCTGCGCCATGCGCATGGCCCGCTGAACCGTCGGGTTGCGGCAATCGGTCGCACCGCCGGCGAGCAGTTCCTGCAGCGGCACGAGGGAGTCCCCGGGGTTCTCGAAAAGAATTTTGTCCGAGTACCAGAGCACGCGCGCGATGCGGTGGTCGCCGTGGTCCTGGTGGACCAGCAGGTTGACGAGGGCCTCGCGCAGCGGTGCCAAGTGTGGGCCGACGGCGCGACGGGTGAAGCCGTCGACCTCAAGGGCGAAGGGGTTGGGGACGAGGCGCTCAAAGCGGTCGAGGAGCAGGCGCAGCGCCTGCACGATGTTGCCGTCGACCACCTCGCGGTCGCTCCAGCGCTCCTCGTGAACGGGGTCGGTGGAGGGGTAGTTCATGCGTCGAAAGTCGACGCGCGGGGTTGGGTTGACGAAGCTGAGCGGACCCATGTCTCCGCACAGCAAGAGCGCCGCACGCGTCAGGCGGTCGCCCCGCATCAGTCCGAGTCGTTGGAGCCATTCCTGGTCGGACAGCTTGGCCCAGTCCGTCGCGCCGATCGGCGAACGAACCCGCGCCCGCAGCCAGTTCAGGGAGTCGGCGTCGAGGTCGCCGGGCCCAGCGCTGTCGACGAGCTTGGCGTCGAAGTCGAGCAGGGTCTCTCGGTCCATCGCTGGCCTCTACTTCTCTACGACGATACGCACCCGGGAGGCTTCTTTGCCCTTGGTCAGGCCGGTAATGTAGCTCTCGAATCGATCCTTAAACTCGTTGATGGTGCAAGGGATTCCGCCCCCGGTAAGGGCTGCGCGCAGCCGTGTCTCGTTGACCACCAGCTTTTCGAGACCGCTCAGGATCTCGGCAAGCGCCTTCACGAAGGCCGGGCTCACGGGGTCCGGAAGCCGCTTTTCATTCAAGAAGGCATCGACCGCGTCCCGGCCCTCGCCGGCGCCCAGGAGGTCGATGTCCCCCGCGACGGTCGGATCCTGAAGGTTGCCGAGCAGCGTGCCGGTCCAGCTCTGCACCATGTCGTCGAGGTCGCGGTCCAGCTCCGCGATCCGGTCGCCCGCCTTGGTCCCCGCGAACGGCTCCTCGACCGGCCGGAACGAGCAGTGGGGACAGATCGGGTCCGCGTCGAGGTCCGGCTTCGTCAGACCGAAGCAGGTCTTGAGCCCGAACAGTGCGTTCTGGAAGTCCCGCAGCTGCTGCGCCGGCATCATCTCCACGGTGGACAACGGCTGGACCTGCTTGAGACGGGGGTCCTGGGCAAGCCGCGCCTTGCGCTGGTCGTCGGTGGCGCCAAGGCGGGCCTGGGCGTGACTGGCCAGGTAGGCATCCCGATAGGCGGTCTTGAGCTCCGCCAATGCCTGGCCGAGCGAGCGCTGGAAGCTGGGGTCTGCGCGGTGCTTCGGGCTCGTGATCTTGGCCATCAGCTCGCCGCGTCGCTCGCGCATTTGGTCAACCCAGGGATGGCCCGCCTGAAGTACGGCTTCCGCCTTCCCCAGATACGATGTCGTTGGGCCAACCTGCTGGACCAGTTCGACCAGGTCCTCGACCTCGCGCACCAGCGCGAGTCCGGATTCCTGAGCCTGAATGGCGGCGACATCGTGCGGGAAGCTCTTGAGTTTCCCCGCGGTGTTAAATGCCTGGAGCGACTCCAGGAATCGCTTCAGGTCGTTGAGGCGCTTGCGCCACTCTGCCTGCTCCTGCTCGGCGAGGATGGGCTTTCCCCAGAGGATCATGTCCCCCACACGAGCGTGGGCAAGGACGACCTTGTTGACCAGCTCCGCCACTTTGATCTGCAGCTGCGTGACCGCGTCGTCGCGATTCGCGGGGTTGACGATCAGACCCTTGGGCACCCCAAACAGGTCGAACAGCTCCTGCAGCGCGCCAAGGGGTAGGTCGCGGGGGCGCTCGACATGCTTGAACCGGGCGATATCGTCGATGGGGGCCTTCGCGAACTGGTCGATGGCGCCGGCGTCGATCTTCTTCCCCGTGATGCTCAGCACCAGATCGCCGCTGTGAACCAGTCCGGCCAGGACGACGGCGAGAAATTCCGGCTCCAGCCGGAAACGGGTCCAGTACTCGACGCCTGCCTCTTCCTGCACCAGCTCGGAGCGGTTCAGCACTTGGCCCTCACCCTTGGTGCCGAGCTGCTCGACGATGTGCTTGGCATAGCGGGACTTCCTTGGCCGGAGCTGGTCGCCGTCGAGCATCTCGAGGGCATCAAGGATCGACGCGCCCAGCTTGCTCTTGACGCTGCCGGCGATCCAGCGGAGCGCATCCTGGGCGGCCTGCCCCCGGTTGGCCCGGGTGATGGGCGTGTCGAAGATCGGATAGTGGCGGGCCTGATCCGCGAAGTGCGGGGACAGGGACACGGCGGCCGCCACGTCGATATAGTCGCGTACGCCGCCCCGTGACGGCGCGCGGGCGAAGAGCGTCTGGAGCAGCTCGCCGAGGGACCCTGTCTTCCCCTGACAGGTAACCTCATAGGCGGTCGTAAGCTTCTCTTGCAGCCAGCGGGTCATGGTCCGCAGATGCGCGCCCGCCTTGTCGTCGTAGTTCTTTTTGTTCCCGCCCGAGGCCGAGGCGGAGAGCTCCCGGGCACCGGCGTAGAGCCTGAGTGCGTGGTCGAATTCCTCGTCCCGCTGGGCGAGTCGGAAGAACACCTCGTCGGGCTTGCGCTCGTCCTTGAAATAGGGGGCCTCGAACGGCTGAATGAAATAGATGTAGAAGTCGCGTGCCGGCTGAGCCGTCGAGCGCTCGTTCGGCGCGCCGAAGAAGAGATAGCCGCTCCGGCCGGCCCTGTGTTCCCGCCATTCGATCTCGTGCTCCCAGATGCGGTAGCCGGACACGTAGGGGGGCGCTTCGGGGTCTTCCAGGACGACGCGGCGGACCCCGTCGAAGTAGTAGCGATCGAGTTGGGAGTCGCTGAGCGACTCGGCCCGCTTCTCGATCAGCGAGTCGAAGTCGATGTCCTTCTTCAGATCGAGGTAGTACTGGCCATTCTCTCGGTTGAAGGACAAGAACTGGCCGCTGACGGTCTTGACGATCTCCCGCAGGACGGTCTCGACCACGGTTTTGAGGAACTCTGCGTCGCGCTCGGGCAGCGGGAGGAGGATACAGAGGTCGTCGCGGAGCTCCTCTGCTGTCGCGCCGATCGGGGCGAAGATGTCGCTGGTGGTTAGGCGGTGCACGGACAACGCATGGACGATGCGCAGCGCCGCGGGCCGATACTGGGGACGCGTGAAGGCTTGTTGGATGCGCGCCTCCAGCACATCGGCCTTCTCGATGACATCGCGGATCTCGGGGACCGAGCGGAAGGACGCGTTGTCCTTGAGGTTCTGCCAGTACGAGTCGTAGGCGATGAGGCCGGGCGCGTCGTCCGGGACGTGCTCGGTGAGCATGCGGCGGATGGCGGCGCTGAGCGTCTTGAGCACCTCGCGCTTCTCGGCGACGTAGACGCGCTCGAAGGTGTCGATATAGGCGGGGTGCACGGGATAGAGCCTGACGAACTGGTCCATTCGCTCGTTCATCGTGCCATAGAGCGGCGCGAATTTGATCAGATGCTCGCGCACAAGCGCTTGCTGTTTGGCATCTTTCTTGAGGAGACGCTCCGCGACAACGTGAGCCACATCCTCACGGGCGATGCGCATCTGCTCGAAGCGGTCTTTGACGCGCCGCAGGCTGTCGGCGGCGAACTGGAACCGCGGGTTGTCGAACAAGCTCTCCTGGACGCCGGCGACGAAGCGGAAGCGCGAGCCTTTGGCGAACTCTCCGACCGCGCGGAGGAAGTTCAGGTTGCGCATCAGCTCCTGTTCCCGGTTGGAGCGGAGGTAGTCGAGCAGCTCGTCGAGTACGAAGAGCAGGCCCTTGTCGGGGAACCGCTCGGTGAACGCAGCCATCATGGAGGCGAGCACGTCCTTGTGATTCTTCACCTGGTCCTCGGGCGGCACATCGAAGTGAGCACCCTGTTCGGCAAGCTGATCCTGAAGCGTCTCCATGACAAACTGACGCAGCGGCATCGACGAATTGATCTCCGCCCGGATGACGAAGAAACGACCGGCGATCGGCGTTGCTTTGTCGGCCACGGCCGGGTTGGTCACCGCGTCGGCCAGCTCGGCGTGCTCGGCGATCGCGGAGATCACCGCCATGAGGTGCGACTTACCGGTACCGTAGTTGCCGACGACGAGGAGACCCTTGCTATCGGCCGGGGTGTCGAACTGGAGTTGCGGGAACACCAGGTCTGCGAGCTGCTCGCCCATGCGCTCGGAGATGACGAAGGTCTCGACCAGGCGGCGGGCGCTGGCCGCATGATCTGCCTCGCGGAGCTGAACGACGGTCTCGATGGGGTCGAACTGGATAAGGTCCGCGTATTTCAAACCGGATGCTCCTGGGCAAGCGTCTCGCCGCCGATTTCGGGGTGAGTCCCCACGGACGAAACAATGAGCGCCTGTGGATCGTCATAGCGCCGATATTCAAAATGATCGGGTACCGCGTAAGTGAGTGACGCGCCCGAGTAAACGCCTCGCCACGTCGTCACGATCGTACGGTTGCGCGAGAGACTCTGGAGAAGCCGCAGTGGGTCCTGTTTCAGCTCCGAATGAAAGAGCATCTCGATGTTGTCGAGCAGGAATGAAAGAGCATCTCGATGTTGTCGAGCAGAACGATCTCCCCGGCAGTCTCCCGAACGATATCGTCGACCAGCCGAGCGGCGCGGAGTGCTCGTTGGCGCGAGGTTAGCTCCAGCAGTCTCTCAGAGAGCGCCAAGTTGATATTGACCATCGGCCAAGCCATCGATCCGTGGAGCGTGCGGAAGGCGCGCGTCTTTCCCGAGCGCGGTGGACCCGCGAGGATGACCAGCCGGTGATACAGCTGGCTCGCCGTCTCGACACATCCGGCAACCCGATGCGAAAGCGGGGGCACCATCGACTTTGCTCTCCTGGATCCCTGATGGATGGCGCGATCATGGCAGCAGTCCCCGCGATAACTTTCGTCCAGATCCGCCGTCCCGGGCGTTCTGCAGCGCGCGACGCGATGCCAGGGCTACTGTTTGGGCGATACCGATTTGCGAACGGCATCCTCGCCAGACCCGAGGGTCTCCACAATCATCGGACCGATAGCGATTGTTCGTCTATCCAAGGCCGCACGCACACGAAGCGACCGAACACGTATCCCTATCGACGGCCGATTTTACGGACCGGGGACTTTTACCAGTGACAGCCGCTCGGCGTCAACGCCCTTGTGTTTGGCGGCTTGGACGAGAGTACCAAAAAATCGGGCGTTCGAGCTTCAATAAGCAGAGGCCGGGCGCACTGTGTCCCGAACTGCGGATGCCATCCGCTCTTGAATGTGCCGTGAACGGCGGCCCATCGATTGCCCTTGATCGGCGACTGATCTGCTTTGTCCCCGATCACGGGCTAGCCGGCCGCCGCGAGCAGGCCGCTACGCTGCAACAGGATCTGCACCAGCAGCGGCACCGGCCGGCCGGTGCCGCCCTTTTCCTTGCCGGTCAGCCAGGCGGTGCCGGCGATGTCCAGATGCGCCCAGCGGTATTTTTTCGTATACCGTGACAGGAAGCAGGCGGCGGTAATGGCCCCGCCATCGCGCCCGCCGATGTTGGCCATGTCCGCGAAGTTGCTGTCGAGCTGGGTCTGGTAGTCCTCCCACAAGGGCATCCGCCAGACGCGGTCCCAGGCGTCGTGACCGGCGTCCTGGATTTCCTGGGCGAGTCGGTCGTCCGCGGTAAAGAGCCCGGAAGGGTGCTTGCCCAAGGCGACGACACAGGCGCCGGTGAGGGTCGCCAGGTCGATCACCACCGCGGGGTCGAAGCGCTCGCTGTAGGTGAGGGTGTCGCACAGGATCAGGCGGCCCTCGGCGTCGGTGTTGAGGACCTCGATGGTCTGGCCCGACATGCTCTTGATGATATCGCCGGGCTTGTTGGCCGCACCGTCCGGCAGGTTCTCCGAGGCCGGGACCAGGCCCACCAGGTTGAGCGGCAGGTCGAGTTCGCAGGCCGCCTGGACGGCGCCGAAGACCCCGGCACCGCCGCACATGTCATACTTCATCTCGTCCATTTCGGCGGCCGGCTTGATGGAGATGCCGCCGGCGTCGAAGGTCAATCCCTTGCCGACCAGCACGACCGGTTTCTGGTCTTCCATGCCGCCCTGGTACTTGAAGCAGATGAGCTTGGCCGGTTGTCGGCTGCCGCGGGAAACCGAGAGCAGGGCGCCCATGCCCAGTTCCTCCATCTGCGCCTCTTCCAAGACCTCGACCGTCAGCTTCTCGAAGCGGCTGGCCAGATCCACCGCCTGATCGGCCAGATAGGACGGGGTGCAGAGATTCCCCGGCAGGTTGCCGAGTTCCTTGGCGAGCGTCACCCCGGCGGCGATGGCCGCGCCGTGCCGGACCGCCTGCTCGGCCGTGTCGACCTGCTGCCGGGTCGCGACCCAGAGGGTGAGGGTGCGCAGCGGCGTCTTGGGGGCTTGCTTGTCTTCCTTGGTCTGACTGTAGCGGTAGACCCGGTCGGCCGTGGTGGTCACGGCGTCGCGTAGCGCCAGATAGGGGGTGAGACCGTTCGCAAGCGACTCGGCCAAGGTGCTCATGGCGTCGCCGGCATGGGTGCGCTGCAGCACGTCCACGCAGGCCGCCAGCGCCTGACGGTAGTTGGCGCGGGTGAACTCCTTTTGCTTGCCGCAGCCCACGAGCAGCACTCGCTCTGCCGCGATGCCGGGCACATCGTAGAGCATCAGGGTGCGGCCGGTCTCGCCGTCCAGGTCGCCCCGCTTGAGGATCTCGGTGAGTCGGCCGCCGCTCGCCTGATCAACGGCCTGTGCGGGTTCGGCGAGCTTGCGTTTCTCGAAGACACCCAGCACCAGGCAGGGGGTCTTGTGTTTGGCGAGATCGCCGGTTTTGATCTTGAACTCCATCAGCGGGTACCTCGGGGGACGGATCGGGTCTGAATCAGTCTGCGTTGAGCGATCGGGGTGAGTATCCTAAGGGCTCTGAGTCTACCACCGCGTTGAGCTTTACATGATCCCTGGAATTCTCGATCGCTATCTGGCCGGGGCGGTGATCGGCGGCACCCTGCTGACCTTGGGGGTGCTCCTGCCGTTGCTGGGATTTTTCATCCTCGCCAATGAGCTGGAGCAAGTGGGTACGGCCGGCTATCGCATCCAGGACGCCCTGCTGTTCATGGTCCTCGCGCTGCCGCGTTATGCCTACCAGGTGTTTCCGATCGCGACCCTGATCGGTGCCTTGCTCGGCTTGGGGGCACTGGCCAACCGCTCGGAGCTGGTGGCGATGCGGGCGGCCGGCATCTCGATTTTGCGCATCGCCTGGGCCGGCGTCATGGGCGGCATCGTGCTGGCCGTGATCGCCATGTTCGTCGGCGAGGTGGTGGCTCCGGTCGCCGAGCAACATGGGCTTGAGCTCAAGCGCACGGCGCTCTCCGGTGAGGTTGCGCAAAGCACCGACTCCGGGTTCTGGGCGATCGACGACGGCGCCTATGTGAACATCCGCGAGATTCTGTCCGGTACCAGTCTGCGCGCCATCTCGACTTACCGGGTCGACAATACCGCGGGAACCCTGATCGCGACTTACGCCGAGGGCGCGCGCTATGTCGACGGTCAATGGGTGCTCGAGGGCATTTCGCGCAGTCATGTCAGTCAGGAGGGGGTGCGGATCGAACGCCTCCCGAACGCCGGCTGGGATTCCATGTTGGACCCAGGAATCCTCGAGGTGGTGGTCGTCGATCCGCGCATCCTGCCGGTGTGGGGGCTCTGGAAATACATCCGCTTCATGCGCATCAACGCGCAGGATGCCGGCAACTATGAGGTGATCTTCTGGGGCAAGGTGGTCTATCCCTTGCTGACCCTCTCGATGGTTCTGGTGTCCATCCCCATCCTGCTCGGGTCCGCGCGCAGCCGCGGGACCGGCGTACGGATGTTCGTCGGGGTGATGGTCGGCATCGTCTATTATCTGATCAGTCGCACCTTTTCCTATCTCGCGCTCATTTATGGTCTGAGTCCGCTGGCAGCGGCATTGGCCCCGCCGCTCCTGTTCGTCGGTGCGGCGATGTTGCTGTTGCGGCGGGTGGGCTGAGGCTGCCCCCGCTGTGGGCGATCAGGTGATCCCCAAACCTGCCAGGATCGGCAGCCGCTCGGCGGCAAGGCTGTTAGCCTCGGCGATCAGATAGCCCAGGGTCCGGTCGCGATCCGTGAGTTCCTCTCCCTGGTGAACGATGCGCCTGCCGGCGGCCTCCAGGCGGGTCAAAACCTCGTCTGCCCATTCACGGGGTGTGGTCAGACCTTGCTGCCGGGCGTTCAGGAAGGCTTGGTCGAGGACCGTCACACCCACGCCCCCGCCAGTCACCGGGGAGGCCAGGTGGCTGCCGCCGGACCACTTGCCGCCGCGTTCCAGGAGATGGCTGTTGAGGCGCCTGGTCCGCTCGGTCACCGCGGTGGTGATGTCCGCGGGGTGGGCCGGGGCCAGGCGGTCGGTCCCGATCAGCGTCAGCAGCATCTTACGGAGTTGGATCTCGTTGGCGTGACCGGCCAGCGCCGCGGCGATTTCGGCGAAGGTGATCGGGCTGCAGCCGTTTTTCACCAGCAATTCGATCAGCGGTGCATAGAGGGCCTCATTCAGTGGGACCTCGCCGCGTTGCGTCTTGACCTTCATCGGGGTTGCGCTCGGGTCAGCGCAGGGGATAAAGCGCAAGGCGCCCAGGCGTTCGCTGAGATCGCAGGCCGGGATGCCGCGCACGCCGCGCTGGAAATAGTCCGAGCGCAGGTGGGTCAGGGTGAAATAGTCCAGCACCATTTCGCGCAGTGTCGGATTGTTGGCCAGTCCCGCCATCAGGTTGCGGGCCTCGTCGGATAGGGCTACTTCCTCGATGGCCTTGAGTGGATCGGCGGTGCCCGCGAACCCCAGCTTGGCGTCGCCCAGCCGCTCCAGGATTTCGGGAAAGGACATCAGCTTCCAGTTGGCGTTGAAATACTCGTGAACCAGGTAGTTGGGATCCTGGTTCGTCAACTGTTCCAGCCAGGTCTTGGCAATCGGGACGGCCTCGAAATAGTGGGCCTGAGCCGCGACCAGGGTCTGTGCAAACCGCAGTCCGTCCTTGATGTCGGCCACCGGGTTCGCCGCCGCCCCGAGCAGGATGCGGCGCCGCGCCAGGAGTTCCCGCAGGGGCGCCAGGGCGGCCCAGCCGGTCAGGTTGTTGTAGGACAGATAGACGGTGCCGCCCGGCTTCAGCCGGCGCGCGAGGATCGCGACGATGTTGTCGATATTGCGCTCGCTGATCCAGGACCAGATGCCGTGCAGCCCGATCATGTCGAACTGCGGCAGGTCCTCGCGTTGCGCGAACTGCTCGAAACTCTCGTCCAACAGATGCAGATCGCCGCCCGCGGCCTGCGCCAGCGTCGCGGCGCCCAGCACATGACAGGGGTTGAAGTCCGTACCCCACCATTCGCCGCGGTTGGCTGCCGCGTGCAGGTTGAGTGACAGGCCTTGGCCGAAACCCAGTTCCAGATAGGTCGGGGCCTCCAGGCCGCGGGTCTCGACCCCCTGGAGAGTCAGGACGGTTTGCGTAAATCGGGGCGCCAGTTTGGCGAAATAGCCCGTCGCGTACTCGATCTCGGTGACATAGCCTTCTCCCCAACTCATGGACTTGCTCCTGCTCTTGGCGCGAATACTGTGGTTTAACCGTCGTTATTGGTTTTTTGCCTTGTTTTTCGTAACCTGATGCTTGAGAAACATCAACGAAAAACGAGAAACAGACAATCGTTCCGTATCGTGCTCAGATTTGATTGAGCGGTTCGCGGCCTTTGGCCGGGCGAGCAACAGCCGTGTCCCCGAGGCCCGGTCATGCCAGGCCAGATGTTCGCGGTCGATCAGGCACCACCACAGGCCCAGGCCCAGCGGCAGCAGGCTCAGGGCGGCCCAGGCGAAGCGGCGCAGGGCGTCGGCGGCGCTCAGCGGTCCGCCGTCCGCGCGGACCACGCGCACGCGCCAACTGCGCATCCCCAGCGTCTGCCCGCCGTGCGTCCAGAAATAGACGTAGAAGCCGGCGATCACCGCCAGCAGATACGCCTGTAACAGGGTCCGATACAGCCAGTCCGCGCGGGGATAGGGTCGGGTGGCGAGCAGATCATAGGGGATGATCAGGCAGATGGTGGCGAGTATCAGCAGCGCCCACAGCAGGACGCCGTCATAGAGCAGGGCGCCGAGTCGGCGCCATAACGAGACGATCTGCACCGCAGGGGGATCTGTGTTCTCTGGATGATCGAGCTGTGTTGGGTCCATCGGGTCGGGGTGCCGGTCGTACTGGGAGAATCGGAATCCTGATTGTCCCCCGACGCGCCGCCGGGCGCCAGAGCGACCGGCGTTCTATACTCTATTAGGTGATTTCCGGGAAAGGGTCTACCGACGGGTGGGGGCGACTAAAGTCGCCCCTACAGCCTCTACGGATCTTGCAGGCGTGCGCCGTCGGGATCTTTATTCTTGGGGATCGCCTGAGTACGCCGACGCATTCCGCAACCACTGGAGGCTGTGATGGGCGAACCCGTCGACTCGAAAGTTCAGGCCTTCGTCGCCCGGTCGCTCGGTTTGTATGGTCAAGCGCCGGAGTATCTGCTCCAGCACCTGATTGCGGTCCAGCAGCAATTCGGCTGGGTGCCGCCGACGGCGGTCGATGCCCTGGCCGCGGCACTGGACGTGGCGCACGCCCAGGTGCGCGGGGCGGTCGCTTTTTATGCCTTTCTGCACGATCAGCCCCGCGGCGACTTCGATATCCTGTTTTCGGACAATATCACTGATCGGATGCTCGGCAACCAGCGACTGGTCGGGCTGCTCGCCGAGCGCCTGGGTCTGGGATTGGATGCGCCTCGCGCCGATGGAAGGGTGACGATCGGACTGACATCCTGCACCGGCATGTGCGATCAGGGACCGGCGCTCCTGGTCAATGGTCAAGCGGTGACCGCGCTGACCGCGGCGCGGGTGGATCGCATCGCCGACCTGGTGGAGGAGGGCGTGCCGCTGGAGCGCTGGCCGGGCGCATTCTTCCGGGTGGAGGACAATATCCGCCGTCGCGGGCTCCTGCTCAGCAATCCGGCGACCGACGGGGCGAGTCTGCGCCGGTTGCTGGACGGCGGGGCCGATGCGGCGCTGGCTGAACTGGAGCGCTCGGGTCTGCGCGGGCGCGGCGGTGCCGGATTCACCACGGCCTTGAAGTGGCGTTTCTGCCGCGAGGCTGAGGGCGGCGACCGGACGGTGCCGCGCTTCGTTGTGTGCAACGCGGATGAGGGTGAGCCCGGCACCTTCAAGGATCGGGTTTTGCTGACCAGTTATACCGATCTGGTGTTCGAGGGGATGACCCTGTGCGCCGGCGTGATCGGTGCCCGTCTGGGGTTCCTCTACCTGCGCGGCGAGTATCGCTATCTGGTGCCGCATCTGGAATCGGTCCTGGCGCGCCGCCGTGCCGAGGGGCTGCTCGGCAAGGACATCCTCGGCCAGCAGGGTTTCGATTTCGATATCGCCATTCATCTGGGCGCCGGAGCCTACATCTGCGGTGAGGAGTCGGCCCTGATCGAGTCGCTGGAGGGTAAGCGCGGCGTTACCCGCAAGCGTCCGCCCTTCCCGGTGATCAGCGGCTACCAGGACCGGCCCACCGTGGTCAACAATGTGGAGACCTTTCTGGCCGCCGCCCGGGTGGTCCAATGGGGCGGTTACTGGCTGCGCGGTGAGGGCACGGATCAGTCGGCCGGCAGCAAGATCTTGTCCGTCAGCGGTGACTGTGCCCGGCCCGGAATCTACGAATACCCCTTCGGAACTCCGGTGCATCGGGTGTTGACCGACTGCGGGGCGGAGGAGGTGCAGGCGGTCCAGGTGTCCGGCGCGGCCGGGACCACCTTGGCGCCGGCTGAATTCGACCGTCTGCTCGCGTTCGAGGATCTGCCTACCGCCGGTTCATTCATGATTTTCGACCGTTCGCGCGACCTGCTGGACTTGGTCCGCAACTTTGCCGCCTTCTTCGCTCATGAGTCCTGCGGCTTCTGCACGCCCTGTCGGGTGGGTACGGCACTGTTGCGGAATCTGGTGGAGAAGGTCGCGGCCGGTCAGGCGTCCGCCCATGATCTTCAGGAGTTGCGTGACATCGGCGCGGTGATGCGGCAGACAAGTTACTGCGGCCTCGGGCACACGGCACCGAACCATGTGCTCAATACACTGGACAAGTTCCCCGCGATTTATCGGCGGCGTCTGCGCAGCGCCGACTACAGCCCGTCGTTCGACCTGGATGCCGCACTGGCGTCCGCGCGGGCCCTCACCGGCCGCGACGGTGTCGCGGATCATGTGGAGGAAGAGGCATGAGCACGACCCTGAGTCTCGATGGCAGGCCGATTCCCTTCACTCCCGGCCAGACCATCATGGATGCGGCGCTGGCCGCCGGTATCTATATCCCGCACCTGTGCCACAACCCGGACTATGCACCCCATGGCAGTTGCCGGGTCTGCATGGTCGGCGTCGGCGGACGGCTGGTCTCCGCCTGTACCACGGCGGCGCTGGATGGCATGACGGTGGAGTCGAACACCGAGACGATTCAATCCACGCGCCGCTCGATCGTGCAGATGCTCTTCGTCGAGGGCAATCATGTCTGCCCGGCCTGCGAGCGCAGCGGCAGTTGCCAGCTTCAGGCGGTCGCTTATTACGTCGGGATGCTCAGCCCGCACTTCCCGCAGTTCTTTCCCCAGCGTCCGGTGGATGCCTCGCACCCGGATTTCATGATCGACTTCAACCGCTGCATTCTGTGCGAACTGTGCGTGCGTGCCAGCCGCGATCATGATCACAAGCGGGTCTTTGCCGTCAGCGGTCGCGGGTTGGCGAGCCATCTGGTGATCGACTCGCCCAGCGGCCTGCTCGGTGACTCGCACTTCGCCGCGAGCGACCGCGCCGCCCAGGTTTGCCCGACCGGGGCCATTCTCCCCAAGCATCGCGGTTATGAGCAGCCGATCGGTCAACGACTCTATGATCAGGCGCCGATCAGCGTGGTCGGGGACCTGCGTGCTCAGCCGGGAGGTGAGTGACGTGTCCGCCAAACCTCGCGTCGCGACCGCTTCACTGTGCGGCTGTTTCGGCTGTCACACGTCGCTCTTGGACATCGATGAGCGCATCCTGCAACTGGTCGATCTGGTCGACTTCGACCGCTCGCCACTGACGGATATCAAGACGGTCGGCGACTGCGACCTGGGCCTGATCGAGGGCGGGGTGGCCAACACCGAGAATCTGGAGGTCCTGCGCGCGTTCCGCCGACACTGCCGGACCCTGGTGGCGGTTGGCGCCTGCGCGGTCAACGGCGGAGTTCCGGCGATGCGCAACGCGCTTGCGCTGCGTGAGTGTCTGGAAGAGAGCTATGTGCGTGGAGTCGGGGTCTATCATCCGGGCATTCCGCGCGACCCGGAAATCCCGCTCCTGCTCGACCGGGTTCATCCCATCCATGAGGTCGTGAAGGTCGATTATGTTCTGCCCGGCTGTCCGCCTTCCGCGGATACCCTCTGGACCTTCCTGACCGCCTGGCTGTCGGGGCAGCCGATCGCGTTCCCTTATACGCAGATTCATTACGATTAGCGCGCTGCAGGCTTAACCATGACCGATTCACTCGAAACCGCCCGCCATCCGGAGACCTTGAAGCGAGTCTGCATCGAGCCGCTGACGCGGGTCGAGGGGCACGGCAAGGTCACCCTGTTGTTGGATGACGACAACCGGGTGCGGCAGGCGCGACTGCATGTCGTCGAGTTTCGCGGGTTCGAGCGGTTCATCCAGGGCCGGCCTTATTGGGAGTTGCCGGTGCTGGTTCAGCGTCTGTGCGGTATCTGCCCGGTCAGCCATCACCTGGCGGCGGCCAAGGCCTGTGACCAGTTGGTTGGCGTCGATGTGCTCACGCCGACCGCCGAGAAAGTGCGGCGGCTCATGCATCTGGGTCAGGTGCTGCAATCGCATGCACTGAACTTCTTTCATCTCTCATCCCCGGACCTCTTGTTCGGTGTCGACGACCCGGTGGCTCACCGCAACATCGTCGGTCTGATCCAGGATCATCCGGAGATCGCGAAGCAGGGCGTGCTGCTGCGTAAGTTCGGACAGGAGGTGATCCGCATCACGGCCGGCAAGCGGGTTCACGGTACCGGTGCGCTGCCCGGCGGGATCAATAAGCATGTGAGTGCACAGGAGCGGGATCTGCTCCAGGCCGATATCGATCAGGTGTGCAACTGGGCCGAGGGCGCGGTTCAGTTGATGAAACGGATCATCCTGCGTAACCCCGAGTATCACTATCGGTTCGGGGCCGTGGACGCCAACACCCTGAGCCTGATCCGACCGGACGGGGCCTTCGAACTCTATGACGGGGGTCTGCGTGTGCGTGGCCCGCAGGGCGACACGCTCATGGATCACCAGGACTGCAACAATTACGAGCAACTGATCCAGGAGGAGGTCAAGGACTGGAGCTACATGAAGTTCCCTTTCCTGACCCAACTGGGGCCGGAGTGCGGCTGGTACCGGGTAGGGCCGCTTGCCCGCGTCAACAATTGCGACTGCTTCCACACCCCGCTGGCCGAGCAGGAACGCCAGGACTTCGCCGCCGCCGGCGAGGGCCGCCCGCTCCAGGCGGCGCTCGCCACCCACTGGGCCAGGCTGATCGAGTTGCTGCACTGTGCCGAGCTGATCCGCGAACTGCTTGCGGATCCGGACCTGCAGGGCACGGACTTACGTCTGAGCGGGGCGATGCGCAGCAAGGGCATCGGTGTCGTGGAGGCTCCTCGCGGCACGCTCTTTCATCATTATGAAATCGACGGCGACGGACTGGTGACGCGCGCCAACCTCATCGTCTCCACGACCAACAACAATCAAGCCATGAACACCGCCATCCGCCAGGTGGCCGCCGATTACCTTAGCGGGCGGGAACTGACCGAACCGCTCTTGAACCAGATCGAGGTGGCCATCCGCGCCTATGACCCCTGTCTTTCCTGTGCCACCCATGCGCTGGGGCGGATGCCCCTGGATATCGAGTTACAGGATGCCGCGGGTTTGACACTGGACCGCCTCTATCGGCATCCGGACGGTCGTCTGGGGCGGTCGCCGGTACTTGACTCCTGAGTTCAGTTTCAATTCCCGGGTAGGCTGGTCGTCGCAGGCGGTTGTTTGACAGAATGCTTCCGCTCGCCGCGTTAACCGCCGCACCGCGGGCCTTAATCGTAATCCCGGCCAGCGGCGTGCGTAGTCAGGGCTTCCAGCCCTGACGGTATCAGGCCAGGATGGCCTGACTACGCACCCGACGAGCCCAGGTGGCCGGAATCTTGATCGAGGCCGCACAGTGTTCTCTTTGCTGAGCTGGTACCGCCAATAAGATGCAATTGGATTATGAGGTTTTTGAGCAAGCGCTCACCCTGTTTCATCGCCATTCACTTCAAAATAGTGAAGCCGTTCGGCAACTGCAGGACAAGGGCGCGCTACCCATCGTGTATCGCGCCGGCTTTTCCATATTGGATATTGGTGCCGGACAAGGCCATTTGCCGGACTTGATGCGGCCCTATGCCGAAAAGCTGATGGTGCTGGAGCCAAATCCTCGCTGTTGCGATGTCCTGGCGAAAAAGTTTAGCGATGTGTATGCGTGCCCCTGGGACGCGTCCGCCCGGTATCGGGTGTCCACTGATCATCCTCAGGGATTCGATCTGATGACACTCTCGCATGTGCTGTATCACTTCAACGGGCTCGATGATATTCGCGACAAGATCCGGTTGGCACTCACCCTGCTGAAGCCCGGGGGGCATCTGGCGATCATCCTCAACCAGCCCGCGGCGCCGATGGCGCTGATCGGTATCGGGTTCCAGAAGGCGGCAGGGCGCCGGGAGGAAGCGAGGACAAATCTGGACTTGCACGCGTGCTGCCACGAGTCGCGTTTTTATCAGGCACTGGCCGGTCGACAAGCGGAAGTCACCATCTATACCATCGACACCCCGCTGGACCGGGTGCCGAGCCGCGAAGATCTGATTGTCCTGTTCAGAATGTGTCTCATCAATCCGTTGTCCGCGGCCCCTTGCGATACGATCAGGCTCGACGGCTTTATCTCCAATTACCTGGATTCAACCTACCCGGGGTTGAACTATCCAGCGACAGTCCCCAGTCAGGATGACCTGATCATCATCCGGAAATGAGAAGCCGCCTCGGTTGATTGCGCGGCCTTGATCATCGTGCCGGCCAGCGGCCTATCCGCAACTGGACGTCGAGGCTTCAGCTGGTGGCGATTCCCCGGATCTTAAAGAAAATCAGTGGTGCCTGCACGCCGGACCGGCTAAAGCCTCGACCTCCAGTGGCCGGAACGATGATCAAGGTCCCGATTTTGTGGCTAACCTTCTCGCATGCCATCGTAATTTTCGACCCGCGGGATCAACCCAAGTGCTTTGGTTCTTGATAGACTGTAGCTATGCCCACGGTCCTGCGTCTCGACCACCTCCGCGTGGTGATCTATCCGAACGACCATAGGCCCGCGCACGTTCATGTCGTCGGCGGAGGCTGCGAGGCGGTTTACAACCTACACTGCCCAGATGGTCCGCCGGAGTTGCGTGAAAATTACGGTTTCTCGCGGCAAGAGCTGACCCGCATTAAGGCCGCAATCGCGGCGGTACTGGTTACGGCCTGCAGCCGCTGGAGCGAAATTCATGGTCAATGCTGAAGAATTCGAGCAGGCCAACGTCCGTGCCATGCAGTGCCGCGAGACCAACCCGGTCGCGATATCCGCTCGCTACGACGAGGCTTTGCGCCGCGTGGTGATCGCCTTCTCCACCGGCATCGAGCTGTCGTTCATCCCGCAGGATGCGCAGGGGCTCGAAGCGGCGCAGCCGGCGGATCTGGCGCACATCGAGATCAGCCCCTCCGGTTTGGGCCTGCATTTCCCGACGCTGGATGCTGACCTTTACCTGCCCGCTTTGCTGGAAGGGTTTCTCGGAAGTCGCCAATGGATGGCGGCCCAGCTCGGTAAGCAGGGCGGCAGGGCTACAACAAGCACGGCCAAGGCTGATGCAGCGCACGCCAACGGCCGCTGCGGCGGCCGGCCTAAGACGGCTTCGATCATCTGACTCCGGGCGCTTCCGGAATGCGTTTGCCGCGCAAGTTGTCCCCGGCCTTGCCGCTCTCCGCGAGTTCCGCGAAATGGTTGCGGACGGGGCGAATACCCCATCCGAACTGGAGTAGCTGTCCGCTCAATGGTCGAGTTGCTCTCGGTACCAATTCCACCGTTCTTGGAGGGCTGGTCGCGAGACTTCGTGCGCCACTCCCAACGTCATACCGTGGAACGCTGCGTATCCCGGATCGCATTGCACAGTCGGGGCCAGGTGGACTTGGAGTGTGACGGGATCGATACCGAGCAGGTCGCGGTCGAACAGAATATGCAAGTCCGCTCGCAGCAGCAGTCCGTTTGCGACGTGATTATCTTCATCGCCGAGGTAGGGCATAATGTGCGCGGCTTGTACGACCTCGACGACGCGGCATCCGGATATCCCGCACACCGCCTCGCCGTGGAGGTCGATAATCGATTGGCGAAAGCGCTGCTGACCTGGGCGCGTTGTCTGCTCGCGGAGAACCCGCTTGCGCTCGTCGTTACGGGAAGGATCGACGGTGTAGTAGTCTGTTGGATGCCCCGACGCCTTTGGCGGACTGATGGCGCCGATAGCCTCTCCGATCGCCGGGGTCACTACATTGGATGGGGTTTCACCGACCAGTGACCCAAAACCATCCTCGATCAGTTTGCGCCGAAGCGGCTCCCAATTAAGCTCCCTCACGAGACGTCCCCCTTGAATCTTGACTCCTGGATAGTTAGGTTTGCACCGGACTTTGGCATACGGATGCTTTGACGGATTAACGAGAAGTTTGACGAATTCTTCAAATGACTCGCGGTTCTTGGACTCGTTTGACTTGCCGCTGAGCGAGACGGCAAAATTGTCCTCTTTTGTGACGTAGGGGTACGGAGTCAGGTTTCCGTCAAATGGGCTGTATTCTGCGGAGACTGAGATCAGGCAGTTGTTCTCATTCACGTAATCTCGTACGTTTAGCATCAGATCTCTCCTCTCGAAATAATAGGCTTGCTGAAAAAATAGACGTTATCAAACGCCAGGTTGTCGTCGGCTTCTTTCCATACGACGTCGGTGCTCAGGGGGTAGGCATCAAGTATTTCATCCACTTGTGCCTCGCTGAAATCGCCGTCTCCCACGCATAGATAATAGCGCGGGTAGTCGTCTTGAAGGACTCCAAGGACCTCACGAAATAGCAACTCCTCCGGGTTTTCCCAGTCAGTTCGTTCTGTAACATGACCGAGGAAGGTGGCACTTAAGTGTTTCTTAGCTGCTCTTGGCGCTTCATAGCCCTCCCACATCGGGATCCAAGCGCGCAGATACTCCCTTGCATATCCACGAATCGCGCCACTAGGCTCAAAGAAAGAGTCGTCGTGATGTTCACGACGCAGCGCAAAGAGCTTGCCGATGTGCAGTTCCAAGCCACGTCGTTTGAAGGCATTCCGTCCGATGATCTTGGCCATTGTGTCTCTCTCTAGATGGTTGTACCTGACACCCGGCCTGAGTTGCCGGGTGGTCGGTGCGTTAAGAAACGGTGTCTAGGGGAAGATGTGTCCCAGAAACGCGTTCAAGCTCACTATTGAATCGAATCCAAACGGAACGCCGTACTTGCAGGGTTTTGTGCCGTTGCGGATTCTTTCTGGGAACGCCCTATAACCGGCGCCAAATAGAAAATCGTTACTGCTGCCGATGCCGACGCCAGAGTTTATCAGTTGCGTACGTTCGCTCAGATGTCTGGGATGCACGATCAAGTGTGAGTAGACCTTCGGTTCGGCCTTGTTCAAGTAGACGCTTTCGCTTGTTCTTGTGTGGATGAACTCCTTATGCTTGCTCTTGTCCGCCATTTCTGAAAAACCGCTTTTCAAGAGTATGAACTTGATCTTCGCAATGCTGATGGCCATGGTTCCTTTGCTCGCTTTTGATGGTTATGAGCGTTTTCACAGTCAACGCCTCGGTTGCCGCGCGCCGGACTTGAAGTGCTGCCTGATTGGGCGGGTTCGGTGGCCCGCGGTAACGACTAAGTACTTCAACTAAAATATTTGTACGCACATCTTACTCTCAGGAAAACCATAAAATTAGTGTTTTAT
>NZ_CAIZIZ010000476.1 GCF_903933125.1 uncultured Lamprocystis sp. | reverse complement strand
GTGATGGCGCTCGTAGAAGCGGGCCTTGCGCTCGAAGATGTACATGCCGCCCTTGTCGATGGATGACTTCAGTTCCATGAGCAACAGCATGCCATTCTTGACGATGATGTCGATCTCCACCTGATCCGGCCGCCCGAAGACCTCGCCGGCGTCGTCGAATTCACAGACATTGCGCACGCTGACGCCGAAGCTGGTCTCCAGGATGCCGGCCAGGGCATTGCGGAAGGCGGCCTCGGATTGCAGGCCCCAGCGGGCGCCCAGGGCGCCGATGGAGCGGTCGTGCTTCTTCGCCTGCGCCATGATCTCCTCGTGAACCCGATCGAACTCCCGGCGGGACTCCTCCCACTTGCGGTTCTGCTCGTCCCGGTTCAGCCTCTGCTCGCGGTTCTGCTCGTCCCACTTGCGGTTTTGCTCGTCCCAATTGAGCCTCTGCTCGCGGTTCTGCTCATCCCACTTGCGGTTCTGCTCGTCCCACTTGCGGTTTTGCTCGTCCCAGTTGAGCCTCTGCTCGTGGTTCTGCTCATCCCACTTGCGGTTCTGCTCGCGCCACAGTTGGGTTTGCTCGTCCCACTTGCGGGCCTGCTCCTCGCGGTCGCGGCGCAGCTCGTCGAGGACGCGGTCGAAGCGGTCATCGGTCTGCACCCGGTCGGCGAACTGTCCGCGGGCGATCTCCAGGACGTATTGGCGCAGCTCCGGGTCGTCCCGCAGCAGGCGTGGTAGTTCGCGTTTGATGGTCTCGACTGTGATGTCCATGAACGGCCTCGCGCGCAGGATCACGGGCGACGGGTGCCCGCTTGCCTCGAATCATAAACCCTTTCTGGTTGGCACCGCATTGTTGCAATTCCGGCAACAGATCATTCGCCGTTGCGCTCTATTTCCGACTGTTTCTGTCGACTAAAGTGAACCCATCGCCGATACCTGCCGCGCGTAAACGACCGCGGCAGTCAAAGTCCCATCTCCCCAACCTCAATAGGAAGCCATTGATGAACACCTTGGCCAAACTGTCTGCCGCCCTCGTCATCGCGGCCGCGTCCGCCCCCGCGCTGGCCGCGCCGGAAACCTACAGCGTCGACCCGACTCATACCTTCGCGCGCTTCTCGTACGACCACCAGGGTCTGTCGACGCAGCTCAGCCGCTTCAACAAGACCACCGGTACCGTGGTGCTGGACCAGGCGGCGAAGACCGGCACGGTCGATGTCGTCATCGACACCACCTCGGTCGACAACCGTCTCGCTTGAGGCGGTTAAGGGTTGAGCCTGATCACCGGGGCCGGTGCCGCCCGCGACACCGGCTCCGCCGCACAGATATCCAGGAGATCAAGATGTTGGAACTGAGACACGCAGCAGACCGCGGCCTCGCCAATCTTGGGTGGCTGCATTCCCATCACACCTTTTCATTCGGCAGCTACTACGACCCGGAGCAAACGGGCTTTTCTGACTTGCTGGTGATCAACGACGACCGGGTGCGTCCGGGCCGCGGCTTCGATACCCACGGTCACCACGACATGGAGATCCTCACCTACGTGCTCGAAGGCGCGCTGGAGCATAAGGACTCGATGGGGAACGGCTCGATCATCCGGCCCGGCGACGTTCAGATGATGAGTGCCGGCACCGGAATCCGTCACAGCGAGTTCAACGCCTCGCCTCAGGATATGGTGCATCTCCTGCAGATCTGGATCGTCCCGGATCGCCAGGGCGTCACGCCGCGCTACCAGCAGCAGCACATCGCCGCGGCCGATAAGCGGGGTCGCCTGCGTCTGATCGTTGCGCCCGACGGTGCCGACGGCTCCCTGTCGGTGTATCAGGATACGCGTGTCTATGCCGGATGCTTCAATGGCGCCGAACAGCAGCGCTTTGAGTTGCCCGCCGACCGCTATGCCTATGTGCAGGTTGCGCGCGGTGCGCTCACCGTGAACGGTGAACGTCTGTCGGAGGGCGACGGCGCACGCCTGCGCAAGGTGCGGGAACTTGCGTTCGGCGAGGGCGACAATGCCGAAGTGCTGTTGTTCGACCTGCGTGCGCATGAACTGCACTACCACTGAGCGTCAGCGGTCCTCTCATGGGGTGGGCACGCCAGCCGACTGGATAGAAAATCGATCAGCGCGCGAACCCGATGGGGCATATAGCGATTGCTCGGGAGCAAGGCGTAGATGCCCAATGCGGGCGGTTCAAATGCGTCCAGCAGGGTTTCGACCCGGCCCCCGGCGAGATAGTCGGACGCGATGAACTCCGGCACGAGCGTGATGCCCAGTCCCCGGGCGGCCGCTTCGGCCAGGGCGTCACCGTTGTTGGCCTGGAGCCGGAAGGGCAGAGCAAAGTCCTGCAACCGGCCGTCGATCAGGAACGACCAGGGAAGGCTGTTCGCCTGCTGCAAGTACCCGATACAGGGATGGCCGATAAGTTCGGAGGGATGCGACGGCCGGCCATGTTGGGCGAGATAATCCGGCGCAGCGATGACCTTGAGCCCACAGGTGCCGAGTTTGCGGGCGATGTCACCCGGCGCGAGCTGGGCCGAGATACGGATGGCCAGGTCGATGCCTTCATCAATTAGGTTGAGCGTGCGGTCATTGAAGTCGGTCGACAGGGTGATGGCGGGGTAGGTGGCGGCGAACTCCAGCAGCAGCGGCATCAGGTGTCGCAGTCCAAAACTCAGTGGCACGCTGAGGCGCAGTTGGCCACTGGGGGCCAGACGTTCCTCCATCACTTCCGCTTCCGCCGTTTCCACCAGATCGAGGATCACCCGGCACTTGTCCAGATAGGCGGTGCCGGCCGAGGTCAGCGTCAGGTGCCGCGTGCTGCGGACCATGAGCTTGACGCCGAGATGCTCCTCCAGCGCGGCAATCTGCCGGGTGACGACCGAACGCGCCACGCCGAGTTGATCGGCGACCGCCGCGAAACTGCCCAGTTCCGCGACACGAACAAACAGGTGCATGGCATCGAGTCGGTTCATGATCCGGAGCCTGGTTGACGGTGGCGTCCCGCATCTGCCGCCGCTGGCCAGGCCCCTATCGCGTCGGCGTGGCCCCGCGCAACTCGGCGATGCGGTTCGCTGTCAGCGTGGACCATTTGTCGAATGCATTGCGGGCATAGGCCCAGCTCTGGAAGGAGTTCACATAGCCGCTCGCCCAGGTCTGGGCCGCTCCGGTGACGCCCGCGTTCAGGTCGGCGGCATATTTGCGCCCGATCTGGGTGTCGCGGCATTCGGCGAGCACAGCGCCCGAACCCCCATCCCGGAACTGCATTTCCATGCCGGTCTCGCCCAGATAGGGGGTGGAGCCGGCGGGCCGGCCGGTGGCGACCCCGGAACCCGCTTCCGCGACGAAGCCATAGGGTACCAGGGTCCCGGTCAGGCTTCGGGTGATGCCGGTCGGCACCAGATTGGTGAGCGCGATCCGCAGCACGACTACGCCGCGGCCCGGCTGATTGACCACCTGCAGCTGCGGCTTGAGTGCCGTGGCCAGTGACGCGTGAAAATAGTCGGTCAGTATCTTGAGGTCAGCCGGATCGACGGCCTGATTCCGGCCGGGCTTGAGCGTGACGACCATGGGCGCGATCAGCACCTTGTCGTAGCGCTTCGCATCGAGACGCGGATCGGCCCAGCACTGGATGCCTTCGCCCCAGGGCGTGGGCTTGAGCCGGGCGTAATCGGACAGGAAGCCACTCTGTGTGAGTCGGGTCGGGTCAGTGGCCGTGACGCCGGTGCCGCTGCCCATCAGGCCGGACACGCCGGAGTTGAGCGAGGCGCATCCCGTGATGAGCGCCATTCCCGCCAAGGCCGCGCCGCGTGCCCAGTAGGTCGTTAATCGATCGTTATTCAGCATTTGTATCTCCTAGATCAGGGCGCGATCCTGGCCGGCGTCGGTACGGACGGACGCCGCACGGCGGTCTTCTTCGTTCCAGTCTGAACCGCTGGTTTGCGCCATTTCGACTTGGTCGATCCGGCCTGAACGCGACGCGGCTGTTTGGTCTGCTTGGGCTTCAGGCTGACGGGGCGCAAGGCGGGATCGGTACGCGTCATACCGGGTTGGTGATGGATCGGATGATCCATTGCGATCGATGGCCTGGCCCGCAGGATCTGCGCACTGAGTGAGTCGGATCCCTGCGTTAAAGGACTCATCCGGTGCTCCGGGAGAGCCGGGGTCGGCGTGTTCAGTTCAGCCGCGGCGGCCGTGGCGGGACCGCGCGTTCCATGGACTTGCCGGACCAGCAGCGCGGGTGAGACAGCCATGAACACCAGCGCGGCAGTGAGGGTGCCGTGCTTGAGCCACAGCCAGGGTAAACCAAGCGCGCCGGTCGGTGCGGGTGTATGGCCGGAGTCGGTCGCGGCATGGGCCAGCGTCCGCGCCGCCTGTTTCCAGGGCTTGCGTCCCAGCCAGGCCAGCGCCTGAGCCACCAGCAGCAGGAGCGCGATCCCACCCAGATTGACCAGGGCAGTCGTGATCAGAGTTCGCCCGGCCTGATCAAGTGCCATGCCGGCGATGAACGAGAGGGCCATGCCGAACAGGAAAATCGACAGCGATTGCTGTCCCGCCGTGGCGATCAGGCTGGGCAGGGGCCGGCTGAGCCAGTGCTGACGGGTCCGCAGCAGGCAAAGGGCCAGATACGCCAGACACAGGAAATGGAGCACGCGCAATGGCCCCAGTCGCGTCTTATCGAACCAGGGCTCCAGGGTTGCGCGCAGATCGCCCCAGAAGGCGTCGGCCTGATAGATCGGCGGGTAGCCGATGGGGATGGCGATGACGACACCACCCAGCGCCAGCGCAATCAGCCAGCCCCTGGCTGGAGGGGCTTTGATCCAGCCGCTGCCGAACGCGAATCCGAGAAAAAACAGCAGTTGCCAGGCGAACGGGTTGAAGAACCAGGGGCGATCGCCGAGCGGGTCCGCCGGGAGTTCGATGCTCCACCACCACATGGCCAGGTAGACGCCGAGCGAAGCCCCCAAGGCCGCGCCGACATGGAGCCGCGACAGCGACCAAAACAGCGGCAGCCAGAGCAGGACCACCAGGTACATCGGCAGAATGTCGAAATAATTGGGCACATAGGTCAGGGTCACGAGGCCCAGCAGGGCCGCTGAGGTGTGATCGAAAAAATAGGCCAGATTCAGCCGACTGATATAGTCCGGCTCCGCCCACCAGGCATTGCCGATGACACAGATGGCGGCCAGGGCGAAAAATAGCCCCAGGTGGGCCGCATAGATTTGTCCACCGCGCAGCACCACCGGCGCGCTGCCGACCACGAGCCCGGCGGATCGGAAGCTGCGGCCGTAAGCCAGGGCCGCGGCGAAGCCGGAGAGGAACACGAAGATCTCGGAGGCATCGCTGAACCCGAAACGCGATGGCGTGAATAAGGACAATCCGTTGAGCGGGATGTGGTTGACGAAAATGACCAGCAGCGCCCACCCCCGGAAAAAGTCGAGCAGCAGATTGCGTCCGGGTAACGGCAGCGCCGGCGGTGTGGTCGGACGCACCGGATTGACGCCGCCGCCGGGTCCCAGATCCAGGGTCGCCGCGGCAGCGGGCGAGTCGGGAGCCTGTGTGTTACAGCGCATGGACGGACCCTGATACAACTGGATGGCTACACCTTAGTGTACCCCATAGAAGCTGAGCACGCGCCGCGTCTAACGCTGCCCCTTGCCCCAGGTGTCCTTGAGTCCGACGGTCAGGTTGAATACGGGACGCTCGGCCGTGCTGTCCGGGTCGGTGACGAAATAGCCCTCACGTTCGAACTGGAAACGCTCACCGGGGGCGACACCCACGAGCCCCGGCTCCACCACGCTGTCGGTGAGCACTGCGAGCGAGTCCGGGTTGATGTCCGTGAGGAAATTCGCACCGCCCGCGCCTGGGACCGGGACCCGGAACAGCCGGTCATAGAGCCGGAGTTCGGCCCGCAACCCATGGGCGGCGCTGACCCAGTGAATGACGCCGCCGATCTTGCGGCCCTCCGGGTTGCGGCCCAGGGTGTCGAGGTCCGCGGTGGCGCGCAGTTCGATGACATTCCCGTCGGCATCCTTGATCACCTGATCGCAGCGGATCACATAGGCGTTGCGCAGCCGGACCTCGGTGCCCGGCATCAGGCGCTTGAAGCCCTTGGGCGGCTGTTCGGAAAAATCGTTGTGGTCGATATAGATTTCGCGGTCGAAGGGCAGGGTGCGGGTACCCAGCGCGGCGTCTTTGGGGTGGTTGCCGGCCTGCATCTGCTCGACTTGACCCGCCGGAATGTTCTCGATGACGACTTTGAGCGGGCGCAGCACCGCCATCCGTCGCGGGGCCGTGGCATCCAGATCCTCGCGGATGGCGCTTTCCAGCATGGCCATCTCGACCATGTTGTCCGACTTGGTGACACCGATGCGCTCGCAGAAGGCGCGGATGGCCGCGGGTGTGTAGCCGCGGCGGCGCAGCCCGGCGATGGTCGGCATCCGCGGGTCGTCCCAGCCCGTGACATGCCTCTCGGCAACCAGTTGGGTGAGCAGCCGCTTGCTCATCACCGTGTATTCCAGGTTGAGCCGGGAGAACTCGATCTGCCGCGGTTTGCAGGGCACCGAGACGTTGGCGACGCACCAATCGTAGAAGGGCCGATGGTCCTCGAACTCCAGGGTACAGATGGAGTGGGTGATGCACTCCAGTGCATCCGAGAGCGGATGGGTGTAGTCGTAGGTCGGATACAGACACCAGGCGGTGCCGGTCTGGTGGTGAATCACTCCATGGCGGATGCGGTAAAGCACCGGATCGCGCAGATTGATGTTCGGCGAGGCCATGTCGATGCGGGCACGCAGGCTGCGGGCGCCGTCCGGGAATTCGCCGGCCCGCATGCGGGTGAAGAGATCCAGGTTCTCTTCCACCGAACGGTTGCGGTTGGGACTCTCGCGGCCGGGCTCGGTGAGGGTACCGCGATAGGCGCGGACCTCTTCGGCACTGAGATCACACACATAGGCCAGGCCCTTGCCGATCAGTTCGATGGCGAAGCCGTACAGTTGCTCGAAGTAATCCGAGGCGAAATAGAGCCGGTCGGCCCAGTCGAAGCCGAGCCAGCGCACATCCGCCTGGATGGCGTCCACGAACTCCACATCTTCCTTGTTCGGGTTGGTGTCGTCGAAGCGCAGGTTGCAGGTTCCCGGATAATCCAGGGCGAGCCCGAAGTTGAGCACGATCGACTTGGCATGGCCGATATGCAGATAGCCGTTAGGCTCCGGCGGAAAACGCGTGGCGATGCGCTGGTGGCGCCCGGCCGCCAGGTCTTCCTCGATGATCTGACGGATAAAATTGGAACGGTGCGAATCTGTGGGGTCGGTCATGGTGTTCGGGGGGTCGAAAAAGGAAAACGACAAGGCAAGGCGTTAGACCGCATTCTAGCAGCCTGTCGGGTTTTCCCGCTGCGCGCTGGCCGGCATCGGGGTCGACTGCTGGTAAGTGTAGGTGCGACTGAAGTCGCACGCGCTGCTCCAAGACCTGGGGCTGAGCGGTCCGCAACGGGCGCTGATCGTTGGGGCGGTGGTTGGGCGCATGGCCGCCCCGGGCTCGGAACGGGCGACCCACCGCTGACTGAGCGCGCGCAGTGCGTTGGAGGGGCGGAGCGCTTTGGTGAGCCACCGGATCGTCGAAGAGATCGATCACCTCGTAAACAGTAGCAAGAGACCGCGACCCGCTCGTCCGAGATGTGATCAGCTCCCATTGCACATTGCAGAATCAACGGCCCATCAGCCTCTGGATGAAACGCCCCAGCGTTCCCTTCGAATCCGGCTCGCCCTCATTGAGCAGGCGCATTGCGACCTCCCGGATACGCTGGGCGCTCGCGGCCCCAGGATTGAGAATGAGGTGTGGCTTCTGGGCCATGATGCTTTTCTCGATCAGTGCGTCACGCTGGACGTAGCCAATGCACTCGATTTTGCCATTCAGGAATTTGGCGGTCACGGCCGCCAGCCGGGCGCCGACTTGCTGTGCGTCGCTGGGCGAGTTGACACAATTGACCAGAAGCTTGATCGTCTTGGCCTCACGCGTCAGGATGGTCTTGATGATGCCGTAGGCGTCGGTCATTGAGGTCGGGTGATGGGTGGTGACGACGATCGCATCGTCGGCGGCCAGGACGAAACGGATGACATTGTCGCCGATGCCGGCTCCGGTATCGATGATCAGGATGTCATAGCCGTTCAAGCCTTCCAGGCCCTGCAAGACATGTTCACGCTCCGGCCCACCCAGATTGGCCAGGTCAGCGATCCCGGTGGCGCCGGCCACGAGATCCAACCCATAGCTGGTCGGCATGATGACCTGCGCCAAGGTCTTCTCGCCGCGAACCACATCCTGAATCGTGAATTTGGGGATGATCCCAAGCAACACATTGAGATTCGCCAGACCCAGATCGCCATCCAGCAGCAGGATCCGACGCCCGGTGCGGGCCATGGCAATACCGAGATTGATGGCCAGCGTGGTCTTACCGACCCCCCCTTTCCCCGAAGTGATGCAGAATGTTCGCATGAGTTTCGCCCGTTATTGCGGCACGGTGACACGCGTGACCAGGCACTGATGGCCGCTGGCCCGCAACTGAACGCACCAGACCCGCGCGGGCTGGGGGGTCGTCCAGTCCAACACACGGAGACGGTAGAATTCGTCACGCGCATCCCCGTAACGCGACTGGTTGATCGTCAAGGTACGCCCCTGCAACATGGCTTCATAGCGCGATTCGAAGTCCCTGCTGTCCTCCTTGACCTTGACGAGTGAACGCCCCGCCAGCAGTTGGACATGCCAGCGATAGCGCGGGGAGGAAGCCTCGGTAGCCGCCGCGCCAGGGATGGATGCCGGATCAGTGACCTGGCGTGTGGCCGGCGGACCGATCACCCGCGCCTCCAGCACCTCGCTCCTGGCGGCGTCTTCGGTCGGTTCATCGCCAGCAGGCGCATCCACGACCGCGTCCGCAGTCGCGGTTGACCTCTCGGGCGAGCGCTCGGTCTCGGCTGCTTCCCTCACCCGTGGATCGCTGATCCCGGGTGCGGGCGCCTGTGCAATCTCACCGCGTGCCTCCGCCGCCGCGTCCCTTTCCCGTTGCGACGCATGAGCCCGGCGTGCGGCCAACTCGGCGGGCTTAGGCAAGGGCAGGACGACTGCGGGCAATTGGCGCAGCCAACGCGGATCGTCGCCAACGTCCGGTTTGATGAGCGGAATCGGTGACGAAGACCCCTGGTCAGCCGCGGCCGCGATGCTGACTAGTCCCATCAGGAGCGCGATCCGCCATGGCGCGTGCGCTCTTGGGGCTGTCCGGCATGGACGACAGAACGCGCGCTCCAGAAATCGTTGCCCGATGTTCATGGGGAGACCGGCATTTCAATGGCGCAACGGGTGGCGGTGTCGTCCTCTCGAACCTGCTCGCCACAGGCCAGGAGACGTTCGCGGTTCGACGCGACCAGTTGACTGGCGAACAGCAACTCGCGATAGGCATTGGTATCGGAACGCGCCTGTAGGAGACTGCCGGCGCGCCAATACTGGTCGGTGCCGATGACCAAAGCCCCCAGTTCAATACGCCATGCCGGATCCGGGCTCCAGTGACGCAACCACCAGGCGGTTGGTAATAATGCGAGGAGTGAGAGCCCCGCGAGGATGAAGGGCCAGCGTCGCTGGGCGAAGCGGGGGTTCGTGCTCGGCGGGGTCGCCTGAAAGAGCTCCTCGAGGACCAAGGCATCCTGATGGCGCATCGCCTCACGCGCGTCGTCGTAGAGCAGCGAGGAAGGGTCGACCAGCCAGGCCTCGACGCGTTTGCTGATCTCGGCGCAATACGCCGTGATACGTTCCTGGCGCGCCCGTAAGCGCCAACTGCCATCCGGTTGATCGCCCTCCTCGCTCAGGGTCAACCATTCGGCGGCCAGCGACAGATAGGCTTGGCTAACACCGCTCGTGAGATCATGGGCCAGCAATGGCCGGCCGCGTTCGGTGGCCTCCTTGACCTGCTCATCATAGGGGATCTCGCTCAGCAGGGTCATGCGCCCGTAGTCATGACGCATCGTGGCGATCAGGGACTGGGTCGCCGCGCCCATGGGGCGCATACTGATCAGCAGATAAACACCGTACAGGGGTTGCGACAAGCCAGCGCGCAACCGACTGATGGTCGTCAGCACCGTCGGCAGACCTCCGAGAACGACCGAGTCGCAAGGAATTGGCAGCAAGACCCGATGCGCCGCGGCCAGGGCGTTCAACGTCAGCAAACCCAGCGCGGGTGGACAGTCGATGACCACGTGGTCGAATCGCAAAGGCAGGCTATGCAAGGTGGCGAGTGCCTGGTACAAGCGGGTCCGGCTGTCGCCCATCACGGCAAGCGCGCTCTCGACGCCGGCCAGCCCGGGGCCGGCTGGCGCCAGATAGAGGTCCGGGATCTCGGTAGCGGCGATCAGGTCGCGGCTCAGGCTCGCTTGCAACAGGATGCGTTCCGTACCGCCCCCATCATAGTGGCCCCGCACCAGGGCATGACCCGCGTGTCCCTGTGGATCCAGATCCATCAACAAGACGGTGCGGCCGGCCGCGGCCAGGGCGATGGCGAGGTTGATCGCGGTCGTGGTCTTGCCTACGCCGCCCTGTTGACTGACGACGGCCACGATCTCGGTCGCTCGAGGTGAAGAATCAGGAGTCGCGCGAGTCATGATGCTGTTCCCGGGGATGTTGCGGGATCTCGGTGATGAGGCTTTCCAACCCCTGACGTCGCCGCCCGATACGTGAAGGTTGCTGTGTCAAGCCGGGGGTGTCGGTCGGCGGTTGGGAGGATGGCGCGGGTGCTTCGGCGCGCATCTGCGAGCCTAAGGTAACGGGGGGGCGGGGCCGCAGTGTTGGCATGGCCTCGCAACGTCCGAGTGGCTTGACCATGGGCCGACGCCGGAACATGTCGTAGGGGGGAGCCGCTTCGTCCCCGCCGCTGTCTCGCGACAGGGCCTCTTGGCGTCGCAACAGATGCTCTCGTGGCGGCGGACGCCAGACACCCAGCGCCGCTGAATCATCCGTGGCTGGCCGCGCAATGCCGATGCGCGGTCGTTTGAGGTCACCGCGTCGCCGGCAGCGTCGTCTCAGGACTAGCGCGGCCAGGCCAGAGCCGCCCAGCAGAAGGGTCAAGAGGATGCCGAGGGTGATCATGGGAGGGTTGCCCTTAGCGAATCGTCCGGTCGGTCTGCATCCTGCGCCCCGGTCTGGTGCGCCAGCTCCGACACTGTCTCCCGCGCCGCCAGCCAACGGGCGAGCCGCTCACGCCACTCCCTGTAAGCCGGATCAGTGACTTCCCACAGGACGTGCAGCGCCGCTCGCCAGGCCCCCTGACGCACCTGAGTCAACGCCGCCTCCGCCTGATCGCGCAGGCTTTCGATGGCCTGTGCGTGCGCATCGTAGCCGCTCGGACTTTGGCGCTCCTGGGCCAGTTGGAGCACCGCGTTGCGACCTTGGGTCAGGCCCGCATTCAAACGTTCCAGTTCGGTGCACAGGGCGAGGGGTTCCGCGATATCCGCAAGCGCGGCCGACTCCAACTGGACCATCAAGATCAGAAGACGCCGGTAGTCACCCGCGACCAGGCGCTTGAGGCGCGGGTCACGGCTCAAGACCAGATACCAGCGCTGCTCCGGTTCGAGCTTCAACAACCAGCTTAGGGTTTCGGCGCTTTCGGCCTCCGCGGCGATCTGGCCAGTGGCGATGTGGGCGTCGAGATGAGCGATCCAGCGTGAATTCATACAAAACCCGCGGGAGAGATAACCGATCCAGCCTGTCCGATTGCCCGCCACGGAATCCGTGCGTGGCCCCTGCCGTGATCAATCGGGGCGGAGCGCCACCAGTGGCGCGAACTCCTGCTGCAACTGCTTGAGCCAGGACGCATAGTCGCCGACTGCACGTTTCGCGGCAAGGATCCCCAGGCCGGTTTGCTGGGCCAACTTGGCCGCATTCAGGGCCAGGATCCGCGACGGCGGCAGTTTCATCCGCTCGAAGTCGGTCCAGGCCTCGCTGTGACAGCCATCCATGCCGACCACGATAAGTCCCTCGGTTCGCATCGCCGCGATACGATTGAACTCAGGGGTAGACTCATAGGCATTGAAATGACCAGCGAACCGGTTGAGCACTAGAATCCGCCGGCTGTCCGGAAAGATCTTCGCGACCGCATCCAGCACATCGATCCCGCCCGTCACGGCCAGTGGATCCGCAGTGACCGGGACATAGATATCCATGGTTACGCCGCTTTCGGCCAAGACCTCGCCCAAGTCGGACTTTTGCGCCCATTGGAGGATATGCCGATCCATGTTGGCCCCGAGATCGACGCCGGTATCGCCATCAAGGATCTCGGCCGCCAGTTGATCCCAGTAGCTATAGGCAAGCGATGGATCCACGCGCAGTGCCTCGGCATCCGCGCCGATGCGCAGGGAGAGGACACTATCGTGGCCCACGAACTCGGCCAATTTCGCCTTGTCATCGACATCAATGAGACGTAAGGGGCGGCCCATATTATCGTATAGCCATGCCAAGACCATCATGAGCGACGACTTACCGACGCCCCCCTTGCCATTCATGATCCAAACGGTGTGCATCGACATAATCAGTATCCACTTCTATAAAGAAGATCTAAACACCGGGGGAGCAAGCGGACCGGCGAGGGTGCTGCCACAGGCAGGGGATCCGTTCCATAGCGGCACGGGCTGGGTACCGCGAACATCCTGCCCGCGGACTGCCCGTGCGGCGGGCGGGGGCGCGACGGGCGTCGGGACGCCGCGCCACGCCGTCCGGGCCCTTGCGCGCTCGACGGCGAACGCCGCGACCGTTTGGACGGTCTGGCGCTGTAGATCGTCCACCGCCGCGACGATACCGGCGACGAAGGAGCGACCGGCGCCGCGTTCCGCCACCGCCATCGCGCTGTGGGCCTGGCGGAAACCTTCCAGCAGCTGTGCCACTGCGCCTCGCCGGTGCTGCAGCGTTTGGGCGCGCTCGCAACGCGCCGCCGCGTTCGCCTCGAGCAAGTCTGCGCGCACCGCGGCCTGGCGCTCGCCCGCCTCCGCGCGGATGTCAGCCACGGCGCCGCCCAAGCGGGCGAGGTCGGCGTTGCGCGCTCTCCGCTCGGAGGCGGCCATGTCGACATGCGCCGCGCGAAACTCCGCTTGGAGCGTCTCCACACTGCTTTTCAGTTCGCCCATGAAGGCGTGTGCAGCCTCCGTTACCGCTTCGCGGGTGTCGGCGATCAGGGTTTGGCGGGCGACGCGTTCGGAGGCGATCTCCTCGCGCAGCCGTCCCATATCTTCGGCAAAACGGCCCATCAGATTGCTCCTAGTGACTGACACTGGTGGCGAATTCGCTACTCCATTGAAGGAACCAGCCTCTAGATTCTGCTATCAAGGGGTTAGGGGCTCTCAGGACATTTCGCCACTCGTGTCAGTGACTCGGTGCAAACTGGAGCCATTTGTTGTCGAGGGGCGGGCTTCCCGGTGTGGCTTCCTGCCGGCTTGTTCGCTTATCTTGTGTAAAGCATAGATCGCGCCAGAACCTGCTTCCCTGTGCAGATTATTTAATTTTTATGATAACAATGGCTTGAAGTTCTGGTGCCCGCGTGAGGCGAGCATCCAGGGCGGTCTGAAGTGGTCTCGCTATGGAATGGATTCCATATGCCTGTTAGCGGTTCCATAGCATTCACGGAATCCTTGCGATAACGCATGTGCATTAAGGGGAAATCCGGCTCATTTCTTGCTTTATGTTTCTTAGTGCCTGAGTAAAAACTTCTTTTCCAAGAAATGTGGTATCTCTATGCAGACAGGTGTTTCCTGGATGATGTTCAGCAATGGCGCGGGGAGCGAGATATGACAGCAATTTCTGAGCCGGATCTCCTCCAAGTCCGACCGACGGCCAGGCGGATGCCCGTCGCGCCGACCTGGGCCTGTTCGAGGCCGCGCTGACTGCGCTCAAGGCCGTGGGCCGGGGAGCGCACGCTGAGGTGATTTCCGGGAAAGGATCGACCGAGGTGTAGGGGCGACTTTAGTCGCCCCAGAATCGTCCCTACAGCCGAGGCATTTGCGCTGTGACGAAAGAAGCGCAGCATCTAGTGGCTGCAAGCCCCTGTGACCACAACATCTGGGCACAGCGCAAATGCCTCCAGCCCTACGGATTTTGCAGGCATGCGCAGTCGGGATATCTAATTACGGGAATCGCCTAAGTCCGCCGCCCCCACCCAGCCAGGCTCCTGGCGATAATGTATCAATACCGCCGAGGTATCGAGTAAGTGGATCATGCATCCTCGACCACGGGGCGATAGGCGATCTTCTCCAGCGTCTGATAGCGGTACTGATCCTGGGCGGGTCCCCAGTAGGCCAGATTGATGTAGAGGTGGTCGTCACCCTCCGGCATCTGGGTCTCCGGTACCAGGGTCGGTTCGGAGCGCAACCGCTCGTGCAGGGCCTTGATGCTGGCCGCACCCTGGAACTGGCCGTCTTTCCAGGCTCCGTCCAGGAGTTCGATGGGGCGCACCCCGAGATTGAAGTTGTAGTGGGTGGAGAGGAATTGTTGGAGTGCCTGGCGCACCGGCCCTTCCAGGTCGCGTGGCCCGTTGGCGGGCAGCGAGAGGAACACCCGCAGCGGGGTCGGTCCATCGTAGCGGTGCGATTGCAGAATTTGGGAGGGAAAGAGCCGCAGTGGGCAGTGGTCCAGGACTTTCTGGTTCTCCTGTAGATCCAGGGCGGTCTGGCGCTGCCGGGTCGCCATGGCCCATTCCTGTTCCCGCCGCTCCTTGGCCTGTTGCCGCTGCTCCTCGCGCTGGGCCTCGAACTGCTGCTGCTGGAAGGCGCGTTGCTGGGCGCCTTCCTGGGCCGCGATTTGCCTCTGTGAGCGCCGTGTAAAGTGACTGGAGATCGCGTTGAAGGCGAGCAGGGTGGCGTAGGAGGAGGGGTCCATGGCTGATCCAGGTTGGCGGCTAGGGTGTCGGCGGATGTGCTTGTGGCGTCCGGCTCGTGTATTTGCACGCGACCGATGCCGCCGCGTCAAGCGACCGATGGTGGATGCGGCGCGCGCGACCTCTGTGCCGGGTCCCTGACGCCGAGCGGCGGTAACTTCTCAATAAGTCACGGCAAGCCCACGGGCTACCCTTGGAGAAACATAGACTTGCGGAGCCGCATCGGCTGTTTGCCGCGGGTTATTGAGAAGTTACGAGCGGCGAGCGGCGCGCCTTATCCACCCTACACGTCCCGAAGGGCGAGCCCGCATCGTGAACCGGCCTCGGCTGCAGCACCAATTGAGTTTGCGCACCGCCCCGACTATTCTTACAGGTTGAGATTTTGCTAGCGAGGCGGCGATATGGGTGCCAGGACCCTCTACGATAAACTGTGGGACGAGCATGTGGTGCGGGTGGATGAGGACGGCACGGCGCTGCTCTACATCGATCGCCAACTCGTTCATGAAGTGACTTCGCCCCAGGCGTTCGAGGGGCTGCGCCTGGCCGGCCGGCGCCCGTGGCGGGTGGCGGCGAATCTGGCAGTGCCGGATCACAATGTGCCGACCGCCAATCTCGCGGCGGGGATCACCGACCCGGTCTCGCGCCTGCAGGTGGAGACGCTGGACGAGAACTGCCGCAGTTTCGGTATCACCGAGTTCGCCATGGGCGATCCGCGTCAGGGGGTCGTCCATGTGATCGGTCCGGAGCAGGGCTTCACCCTGCCGGGCAGTACGGTGGTCTGCGGCGACTCGCATACCGCCACCCATGGTGCCTTCGGTGCACTGGCCTTCGGGATCGGCACCTCGGAGGTCGAGCATGTGCTCGCCACCCAGTGTCTGCTCCAGCGCAAGTCCAAGGCGATGCTGATCAGCATCGACGGGGATCTGGGGCCGGGCGTGACCGCCAAGGACATCGTGCTCGCCGTCATTGGCGTCATCGGCACCGCCGGCGGTACCGGTTATGTGGTCGAGTTCGGCGGCACGGCGATCCGTGCGCTCTCGCTGGAAGGCCGCATGACGGTCTGCAACATGGCGATCGAGGCGGGTGCGCGGGCCGGTCTGGTGGCGGTCGACGAGAAGACCATCGAGTACATGCGCGGCCGTCCGCTGGCCCCCAAGGGCGACCTCTTCGAACGCGCGGCGGCCCATTGGCGCACTCTGGTCAGCGACCCGGATGCCCGGTTTGATCAGATCATCCGGCTCGCCGCCGCTGAGATCCAGCCGCAGGTCACCTGGGGCACCTCGCCCGAACAGGTGGTTGCGGTCGACGGCAAGGTGCCCGATCCGGCCGCCGAGCCCGATCCGGTGAAAGCCGGCAGCATGCGCCATGCCCTGAGTTATATGGGGCTCAGGCCCGGTACGCCGATCACCGAGATCCGCCCGGACAAGGTCTTCATCGGTTCCTGCACCAACTCGCGGATCGAGGACCTGCGGGCGGCCGCCGCCGTGGTCGCGGGCCGCCAGGTTGCCGACAGTATCAAGCTGGCGCTGGTGGTTCCGGGTTCCGGATTGGTGAAAGCGCAGGCGGAGGCCGAGGGGCTGGACCGGATTTTCACCGCCGCCGGTTTCGAATGGCGTGAACCCGGCTGCTCCATGTGTCTGGCGATGAACGCGGACCGGCTGGAGCCGGGTGAGCGTTGCGCCTCGACCTCGAATCGCAATTTTGAGGGCCGCCAGGGACCGGGCGGGCGCACCCACCTGGTGAGTCCTGCCATGGCGGCCGCGGCCGCGGTCACTGGTCATTTCGTCGACGTGAGGACCCTCTGAATGGAGCCGTTCAAGAACTTCACCGGCAGCGTGGTGCCGCTGGATCGGGCTAATGTGGACACCGACGCCATCATCCCCAAGCAGTTTCTGAAAAGCATTAAGCGCAGCGGCTTTGGGCCCTATCTGTTTGATGAATGGCGGTATCTGGACCACGGTGAGCCGGGTATGGATTGCACCAACCGGCCGCTCAATACGTCGTTCGTCCTCAATGACCCGCGCTATGCCGGTGCCGAAATCCTGCTGGCGCGCGAGAATTTCGGTTGTGGGTCCTCCCGTGAGCATGCCCCCTGGGCCCTGGCTGACTTCGGCATCCGGGTCATCCTGGCCCCGAGTTACGCCGACATATTTTTTAGCAATTGCTTTAAAAATGGCATATTACCGATTGTTCTTGAGGCAGAAATCATCGATCGTCTGTTTGCTCAAGCGACGGGTGCAGAGGCCCTGCGGCTGGTGGTGGATCTGCCGCGGCAGACCCTGACCCTGGGCAGCGAGTCCATCGCGTTCACGGTGGATGCCTTCCGCAAGCAGTGTCTGATCGAGGGCCTCGACGATATCGGCTTGACGCTCAAGCACGTGGACAGCATCCGTGCCTTTGAAGCGCGGCGGCGAGTCGAGGCCCCTTGGGTCTTTCTTGCGGATCAGACCTGACCCCGGCGCACCGCCGTGAACCGCGTCAGCGCGGATCAGATGCAGCGTTTAGAATTGGAGATAATGAATTGACGAAAAAGGTGTTAGTGCTGCCTGGTGACGGCATCGGCCCGGAGATCGTGGGCGAGGCGGTCAAGCTGCTTAAGGCGCTCCAGGCGCAGGGTGCCATCGCGGTCGAGCTGGAGCACGGGTTGGTGGGCGGCGCGGCCTATGACGTGTTCGGTGATCCACTGCCCGCGCAGACCCTGGAGGCCGCCCGCGCCGCGGATGCCGTCCTGTTGGGGGCGGTCGGCGGACCCAAGTGGGAGCCCCTGCATATTTCCAAGCGTCCGGAGAAAGGGTTGTTGGGGCTGCGTGCCGGTCTGGGACTTTTCGCCAACCTGCGCCCGGCGATTCTGTATCCGCAGTTGGCCGGGGCCTCGAGCCTCAAGCCGGAGGTGGTCTCGGGGCTCGACATCATGATCGTGCGCGAGCTGACCGGAGACATCTATTTCGGTCAACCGCGCGGGGTCGAGACCCTGGCCTCCGGCGAGCGCCGCGGGGTCAACACCATGGTCTATACCGAGTCGGAGATCGAGCGCATCTGCCGCGTCGCCTTCGACCTGGCGCGCAAACGCGACCGGCGGGTCTGTTCGGTGGACAAGGCCAACGTGCTGGAATGCACCGAGTTGTGGCGCGAGGTGGCGACCCGCGTCGGGGCCGATTACCCGGATGTCGCGCTGAGTCACATGTATGTGGACAATGCGGCCATGCAACTGGTGCGCGCACCCAAGCAGTTCGATGTCATGGTGACCGGCAATCTGTTTGGTGACATTCTGTCGGACTGTGCGTCCATGCTCACCGGGTCGATCGGCATGTTACCCTCGGCATCGCTGAACGCGGCCGGACAGGGCATGTATGAGCCGATCCACGGCTCGGCCCCGGACATCGCGGGCCAGGGTGTGGCCAATCCGCTGGCCACCCTGTTGTCGGTGGCCATGATGCTGCGCTATTCGCTTGGAGCGCCGGAGGCGGCGCAGCGGATCGAAGCGGCGGTTTCCACGGTGCTCGATCAGGGCCTGCGCACCCCGGATATCCTGTCGGCCGGGATGCGCCGGGTGGGGACCGTGGAGATGGGGGATGCGGTAGTGGCGGCCTTGCCGGCTTGAGCCTGTTTCGACTGATAAAGTAAGTATCGGATGTAATGAGATGAATCGTGTAGGTTTTATCGGCTGGCGCGGCATGGTGGGGTCGGTCCTCATGGACCGGATGCGGGCGGAACAGGATTTTGACCTGATCGACGCACCGCGTTTTTTCAGCACCTCGCAGGTCGGCCAACCGGGACCGGATTTGGGTCGCGTCGGCGGCCCCCTGCTCGACGCCGGTGCGATCGACGCGCTGGGTGAGATGGACATCCTGGTCACCTGTCAGGGCGGGGACTACACCAAGGAGGTGCATCCCAAGCTGCGCGCCGCCGGGTGGGATGGTTACTGGATCGATGCCGCCTCGGCGCTGCGGATGCAGCCCGACGCCACCATTATCCTGGACCCGGTGAACCGCGAGCTGATCGACGCCGCGCTGGCGGCCGGTCGGCGCGACTTCATCGGCGGCAATTGCACCGTGAGCCTGATGCTGATGGCCATCGGCGGGTTGCTGCGGGCGGGTCTGGTGGAATGGATCAGCGCCATGACCTACCAGGCCGCGTCCGGAGCCGGCGCCAAGAACATGCGCGAGTTGCTGCAGCAGATGGGTGCGCTCCATGATAGCGCGGCACCGCTGCTCGCCGATCCGGCCTCGGCGATCCTGGAGATCGATCGGGCGGTGACCGTGACCCTGCGCGATGCGGCCTTTCCGACCGCCAGCTTCGGTGCGCCGTTGGCCGGCAGTCTGATCCCCTGGATCGATACCCAACTGGAGAATGGTCAGAGCCGCGAAGAGTGGAAGGGACAGGCAGAAACGAACAAAATTCTCGGTCTGGACCAGCAGTCCATCCCGGTCGATGGACTCTGCGTGCGGGTTGGTGCGATGCGTTGCCACAGTCAGGGACTCACCATCAAGCTCACTGACGACCTGCCCGTGGCCGAGGCGCAGCGGATCATCGCCGCCGCGAACGACTGGGTGCGGGTGATTCCCAACGAGCGGGCGCAGACCGTCCGTGACCTGTCGCCGGCCGCGGTGACCGGACGGCTGGAGGTGCCGGTCGGGCGTCTGCGCAAGATGAATCTCGGGGAGCGCTATCTGGCGGCCTTCACCGTCGGTGATCAGTTGCTCTGGGGTGCGGCCGAGCCGTTGCGGCGGATGCTGCGGATCCTCCTCGAGCGCTAGTTCAGGGTCAGCGGGCTGCCGCCGCGGTGTAGCCTTGGTGAAAGGGGGGAGATTCATATATAGTTCGACCCGTAAGGTGAAGTCATCGTTGAGTTCGCACCGTGTCTGCGGATGTTGCCCGGTATCGACTCCCCGCTACGGGTTGATCGAATCGCCCATGCAGCCGTTTCTTGGTGAACGAGGGAGTAGGATGTCTCGCAAGTTTTACCTGGCGTCGATGCTGGTCCCGGCTCTGGCCGTGACCGATGCGTATGCCTTGGGCGTGGGTGGAATGCGTCTGCAATCCGCGCTCAATCAGCCCTTTGCGGGCGAAATCGAGCTTCTGGACGTGAAGTCGGACGAGCTCGACACGATCAAGGCACAGATCGCCCCGCAAGCGGAGTTCAACAAGGCCGGTGTCGAGCGCTACCACCACCTGGGCAAGCTGCGGCTAAGCCCGCAACTCTCACCGCGCGGCAATCCGGTGATCCGCATCACCAGCCGGGAACCCATCCGTGAGCCCTACATGGACTTCCTGGTCGAAGTCGTGTGGCCGAATGGACGCCTGGTCAAGCAGTTCACCCTCCTGCTGGACCCGGCGGTCACCGCTTCCCGGTCCGCGCCGCCGATCGAGCAGCCCATGGCGAGTGCGCGGCCGGCGCGCACGGAAACCCCGTCGGCCGCGGTTGAACCGCCGCTCCCGGCCCGCGCCAGGAAGGCCGCGCCGCCGCCGGTCGAAGCCGCGCCGCCGCGCGCCGCGCCGCCGGTTGCGGCAAGCAGCGGTGGGTTCCCGAAGCGCTTTGGTCCGATTCGTCCAGGCACTGGACTCTGGCGTCTGGCGCGCGGTCGGACTCCAGCGGGTGCCACGGTGTCGCAAACCGCCATGGCACTCTATCGGAATAATCAGGACGCCTTCATCCGCGGCGACATCAATCGGCTGATCGTCGGCAAAACGCTAACCATACCGAGTGCGGACGAATTGTTTGCCCTGGGGCCGGATGCCGCCAGCCGGGAGTTCACGGCCGCGCTGAAGGGTGATCCGGTGCGCCGTGCTCCGCTGACCGACCCGACCGCGCCGCCGCAACCGGCCCTGGCGGGCGAGTCGCGATTGAAGATCGCCGGGACCGCTCCCGCGGGTGAAGCGCGCGCCGCGACCGCTGGCCCCGGCGCAGTGGGTATGGAGGAGGAACTTCTGCTGGTTCGCGAGGCGAGCGAGAGTACCCGTCAGGAAACGGTAGAAATGCGGGGGCGCATTCGGGACCTCGAGTCCCAGCTCTCGGAGATCCAACGACTGCTGCAGCTGCGTAACGCGGAGCTTGCCCGCATTCAGGGCGGGGAACAACCGGCGCCGGGCGTGCTGAACGCGGGTCAGCCTGCTCAAGCGCCGGGTGGTCCGGGAGCGGGCATGGCGGGTGCCGCAGCGCCGGGTGGTCCGGGCGCGGGCATGGCGGGTGCCACAGCGCCGGGTGGTCCGGGAGCGGGCACGGTGGGTGCCGCGGCGCCGGGTGGTCCGGGCGCGGGCACGGTGGGTGCCGCAGCACCGGGTGGTCCGGGCGCGGGCATGGCGGGTGCCGCGGCGCCGGGTGGTCCGGGCGCGGGCATGGCGGGTTCACCGGCGTCCGGTGCGGCAGTAACGCCGGAGGCCCCGCCAGACTTGATCGCGTCACTGGGATCGGTCGGTGGTCTACCCCCGGATGACGCGACTGTCGGTGGGGCACCTGGTGAGTTGCTCGACGGCAGTCCAGCGGCGGCCGGTGCGCTGCCGCTGGATGCCGCGGTCGGCGGGAGTGCCGCGCCGGGAACCCTCGCTGCATCCTTGCCCACGGCACCCATGGCCGTACCGAGTCCAGCTTCGATCGCGTCAACCGCAGCGTCCCTGCCGGTTGCGGTTTCACTGCCGACCAATCAGTCAGCGATGCCGATGCCGGCCAACACGGCGAGTCCGGTTGCCAGTGCCGAGGGCGATTCCGCCTGGCGTGCGCTGCTGCTGCCGTTGGCCGGTGTCGCCGCCGCGACGGCCCTGGGTATCGGTGTGTTGATGTGGCTGCGTTCACGGCGTCGCATCGGGCGCGATTCGAGTGTTGAGTTCGATTCTCGCGAGGTACCTGAAAACCTGGTGCTCGGGTCGGCACGCAAGATGATGTCTCCAGGCGTCGGTCAAAATTCGGAATTGCGTGCGTCGGCGGTGCCGGGCGCACTCGATTCCCCGTCCGCGGCGTTCTCGCCATTTGGACGGGTTGAGCCGGAAACGGAAGAGGCCGATGTCATCTCCGAGGCTGACATCTACATCGCCTATGGCCGCTATCGCGAGGCTGAGGAACTCCTGCGGGATGAACTCAAACGCAGCCCCGACCGCCTGGATCTTCAGTTCAAGCTCGCGGAGGCCTACTACGGTGCCAAGAACTCGCAAGCGCTGGGTGATCTGCTGCGGCAGGTCCAGGCCACCGGCGGCGATCAGGTCAATCCGGAGCGTTGGAAGCGCCTGGTCAATATGGCTGCTGCCGTGCAGCCGGGCGGCGTTGACGATAGTCTCGCGGTGACGCCGGTGCGCGCCGCGCCTGACGCGGGACATTTCGAATCGTCGATCGAACGTTTTCTCGGTTCCAACGCGCGCACGCTTGGTGACGCCTACTCCGCACCGTCCACGCCGAGCATCGATCGTACCGTGCCCGGGGTCGAACTGCTGCGCGATTCCTTCGGCGGCAATTCCGATGATGTCTACTCCCTTGATATCAGCGATGCACGCAAGCCGTCAGCCGACCTGGCACTGCGCGAGGTGCCGCGTCCTTTGGCGGACCCGGTTGCGGATCGCGAGGTTCGCCCGGTAGCGGAGGTCCTGTCCGGTTGGTCTCCGTCCGAGCGTGACAAGAGTGCGGCGACGCCGCCGGAGCCATCGTTGCTGTCGGGCAGTGCGCCTGACCGCCAGCCGGACAGCGACCCTCTGCACCTTGAGGTCCCGCCGAGTGACGACAACGATCGGCTGTTCTCCGGCGGGCTATCCGACCTGGAGCTGACTATTGAGGACCTGCGGGCGGCCAGTGAGCTCGATCTCCGGACGTTCGATGACACGGCGTCCGGGACCACTGAGTCGGGAACCACGGGCGATCGTTCCGGGCCCGCGGCGGAGCCGGTCAGGCCGAAAGGCGAGATGGCCGGAGTTGGCGCAGGAAAAGGCGCGGGTACCGTACTGCCGGTGCTCTTCGGGACTCAGGAAGACAGTGCATCCAGCGACCTGCTGTCATCGCAGTGGCCGATGGATCCGGGGCTCTGGGATGAGACGGCGACGAAACTCGATCTGGCGCGCGCTTACGTCGAGATGGGGGACCAGGACTCGGCCAAGGGTATCCTTGAAGAGGTGCTGAGCGAGGGCAACGAGGAGCAGCGCGGCGAGGCCCAGGTATTGCTGCGGCGCATCGGTTGAATCGCCTCATCCCCAGCAGGTTTTGCTGCCACCCGACCGCGTGCGGCGCAGCGGTGGCGGTCCAGACGTGGAGCGTGCTTGATGTCCGCTGATGGGCCGTCACGTCGGCGGATCGTGCTGGGCGTCGAGTACGACGGTTCCGGCTATTGCGGCTGGCAGACCCAAGCGCAGGGACGCACGGTCCAGGAGACTCTGGAAGGGGCGGTCTCGACGGTCGCTGACCATCCGGTTCGCATCCACTGTGCCGGACGCACCGACGCGGGCGTCCATGCATTGGAGCAGGTCGTCCATTTCGATACCGTTGCCGATCGCACGGAGCGCGCCTGGGTGCTCGGGACCAACGTCAACCTCCCGCGGGACTGCGCCGTGCGTTGGGCGCGTCAGGTGCCTGAGCCCTTTCATGCCCGTTTTTCCGCCTGCGCCCGCCACTATCGCTACCGCATCCTGACCCGTACCACCCGTTCCGCACTGGAGCGCGACCGCGCCCTGTGGGTCCATCAGCCGCTGGACCTCGAGCGGATGCAGGCGGCGGGTCGCGCGCTGCTGGGCGAGCATGATTTCAGCAGCTTCCGCGCGGCCGGCTGTCAGGCCAAGAGCCCGGTGCGGCGGATGCACTACTTGGACCTGCGGCGGGATGGCGAGGTGATCGATCTGGCGACCGGGGCGAACGGTTTCCTGCAGCATATGGTGCGCAATATTGTCGGAGTCTTGATCGCCATTGGCCGCGGTGAGGCATCGGTGGACTGGACTCGGGAACTGCTCGCGGTGCGTGATCGAAGCGTCGGCGGGGTGACGGCGCCGCCGCAGGGACTGTTTTTCGTGCGTGCGGACTACCCGGTGGAGTACGCGCTGCCGCAGGCGGCCGGGGTGACTCGACCGGAGGCCGCCGCTTTAGCGGGCGGCGGGGACGCGTCCGGCTGAAGCCTCGATCGCCGGTGTGGCCGCTGGTCGCTGTCAACGATTGAATGCGCAGAAATAGTCGGTGCAATAACGATGCGAACCCGGGTTAAAATCTGCGGCCTCACTCGGCCGGAGGATGTGCGTGCCGCGGTGGCGGCGGGTGTCGATGCCATCGGCCTGGTGTTCTATCCGCCGAGTCCGCGGGCGGTGACGCCCGCTCAGGCGAGTGCACTGTGCCGACTGATACCGCCGTTCGTGACGACGGTCGGACTCTTCGTCGATGCGTCTTCGACAGCAGTCCGTCAGGTCCTTGAGCAGGTCCCGCTCGAACTCTTGCAGTTTCATGGCGACGAGCCGCCCGAACTGTGCGGGAGTTTCGGCCGACGCTGGATCAAGGCCGTGCGGATGCGCCCGGGGCTCGATCTCATGGCCCAGGCGGCGCGCTATGAAGCCGGCGCCGGGCTCCTTCTCGACGCCTACGCCCCGGGGTTGCCCGGCGGGACCGGGGCCACCTTTGATTGGGCGCGGATACCGCCTGAGCTGGCCTCCCGGATCGTCCTGGCCGGAGGGCTTGATCCAGGGAACGTGGCTTCCGCGATTCGTCGGGTACGTCCTTACGCGGTCGATGTGAGCGGCGGCCTGGAGGCCGCCAAAGGCGTCAAAGATCCGGCGAAAATTCATGCTTTTATGCAAGGGGTACGCGATGGCGACACAAGCGGCGACGATGGCCGAGACGATTGATGACCGACGTTCGCGGGCGGACGTCCGGGCGCGAACACCCTATCACTGGCCGGACGCGGACGGTCATTTCGGCCCCTATGGCGGCCTGTTCGTGCCCGAAACACTGATGCAGCCGCTCACCGAACTGCGCGAGGCCTATGAACGCTATCTGAGCGATCCGCAGTTTCAAGCCGAACTCGACGCTGATCTGCAGGATTACGTTGGCCGGCCCTCGCCGATCTATCTCGCCGAGCGCTGGAGCCGCGAACTCGGCGGCGCCCGGATCTTCCTGAAGCGCGAGGATCTCAACCACACCGGTGCCCACAAGATCAACAACACCGTGGGCCAGGCCCTGCTCGCCAGGCGCATGGGCAAGACCCGCATCATCGCCGAGACGGGCGCCGGCCAGCATGGGGTGGCCAGCGCAACCGTGGCGGCGCGCCTGGGACTGGAATGCGTGGTCTACATGGGCGAGGTCGATGTGGCCCGGCAGGAGGCCAATGTCTACCGCATGCGGCTGCTCGGTGCCCGCGTGGTGCCGGTCAAGTCCGGCTCACGGACGCTCAAGGATGCGCTGAACGAGGCGATGCGCGATTGGGTCACCAATATCGACAACACCTTCTACATCATCGGCACCGTCGCCGGTCCGCACCCCTATCCGGCCATGGTGCGGGACTTCCAGTCGGTGATCGGGCGCGAGGCCCGCGCCCAGATGCTGGCGCGCACCGGGCGCCTGCCCGACGCCCTGATCGCCTGCGTCGGTGGCGGGTCCAACGCCATTGGTCTGTTCTACCCGTTCATTGAGGACAGCGAAGTGGCCATGTACGGGATCGAGGCCGCCGGCGACGGGCTTGAGACCGGCCGCCATGCCGCGCCGCTCAACGCCGGCCGGCCGGGCGTGCTGCACGGCAATCGCACCTATCTCATGGAGGACAGCAACGGCCAGATCATCGAAACCCACTCGGTCTCCGCCGGTCTGGACTATCCGGGGGTCGGTCCCGAGCACGCCTGGCTCAAGGATACCGGGCGTGCCCGTTATGACGCCATCACCGACAATGAAGCCTTGGCCGCCTTCCACTCCCTGACCCGCACCGAGGGCATTATCCCGGCTCTGGAGTCGAGCCATGCCCTGGCCTACGCGGCCAAACTCGCCCCCACCATGCGCCGCGAGCAGAGCATTCTGGTGAACCTGTCCGGTCGTGGGGACAAGGATATGCACACCGTCGCCAAGCACGAGGGCCTGATCCTGTGAGTCGTATCGCTGCCCGTTTCGAGTCCCTGCGCGAGCGCGGACGCACTGCCCTGATCCCCTTCGTCACCGCCGGTGATCCGGATTCCGCGACCACCGTTGCGCTCATGCATGCGATGGTCGCCGCCGGGGCGGACCTGATCGAGCTGGGCGTGCCCTTTTCCGACCCCATCGCCGATGGCCCGGTGATCCAGCGCGCGACCGATCGTGCACTTGCCAACGGCATCGCCCTGAGCGATGTCATCGCCATGGTGCGCGACTTCCGTGCCACGGATGCGCAGACCCCGGTCGTGCTGATGGGCTATCTCAATCCGATCGAGGTCATGGGCTACGCGCAGTTCGCCGCGCAGGCTGCGGCGGCCGGCGTGGATGGTGCGCTGGTGGTGGACGTCCCGCCGGAGGAGGGGCACGACCTGGTTGGCGCGCTGCGCGCCCAGGGGCTCGATCTCGTCTATCTGCTGGCCCCGACCTCGACCGAGCAGCGCATCCGTCGCATCGGCGCGGCCGCCTCCGGTTTCGTCTACTACGTCTCGGTCAAGGGGGTCACCGGCGCCGGTCATCTCGACCTGGCCGGTGTCGCCGACCGGGTAGGTTTGATCAAGTCACTGATCCCCTTGCCGGTCGGAGTCGGATTCGGGATCAAGGACGCGGCGACCGCAGCCGCCGTCGCGCGTCTTGCCGACGCGGTGATCGTCGGCAGCGCCATCGTCAGTCAGATCGAAGACCTCGCCGCCACCCCGCAGCGGATTCCTGCCGTGATCGGCGATTTCCTGGCCGGCCTGCGCGCCGCGATGGACGGAGCCGATCGTGGCTAAAAGAGTGATCGATACCGAGGACTTGCGCGAAAAGACCATGAGTTGGTTCGAAAAGCTGATGCCGAGCCGCATCCGCACCGAGGCGAGCCACAAGCGTGCCGTCCCGGAAGGGATCTGGGCCAAGTGCCCCGGCTGCAACGCGATCCTTTATCGTGCCGAACTCGAACGCAACCTGGAGGTCTGCCCCAAGTGCAATCATCACAACCGCATCCGCGCGCGGCGGCGGCTGGACTGCTTTCTCGATGCTGAACCGCGCGAGGAGTTGGGCGCCGAGATGGAATCGGCTGATCCGCTCAAGTTCAAGGATCTCAAGCGCTATAAAGATCGCTTGATCGCGGCCCAGAAGCAGACCGGCGAGAAGGAGGCACTGGTGGTGCTGCGCGGTCGGCTGAAAGGCGAGCCGGTGGTGGCGGCTGCCTTCGAGTTCGAGTTCATGGGGGGCTCCATGGGTTCGGTAGTCGGTGAACGTTTCGTGCGCGGTATGGACAGCGCCCTGGAAAACGGCGCGGCCCTGGTGTGTTTTTCGGCTAGTGGCGGGGCGCGGATGCAGGAGAGTCTGTTCTCGCTCATGCAGATGGCCAAGACCAGCGCGGCCCTGGGGCAGTTGCGGGCGCGCGGTCTGCCCTTCATCTCGGTGATGACCGATCCCACCATGGGCGGCGTCTCGGCCAGTCTGGCGATGCTCGGAGACATCAATATCGCCGAACCCGGTGCGCTGATCGGCTTCGCCGGTCCCCGCGTCATTGAGCAGACGGTGCGCGAGAAACTCCCGGAGGGTTTCCAGCGCAGTGAATTCCTGATGGAGAAGGGCGCCTTGGATATGATCGTCGACCGTCGTGACCTGCGTGAACGTGTCAGCGATCTGCTGGCGATCCTCGCGCGCCGGCCGCGGCCCTGAGCATCGCAATGCCGATGAAGACCCTGGATGAATGGCTTGCCTGGCAGAGCACACTGCACCCGAATCGCATGGCGCTTGGGCTGGAGCGGGTGGCCGACGTGTGGTCGCGGCTGGGCGTGCCTGGCCTGGGTTGTCCGGTCATCACCGTCGGCGGGACCAACGGCAAGGGGTCCTGCGTGGCCTTGATCGAGGCCATGGCGCAGGCCGCGGGCTATCGCACGGCCTGCTACACCTCGCCGCATCTGTTGCGTTACAACGAGCGGGTGCGCATCAATGGTGAAGCGGTGACGGATGAGGCACTGTGCGCGGCCTTTGCCCGGGTGGAGGGCGCCCGTGGCGCGACGCCGTTGACCTATTTCGAGTTCGGCACCCTGGCCGCGCTCGACCTGTTCGCGGCCGCCGGGCCGGATCTGGTCGTGTTGGAAGTGGGGCTGGGCGGGCGGCTCGACGCGGTGAATCTGATCGACGCGGATTGTGCGGTGGTGACCTCGATCGGTCGCGACCACATGGCCTGGCTGGGTGAGACCCCGGATGCCATCGCCGTGGAGAAGGCGGGTATTTTCCGTTGCGGTCGCCCGGCGATCATCGGTCAGCCGGATGCCCCCGAGCGACTGCGCGCCCAGGCGCAGCTGCTGGGCGCACCGGTGTTCCAGGTGGGCCGCGAACTCGGTATGGAGCGCGATGCGCAGAGCGGCGGCTGGATCTGGCGGGGGAGCGATGGCGAACGCCTGGCCTTGCCGATACCGGCCATGCGCGGCGCCCATCAGCTCCACAATGCCGCCGCCGCGCTGGCGTCGCTGCGCAGTCTGCGGGCGCGGCTGCCGCTGCCGGTGCAGGCGATTCGGGCCGGTCTCGGGCGGGCACGGCTGCCCGGTCGCTTCCAGGTGGTCCCCGGCACGGTCACCTGGATTCTGGATGTCGCGCACAACCCGCAGGCCGCCGCGGCCCTGGCGGAGAATCTGCGCGGATTTCGCGGTTCCGGGCGGGTGCGGGCCGTCTTCGGCGTGCTGGCGGACAAGGAGGCGGAGGCGGTCGCGGCACCACTGAAGCCCCTGGTTGATGCCTGGTATCTCACCGCCAGCCGGGACGCGCGCGCCATGCCGGCCGCCCGGCTGGCGGAGTGTTTGTCTGATGTCCTTGACGGGACGCAACACGCGGTCTGGGCCAGTGTTCCGGAGGCCATCGACGCCGCCGTGGCCGCGTCTGCGCCCGGCGATTGTTTGCTGATTTACGGTTCGTTCACGATCGTCGGTGAGGCACTCGCGCGGCCGATCGAGTGAGTCGCCCATGCTGCTATACTGCGCGGCCAAGGCAGCGGCGCGTCCAAGTGTATGCCGTCCAGTATTGGTCTGTTCGCCGGCGGAGAGAAGTGTCTATGCGAGAAGGTGCCAAGAAACGATTGATCGGTGCGCTGGTGCTCGTCACTCTGGCGGTCATCTTCGTGCCCATGTGGTTCGAGCCCGAGTCCTCCCTGGACACCCTGCCGCCGATTCAGGAGTCCATGTCGCGCGCTCCGGGCTTCGATCCGAAAGTACAGACGGAGGTTTTCCTGCGGCCGGAGGACTCCGGTGTCGGCGGGATCAATGAGACCCGGTTGACTGTCTCCGAGCCTCTGGCGTTGCCCGCGGCTGGAGACGCTGGAGCGGGCGGCGCGGCCGCAACAATGCCGCGCCCGGCCGCTGTCGGGGCCGCCAAGCCGCCCAAGGCAGAGCCGCCGACGGCCACTGCAATCGTGCCGCCGCGCGGTGCCACCGACGGCATGCCATCCTGGGTGATCCAGGTCGCCAGTGTCGCCACACCGGAGGGCGCGGCCGACCTGGAGCGTAAGCTGCGCGCGGGCGGCTTCACGGCCTTCGTGGAAAAGGCGACTGTCAACGGCAAGGTGTATTACCGGGTGCGGGTGGGTCCGGAACTGGATCGTGCCCGCGCCGAGCAGACCGCCGCGCGTCTGCGTGAGCGTCACAAGGTCAACACACTGATCACGAATTATCCATAAGGGCCGCGCTTGCGCGCCCGCGCTGGGGAGCCGCTATGAACTGGGTCGATATGGCGATCGTTGCGATCATCCTGGTGTCCGCGCTGATCGGGCTGGCGCGTGGACTGATCCGGGAGGTCTTGTCGCTGGCCGTCTGGGTGGCGGCACTGGGTGTCGCTTACCTCTACCATAAGGGGGTGGCGGACGTGCTGACGGCCCAGATCGCCCAGCCGAACGTGCGGGTCGGTGTCGCCTTCGTGGGTCTGGTCCTGGTGGTGCTGATTCTGGGCTCCATTATCGGGGCACTCCTGACGGCGCTGATCGATAAGACCGGGCTGACGGGCGTCGATCGGGTGCTGGGGCTGATTTTTGGTGCGGCCCGCGGGGGTGTGGTGGTCGCCATGGCGGTGTTCCTGGCGGCCCTGACCCCGCTGCCGGAGGAGCCCTGGTGGCAGGAATCCGGAGTCATCGTTCAGTTTCAGCATGCCGCCGACTGGCTTTTGGGCCTGGTCCCGTCGGGCATCCAGGAGCAGTTGAAGCGGGCCTGAGTTTATCTGCACCGGATACCGCTCGAGCGGCGATTGCCCGGACGCCAAGGCGTCATGGCAACCTCATCGGCGGCGGCCTTGGTGCGGCACGGTTGCGGTGAGCCCCGTTCTCGGGTAGCTTGCCGCGCTTCCTGTTTTTCGGCGTCCGTCTGCGGTAGACGCGCGAGTGAGGTCTCCCATGTGCGGCATCGTCGGCATCGTCGGTAAGGGGCTGGTCAATCAGGCGCTCTATGACGCCCTGCTGGTGCTCCAGCACCGCGGGCAGGACGCGGCGGGGATCGTGACCTGCGAGGGGGAGCGGCTGCACTTGCGCAAAGACCAGGGGCTGGTGCGCGATGTCTTTCGCACTCGCAACATGCTCCAGTTGCGCGGCACCATGGGCCTGGGTCATGCGCGCTACCCGACCGCCGGGGCCGCCAGTTCCGCCGAGGCCCAGCCCTTCTACGTCAATTCTCCTTACGGCATCGTGTTGGCCCACAACGGGAATCTGACCAACGCAGAGGACCTGAAGCGCGACCTCTTCGTCGATGACCTGCGTCACATCAATACCGACTCGGATTCGGAGGTGCTGCTCAACATTTTCGCCCACGAGTTACAGGTTCAGGGCAAGTTGCGCATTGATGAGCAGGACATCTTTCGGGCCGTGTCCGGTGTGCACCGGCGCTGTCGCGGCGGCTATGCCGCGGTGGCGATGATTCCGGGTTTCGGCGTCTTCGGCTTTCGCGATCCCTTCGGCATCCGTCCGCTGATCTACGGCCGACGGGAAACCGACGAGGGCACCGAGTACATGATTGCGTCGGAGTCCGTGGCCCTGAACACCCTGGGGTTCACCCTGATTGCCGATGTGGCCCCCGGCGAGGCTGTTTTTATCAGCTTGGACGGCGAACTCCATACCCAGCAGTGTGCCGCCGCGCCGGTCCTCTCCCCCTGTATTTTCGAGTTTGTCTATCTGGCGCGGCCCGATTCCATCATCGACAACATCTCAGTGCACAAGGCACGCTCGCGGATGGGTAAACGGCTGGCTGCCAAGATCAAGCGTGAATGGGCCGCCCACGACATCGATGTCGTCATCCCGATCCCGGACACCAGCCGCACTGCCGCGCTGCAACTCGCCAATCATCTGAATCTGCCGTACAGCGAAGGCTTCATCAAGAATCGCTATATCGGCCGCACCTTCATCATGCCCGGTCAAAAGGTGCGTAAACAGTCGGTCCGTCAGAAGCTCAACGCCATCGATCTGGAGTTCAAGAAGAAGAACGTCCTGCTGGTCGATGATTCCATCGTGCGCGGGACCACCTCCCAGCAGATTATCCAGATGGCGCGCGAGGCCGGCGCCAATCGGGTCTATTTCGCCTCCGCCGCGCCGCCGGTCCGTTTTCCGAATGTCTATGGCATCGATATGCCTTCCGCAGTCGAGTTGGTCGCGCACGGGCGTACCGCCGATGAAGTGGCCGCCTTTCTGGGCGCCGACGGGCTGATCTATCAGGATCTGGACGATCTGATCCAGGCCGTTCAGAAGCGGGGCAAGAGCCATGTGGACCGCTTCGACTGCTCGGTTTTCGACGGGCACTATGTCACCGGGGATGTGACCGCGGATTACCTCCAGCATCTCGAGACAAACCGCAACGACCATGCCAAGGAGGTTCACTCCCTGTACAGCGAGAATGTCATTGGACTGCACAATACCGCCTGAAGACGCATTGAACCCTGCTTTGCCGGATCCTGGATCGGCGCCCGGCTTTGCCACCCGCGCGGTGCGTGTCGGGCACCATCGCACTCCCGAAGGGGAGCACGCCGAACCCATCTTCACCACGTCCAGTTTCGTCTTCGGCAGCGCCGCCGAGGCCGCGGCACGCTTTTCCGGGGAGCAAGCGGGGAATATCTACTCGCGTTTCACCAACCCCACGGTGCGCGCCTTCGAGGAGCGACTGGCCTCGCTGGAGGGTGGGGCGTCCTGCGTGGCCACGGCCTCGGGCATGGCCGCCATTCTCGCGGTCTGTATGGGCCTGCTCAAGGCCGGGGATCATATCGTTTCCTCGCGCAGCGTCTTCGGCAGCACCACCATGCTGTTCAACAAGTACCTGACCCGGTTCGGCATCACTACCAGCTATGTGGCATTGAGCGATGTGGCAGCCTGGGCCGCGGCGATCCGCCCGCAGACCCGGCTGCTGTTCTGCGAGACCCCGTCCAACCCCCTGACCGAGATGGCCGATCTGCGTGCCCTGGCACAGCTCGCGGGCGCTCACGCCTGTCTGCTGGCGGTCGATAACTGCTTCTGCACCCCGGCCCTGCAGCGTCCGTTGGAGTGGGGCGCGGATCTGGTCATCCATTCGGCGACCAAATATCTGGACGGGCAGGGGCGCTGTATCGGCGGTGCCGTCGTCGGTGACCGGAAACTGGTCGGTGAGGAGGTCTTCGGCGTCCTGCGCACCGCCGGACCGACCATGAGCCCATTCAATGCCTGGGTCTTCCTCAAGGGGCTGGAGACGCTGGAACTGCGGATGCAGGCACATACGCGCGCCGCGGCGGACCTCGCCTGCTGGCTGAACGAACAGCCCGCCGTCGCGCAGGTCTACTATCCCGGACTGCCGAACCACCCGCAGCATCATCTGGTCGGCGTGCAGCAGCAGGGCGGCGGCGGCATTGTCGCATTCGACGTACGCGGCGGCCGGACCGGGGCCTGGCAGGTGATCGACGCCACGCGCATGCTCTCCATCACCGCGAATCTGGGCGATGTAAAGACCACCATCACCCACCCGGCCACCACCACCCACGGGCGTCTGAGTCCGGAGGAGCGGGCGGCGGCCGGGATCGGCGAGGGGCTGGTGCGGGTCGCCGTGGGGTTGGAGTCGAGCGCGGATATTCGGGCGGATCTGGCGCGAGGGCTGGCGCTGGTGGAGGATGAGTATAGCCATCGGACGTGATAGCCGGACGTAGGGGCGGGTTTTAACCCCGCCCCTACACGAGTGTCTGTCCGGATATCAGGTACGAAGGCTATAACCGCCGAAACCGCGCCGACGACACGGTTCAGGTGGAATCGGGCAGTCTCCCCATCATGCACGACACCAGGCTATCATCACCGCCGAGCTACCCCGATGATAACGGAGCCCCGTGCCATGTCCAAGATCCGCCGCGAGCCCGCCATTGGCCCCTTTCGCGCCGACCAGTTGCGCGAGGGTGATCGTTATGAACTCTCCAACGGCCATCCCCTCTACTGTGCCCCGGCGCGGCGCGAGCATGCCGCGCCCAATCTGATCGGGGCTGC
>NZ_CAIZIZ010000475.1 GCF_903933125.1 uncultured Lamprocystis sp. | reverse complement strand
GTTCCACGGCGTTCCAAAATTCATCTGGAATTTCACGGTACATCATCACGCCCTCCGCTGCAGGAATGACCTCCCCCTGATACCTTATAGTCTATGAAAAATTTCCGGCCTTGAGCATTTATTGTGCCGGATGTCCTCTTATCTGGATCTGCACATCACCGAACAGGCCGTCGATAATCCTGACCGAGTCTGATCCGCAGGGTCGGCAGTCGACTGTCGCGTCCGCGTAACGGGACAGGGTGTAATAGGCCATGATCAATCCTCCACACTCAAACCCAACGCCTGCTTCGCCACCGCCCTGACCAAGGCCGGTGACAAATCCTTACCCCGTGCCAACCCAAAGTCGCGCAAGCCCGGCAGCAACCCCTCCACCAACACCCGCATCGAGGCCCCGCGGGTCTGTGCCCCGGTCTCTTTATGCTGCTTGCCCCCGGCCGCCCGCCACAGCGCGGCCAGCACCTCGGGCGTCAGCGCCTCGCCCTGGTCGACCAGGGCCGCGCGGGCGACCGCCTCCACATCCTCGCGCGGCACCCCGCGCACCGTCTCCGGGCGCAGGTTGGTGCGGCTGCGCAGTTGATCGAACACCCCGCGGCCGATCACCTCGTCGATCTGCGGCGTGCCGATCAGCACCAGCCCCACTTCGGCCAGATCGCGGATCCGGCGCAGCGCTTCCAGCGACCGCACGCCCCGGTCGCGCCGATGGGGCGCCGCCAAGGTGTCGGCCTCGTCGATCATCAGCACATGCACCGAGCCCTTCAGCCGCCGCGTGATCGCCGTCAACCGCGTGCCCGCCGAGGCCCCGCTGGGCAGCGGCAAGTCCAACCCATGGGCGATCTCGGCCAGCAGATCGCTGGTCGACATCTCCCCGGACGCCTCAATCAAGGTCAGCTGCTGCGTCGCGGTCGCCAGCTCCCGCGCCGCCCGCGTCTTGCCCGTGCCCACCTCCCCGGCGAACACCACCACGCTGCGATAAGTGCGCGCCCGGCGAATCGCCAAGGCCAACATCCGATGCACACTGCCCTCCACATAGGGCACCGCGACGGCCTCGGCGTCGCGATCGGCCGCGCTCTCGATCGCCGCTACCGCCGCGCTCAGTTGCTCGGTCGGGCTGCTCGAATAAGTCCCGCCCAGGCACATACTCAGCGTGCCGCGCACCAGGCCGGCCAGCTTGGCCAGCCCGGTGATGTTATGGCCCGGCACCTCCAGCCAGGCTCTCACGCGCTCCGCGGCGGCCCGATCCTCCGCCGTGTAATGGGACGGCCAGCCGGCCGTCAGTGGCATGTCAGCGGGCCGTAGATCAGTCACAGTTGCACTCACCTTGCTATACTCCAGTTGCGTGTTGATGCCGGCCGAAGCCGGCGTTCTTGAAGGGCCTGGCCGTTTGCGGCGGCCAGGTCCGCCCTCAGTCCGCTCCCCAAATATCCAACTCCAACGCCTCTGGCTGCGGTGCCAGCGCGCCGATCTCCCCGCGGGCCAGTTCCAGCGCCAGCAGCGAAACCTCCCCGGTCTGCGCCTCGATCGCGTCCAGCGTTTGCGCGGCATCGACCGTCAACGCCGCCCGATCCCGAATCTCCTGCGCATGGGCTTCCAAGCGCTTGAGCGCCGCCGCCTCGCGCTTCACCGCCCCGTCCTCCACCCGGCTGGGCGACAGCGCCGGGCGGCGCACCACCAGCGATGCATCGCAAATCCACCGGCCATCCTTTTGCAGCACCCGCACCGAGCGGTCATCGTGCACGTCGTACTCCACCCACACCCGCCCATCGCGCAGGTCCGTCTTGGTGTAGGCATCGAGCGCCGGATGCTTGTAGGTCCGCCCATCGAGCATCACGCGGCGGCGGTTCACCACCCGCTCCACGCGCGGCCACCACAGCCCCTCGCCCGGACCGGGCGGGCTGGCCACAAACGACTGCGCCCACACCTGGGTCTTGCTCATCGCCCGTTCTTCCGGGTGCGCCTCGGCCTCATAGCCGGCGATCCAGGCCGCCAGCCCCTCCTTATATTGATCAACCGTGGGCAGCGCGCTCGGGTCGCGCTTGAAGCGCTTGAGCAGGTCCGCCCGCGCCTCGTCATCCCGATCGCGCCCGCAATAGCTCGGCCAGCGCTTGCCGAAGCTGTCTTCCAGCGTGCGAAAAAACCGCTCGACGATCTTCGAGCGCGCGTTGTAGGGCAGCGCGAACATCGGCGTAATGCCCAGCCGCGCGAAAAACCCGGTCGCCTCGTCGGTCTGGATCTGCGCCTTGAAGCCGCTGCCGTTATCGATATGCAGAAAGGCCGGCACATGGTTATGCCGCCGGATGGTATGGCTCAGGCTGAACAGCGTCGTCAGCCCCGACTCCGCGTCCGACAGCCACCAGCCGGCCACACAGCGCGAGCGCCAATCCAGCCACACCGTCAGTTCCGGCCGGTAAGGGTGGTGCCCGGTCGGATGCCGCAGATAGACATCAATGGTGTGCCCGTCCCCCACGTAGCAGTGACCCGCCGGCAACCCCTCAGTGGTGCGTTGCACATAGTCGCCATGCAGCGCCTGGCGCAGGCGCGGCCCCAAGCGCCCCTGGGTCAGCACGTGGCTCGGCAGGCTCGCCAGATAGCGGCGCACCGCCGTCTCGGTCGCCGCCTGGCCCTCCTCGCGCAGTTGCCGGGCCACCTCCGCCGCCGCTGGTTTGCTCGGCTGCTGATACAGATGCAGCGCGCGCGCTTCCCAGCCGGTCAGCGCCCGCGCCCGGCCCTGATACTGCGGGTCCAGCGCCGTCAGCGACCCCGCTTTCTGGGCGCGCCGGTATTGCTCCAGCCAGCGGTACAGCGTCGCCCGATCCGGGCAGTCGCGCGCCTGGGGCCGCACCACCGCCGCCGCCGCTCGCACATCCGCCGGCAGCGTGCCCGCCGCCCAGGCCGCCTCGAACAACGCGATCCCGGTCGCTGCCGCCACCGTGCCGGCCTGGCCGGCCAGCCCCAGCACATGCTCACACAGCCGTCGCTTCGCCCCGGCCTTGGGCGACACCAGGCGGTCAGTCGCGGGCGCGGCGGCGGGGATGAGTTCCTGCATGGTCGGACGCAGCGGCACCACGTTCATCAGTTACCTCCGGAAGGCGGCGGGCAGCCGCACGGCCGCCTCCAGATCCTCATTGCACCGGGCGCAGTAATGCCGCACCGAGCCGTACTCGATAAAGGCGCCCCAGTCGTGCGGCAGATCGCTGGCGCAGACCACCAGGGCGGTGTCCTCGCAGCCGTCGCAGTGCACCGCATGGGTCGCCGGCACCAGCAGGGTCGCGGGCAGGTAGGTGCGGCTCATCGCCGGCCCCTCCGGTTGGCGCGCGGCGGCGGACCGGCCTCCACGCTAGCCGCTGCCACCCGCGCGGCATGGCGCAGATCGGCATCGGCCAGAAACTGCGCGGCCCAATCGCGCACCCGCCGCTCCTCGTCCGCGGACATCAGCGGGGCCGGTACCCGCTCGCCGGGCGTGTAGTGCTGTTGCAGCGCATAGGCATCGTTGATGCCGCGGTCCACCAAGGCTTGCAGCCCTTGCAGGCCGTAGACCGTCGCGTGACAGGCCTCGTCGTACCCCAGATCGTCCAGGTCCGCGGGGTGGTGGATCAGTTCCGTGGTAATGCGCTGCATCGCCAGCGCGGTCGAACGCAGCCGCTCGATCTCCTCCAGCATCGCCAGGCGCAGGGCCGACAAGCGCCGGCTGGCGGTCGGCAGCGCGGCCAGGCGGCGCGTGGTCTCCTGCGCATCGTGGAGCGTCTCGGTCAGGGCATCGACGCGCTCGCGCAGCCGCGCCGTCTCCAGGCGCTCGGCCACCAGACTGCGAATCTCCTCGCGGGTCATCTCCGACACCTCGGCCAGAGTGCCGTCTTGGGTCAGCGCTTCGATCAATTGTTGGCCGCCGACCGCCAGCGCCTGCAGCTTGCGGCGCGGCAGTTGGGTCAGCAGCGGCACCGCCGCCGCCACCGCGCCGATCAGCAGCCGCGCCAACTGAATCGCGTCATTGGCCGTGCGCTGCGGAATGCCCGCCTCCGCCAACCAGCCCAGAAAGCCCCCTTGCCCCATCTCGCGCTTGGCCAGCCACAGCCCCAGGCCCAGTTCGGTCAGATGCTGGGCCACGCGGTCTTGCCGCTGCACGCACCAGTCGCGCAACGGCTCCCCCTGTAGCGGCTGGCCGTGCGCCGCCGGCAGATCCCAATCCACTGTCTCCGCCATCAACGCCAACCGCTCGCCGACCATGCGCAAGTCCCACGGCAAGGGCGCCGTGGCGGGCATCAGGTCGGGCACCAAGTCGGGCACGGGCACCAGGGCGCCGTTTACACTTAAATCGTTCATCGCGCCCCCATCATCCGTAACGCCCAGGAGTTCACCCATGACTGCACCCGGCTCCGCTGCCAGTTTTGCCGAAAGGCCCCAGCACGACGACCTTGTCGCAGCGCTACTGGCCACCTGGTCAGAACCAGAACTGCGGTTGCTACATGCCAGGCTGCGAACGCTAGGCTTTGCCGGCTAGATGGATTGGCTGACAGCGCACGCCGCAGACGCCGCTCAATACCTGGCAAGGAAGCCGAGCCGCAGTAAACGCCCGCGCGCCGCTCCGCCAGCCATCGCTCCGCTTGTGCGTTACGGTGCGCTCTGGCTTGCTCAACTCGGTAAGCTAGCCGCGCTGCACTTTGATGACCCGCGCCTTCAGCGCGATGCGGGCTCCCCGCGAGAGGTACGGGCCGCGCGGGCGCACCTGGTGGTGGCACTGTCGCTGCTGGTTGTTCGTCCCGAGCCCTGGCTGTGGGACGAGCCGCCGGACCTGACTGATCCGTTTGACCCAGCGGCGCCGGATGAGACATGACCCACGACGGCTCAGTCATCGCTCGCCCCTCCTGTTGCGCGCCCCGCTTGCGCCGCCTGCCGCCGCACTTCTGCCTCAACGATCCGCTCGCAGCCGTGCCCCGCGGCGGACGAACTCCAGCGTGGTGGCCTCGGCCGGCCGCGCGGCGGTGCTCATGGCCGATCCTCCAGCACCGCTTGCACCCGCGCGGCACCGTCCACCACCGCCGTCAGTTCCTCGCCCAGCGCGCGCACCCGCCACTCGGCCAGGCCGGCAATGCGCTGCGCGGCCAGCAGCAGACCCAGCAGCGCCGCGTGCGCGCTCGCGATCTCTTGCCGCAGACCGCGCGCGCTCGACGCCGGGACGGTCGGCGCGGCTGGCTCCGCCTCCCGTGCGGCGCACTGCTCAGCCCGCTCGGCCCGCTCGGCCCGTTCTTCGGCCCCCATGTGCTGGGGTTTGTACGGGTTCGGCCGCCGCGCGGGCTCCACCACCGTCCACCCGGTCAGCGTCACGGTGTGGCCCTGCTCCACCAGCTTGTTCGCCTGCCAGAACGCCTCTTCCAGCGCATCGGCCAGCAAGGTGATATCCGGTAAGTGCTGCGCCACCGGCAACGGCGCAAAATCGCGCAGGTACATCAGCGTGTGATGGGCCAGCGTCAAACTGTCGGGATGCGGATGCAGATCCGGATCGCTGGCGTGGGCCACCGTCCCGCGCAGATGTGCCCACGGCACCGCGCGTGCCGCGTCCGACCGTGTCTTGGCGCTCATGCCGCCACCTCGCTGAACACCTGTTCCACCACGGCGCTGGCGCACAGCGGCTCACGGTGGCCGGCCACCACCACCTCCAGCCGCGGGCGGGTGCCGGCGGCGCTCGGCAGCAAGCGCACCTGCACCGTCTGGCCGGCCAGCGGCAGCAAGTCCGCCGCGAAATACGGCCGGCCGTTCAGCGACACCTCGCCGGTGGCCGTCACCTGCCGCGGCACAAAGCCCAGTTTGTGCAAATGGGCCGCCAGCGCCGTCTCCAGTTGGGCGCTCCAGGTCTCCAGTTGCGCCAAGGCGGCGTGCAATTCCTCCGTCGTGAGGTCGCGGTGCGCGGCGCTCGGGTCGGTGCCCAAGGCCTGCAACAGCGGGTGCAGCGGGGCGGGGGTGGGATACGAACAGGCGGACATGGGTGAGGCTCCGTGAGTGGGACGCGGGAGGGTGGATGGTCGGGTGAAGCGTGCTGTTAAGCCGCGGGGCGCAAGCCGCAGCGGGACAGGCGGGCCTGGCGCCGCCGCACGGTCACCGGGCCATGTCGCTGCAACTGGCGCCCCAAGGCATCAAAGGCGGTGAGGTACGCCGTCATGAGATAAACCACCTTGATGCGCGTCGCCGTGCTGCCGGTGAAGCTCATGATCAGCAGTTCGAAGCCGTTCTTGCGGATCTGGTACATCGGCTGGGAACGGCCTTCCGTGTCGATGTAGGAGGAGTTAAAAAAATTCTGATCTGCGAATTCCTGCGGGCACTTGGCCAAAAGGTTGCTGATGTCGCGCAGCACGTTGGAATGCCTCCGGCCGAAGACGCTGGCGATGGCGCGGCTGGTGGTGACCGCGTGACCGTCAATCAGCGTGACGGCATCGGCTGGCAGGCTGATGGCGGTGGAGTCGGACATGGATGTCTCCTGAGTGAAGCCGCTTGGCGGCAGGGTTCGGTTCACGTCGGGGTCCGTTCGAGCACGCGTGCGAGGGCGACCCCGAAGGCGAGCGGGCCGCGCCCGCCCGCGGTCGCGGCCACAATCTCCTCGATCTCCGCCGCGGTCAGGGGCTGACCTTCGTTCGGGATCGGCGCCGCCCGGCAGGCCGTGGCCCGGGCGCGCTCGCGCAGTTGCGCGTTCTCGGCCTCCAGCAGTTCGGCGTAACGGGCCAGGTCGATGGTCTTGGTGGTCGCGCCAGTCACCGGGCTGGCGGGGCGCGCCGGACCCGCCACCTGGGTCTCCAGTGCGAGCCAGCGGTCGATGATGGCGGCGCGCTGCACGGCGCTGTAGCCGCTGGTCAGGATCAGGGTCTCGCGCTTGGGCAGGTGGTAGACGGTGCGGGTGCCGGTCGGATGGCCGTCTACCGTGTTGATTTCTTGAAGGTGCTCAAATCTGGGCAGCTCAATGACGCCCTGTTCTTCGAGTTTGCGTAAGTCGCGGACGACGTTGCGATGGCTCTTTCCGGTGATCTCGGCGATTTCGACCGAGAGCATGGTGAACGGCGCGCCAATCGCACCGGCCAGTTGACTGAAGTTGATGGTGGAGTCGGACATCGAGGTCTCCTGAGTTAAGCCGCTTGGCGGCTGGGCGTGGCGTGGGACCAATGAGTCCCTGCCGGGATTTGGATGCCGAGATCACAGGACAGGTCACGCAGAATCGCGCGGGAGAGCGCACCGCGCGGTACTCCCCGGTGCGGCCCTGCCCAGCGATACCAGGCCCTGCGGCAGGCGTTGGAAGGGCGCGCGCCCAATGAGAACCTGGCCGAGCGCTTTCACGCCGCGCCGGACCAGTTCCGGCAGGACTTTCGGGAGGTCGACCTGCCGCGCGTCATCACGCAGATCCAGCACTTCAAGGCGGCGGTCGACTTTGTGAAGAACCTCAAGGCCGACGCGGAACAGCCGGTCAGTCGCTGACCGCCGCGGTGGTCGCGTGCTCACGCCGACCACTCCCGCAACAACAAATCCCGTGCCGCCACGGCCGCCGCCGCCGCGGTCAGAAGCCGTTCGATCTCGAACTCCAGTTGATCGATCTTGGCGAGATGCTCGCGTTCCGCCGCCGCCCGGCCCATGGCGCTCACGGTCGCGCCGCGTTCGCGGCGGATGGCGTCGATGGCCGCCGGCAAGTCCTGCGGGGTGATGCGCGCGATGGACGGCAGGCGCGGGTACTCGGGGCTGCTGCGATCGGGGGTCACGGCCACTGCGGGGGCGCCGGGCGCCCCCGGACCTGATCAGGCGGCAGGGTCCGCCGCCGGTTCCGGTACCGGCACCACCACCGGTTCCGGGTCGGCCGGCGTATTGGCCGCCACGGCGTTGGCGAGGGCGGCGGTCTGGGCTTGCAGTTCGGTGACGAGGCCCTGCATCGCCTCCTCATCGTCGCTTTCCAGCGCTTGGTGCAGGGCGTCGGTCAGGCCGTTCAGCAAGGTCACCGCGGACTCCACCACGGTGCGATTGGCGGCCACTTCAGCGGTCAATAAGGTCAGTGCATTGGTCATGGTCGTTAAGGCAGCGATCAAGGGTTGCAGGGACACCGGCGTACCGGTGCGGGGGGTTAACAAGGTCCGTAGGTTGGGGTGACGAAGGAACCCCAACGCGCGGCGGCCTGGGTTGTTGGGGTTCGTCCCTCACCCCAACCTACCGTCTCCTCCTGTCAGCCGTGCGGCCTTGACAGCCGCCCGGCCAGAGCGCACCTTAAATCAGGCGCCCGCCCCGTGATGCGGGGAAAGGTTTCCCCGCCCCCTTCGCGTCCTATCTGACTCACACTCGCTCTCATCGCGGCCCGCCGGGCCGCTCCGGCATGAGGGCTCGCCATGCGCGGCTATCTGCAAAGTACGACCGTTTGGGGTCTGTTGATCCTGTTGTTGGGCAATCTGTGGAGCCTGTTGTGGCCCGACCAGCCGCTGGACCCGGCGCGGGTGGAGGCGGTGCTGTCGGGGTGCGTGGATCTGCTCGGGTTCGCCGTGGCTGCCTATGGCACCTGGCGGCGGCCCGAACTCAACGGGCTGTGGCAGCCGCGTGGGGGTGCCTGATGCCCGTCACCATGGGGCGGCGCGAGTACGATCCCGATGGCCGCGACCTGATGCGCATCCTGGGCCAGATCGAAGGGCGCCTGGGGAGCATCGAGGCCGGTCTCGACGAGACCAAGGACAGCGTGCTGCGGGTCAACGACCGGCTCGATGCCCACACCGCCAGCGTGGCGCGCGGCGGCAGTCTGTACGGCGGGGTGGTCGCGCTCGGGGTGAGTCTGATCGCCGAGTTCGTGAAGCGTGGCGTGCCCATCCCCTGAGCCATGGCGCACCCTCCGGAGACCCGCGCCGCGGTCCGTGCGGCCTACATCTACCAACGCCTGCCGCTGGCCGACGCCGCCGCCACGGCCGGGGTGGCCGAGGGCACCGCGCGCACCTGGCTGCGCGTCAGCCGCCAGGAAGGCGATGACTGGGACGCCTGCCGCACCGCCGCCAGCCTGTCACGCGAGGGCCAATTGGCGGTCGCCAGCATGGTGCTGGAGCAATTCGTGCTGCAATTCCAATCGACGCTCGACGGCCTCAAGCACTCCAAAGAGTTGGGGCCGATCGAGCGCGCCGAGATCCTCGCCCGGCTGTCCGACAGCTACACCAAGATGATGTCGGCCGCCGGCAAGGTGGCTACCCCGATCAACCGCCTGAGCGTCGCGATGGAGACCATCCGCACGCTCGCCAAGTGGTTGGCGGCGGAGCGGCCGGACACTTTGGAAGTCTTCGCCGAATTGCTCGACGCCTTCGGCAGTCACCTGGCGGAGGCCCTGAGCCCGACCCGCGCCGGCTGGCCGCCCTGCCGGGCGTGATCCGCTGTGTCGGGTGCCAGGAATGGGCGGAGTGGGTGACGGTATGAGCGGGCTTAGCACGCGCGCCTTTCTGGGCGAACTCAAAGCCGAGCGCGAACGCCTTGGCCGCGAGATCGCCGCCCGCCGCCTGGCGCTGGACCCTGACCCGGCCGCCCGCTTGGCGCGGCGCCGCCGGCTGCTGGTCGACCAGGACTATTGGTGGTGGGCGACGACGTACTTCCCGCATTACGTACGTGGCGCGGGCAGTACGTTTCAGCGGCACTTTGCGCAGCGCGTGCCGCAGCTCCTGCGCGGCAACGCCGGCTGTGTGGAGTGGTGGATCGCCCCGCGCGGCGAGGCCAAGACCAGCTTGGCCACCAAGCTGCTGCCGATCTGGTGCGCCCTGGACCTGCTGTTGCAGCGCCCGGAGATTCGCGCGGAGGTCGGCTGGACCGACCCACCGCCGCCGCCCATCGACTACATCCTGCTGCTGTCGGCCGAAACGCGGCTGCCGACCAAGGCGCTCGACGCCATCAAGACCGAGTTGCTCCAGAACCCCAGCCTGGGCCTGGACTGGCCCGAGGTGTGCGGGCGCGGGCGCATCTGGCGGGTCACCGAGGTGCTGACCGCCAGCGGGCTGAAGATCGAGCCCTTTGGCGCCGAGCAGGCGGTGCGCGGCTCGGCCCACGGGGCGGCGCGCCCCAAGCTGCTGATCCCCGATGATCTGATCACCGATGCCGAGGCCAAGAGCCCGACCGAACGGGAGAACCGTTGGACCTGGGTCACCCGGGCGGTGGAATACCTGGGGCCGCCGGACGGCAGCGTGAAGGTGGTGGGGGTGGGCACCATCCTGCACCGCGATGACCCGATCAGCCGCGCCAAGGTCACCCCCGGACATCTGGTACACCACTTCCGCGCGCTCGAAGCCGAGCCGGTGCGCAAGGATCTGTGGGGCGACTGCGAGGAGTTGATGCGCAATGAGGACCGCCGCGCCGAACTGGCGGCGGCGGATGCCGGGCGTAAATTGCCGGTCGCTGAGCTGCCGAGTTACCGCTTTTACCTGCGTCATCAAAAGGCGATGGACGAAGGCGCGCGGGTGTCCTGGCCGGGTGTGCGTTCGCTCTACGAGCTGATCGCCAAGCGGGTGCGCGCCCCGCGCGCCTACGCCACCGAGATGCAAGGCGACGGGCTGACCGATGAACGGGTCTTCTCCAGTTGGACCTGGTGGAGCAGCGAGCCCGAACCGGGTTGGATCGCCTTGGGCGCGGTCGACATGAGCATCGGCGGTCCGCGCAATCACCCCAGCGGCATCCTGTGGGGCTATTGGAGCCCGTCGCGCCGCGCGCTGCATGTGCGCGAGGACTCGGTGAAACGCCGTGCCCCCTCCAAGCTGCGCTCCGACCTGGTCGCTGGGCAACGCCGCCATCGGGCGCAGCACATCGCGTGGGAGAACAACCAGGCGCAGGAGGATAGCCGTCGCACCTCCATCCAATACGGGCTGGATCAGGGCTGCCCGCTGCCGCTGGTGGGGGTGACCGCGATCGAAGACCGGGTGGTGCGCATCGAGTCGCTGGAGCCCTATCTGACCGATCCGGTCGCGCCGTCCATCCTCATTCACCCGGCCTGCGCCGCGCTGGTCTCGGAGTTGGAGACCTGGCCCGAGCCGCAGCCGCACCACGACTACGAGGCGCTGTGTTGCCTGTACATGCTGTGGGGTCTGGCCAGCAGCCGCGCGGCGGCTTATGCCCTGCACCGCACCCCCAATCCGGCGACCGATGGGCTGTTTGGCCCTGGAGCATTCTAATGAAGCAGCAACTGGGCGACCCCCTGAACCCCGCGCAACTGGCCCACCTCAGCGGCACCAGCCGGGTGATCCACACCGGGTGGGTGCACTGCTCGGCCAGCGATCGGCCCGAGCACGACGCCGCGCGCGTGATGGACCGCTGGCACCGCCAGCGCGGCTGGACCCAGATCGGCTATCACGCCTTCATCCGCAAAGATGGGGTGATCGAACTGGGCCGCCCCTGGGATCAAGTGCCGGCGGCGCAGTCCGGGCACAACGCCGCCGCCCTGGCGGTGTGTTTGCACGGCCTGGCGCTGGCCCGGTTCACCGACGCCCAGGCGCGCGCCCTGGTGGCCTTTGTCGACGCGGTGGACGCCGCCCGCGCGGCAGTGCAGCGCCCGCCGCTGCGCTGGCGCGGGCATTGCGAGGTGGCCGCCAAAGCCTGCCCGGTGATCGACTACCGCGCCGTGCTGGGGCTGGATGCCGCCGGCCACCGCGGGGCGCCCGCCGTGGCGCCGGCCGCCGCGGTGCCGGTGCACACCTTCGGCACCCTGCGGCTGTTCGATCACGGGCTGGCAGTGAGCGCGCTGCAGCGCTCGCTCTGCCAGGCCGGGGCCTTTCTGGTGATCGATGGGCAGTTCGGCCGCGCCACCGAAGCCGCGGTGCGCGACCTGCAGCGCGCGGCTAATCTGGCGGTCGACGGCATCGCGGGGCCGCAGACCTGGGCCGCGCTGGGGGCGGCGACGCGATGACCGCGCCCACCGTTGGCCTCGCGGCCTGTGGCCGCTGCCCGTCGCTCCAGACCTATGGTTGTCCCTGCCAGGCGCCGACCTGCCGCCGGCGGGTGCTGCCGGGCGCGCCGGGGTGTTTGCTCACAGCCGACGTCCAGCCGCCCGCCGGGGCCGTCGATTGGGGTGAGGAACGAACCCCAACATCCCCTGCTGGCAGGCGAGGCCATGACTGACCCCGCGCCGCGCAGCTTCACGGTCGCCGACCATCCCGGCCGGGCCTGCTGGGCCTGCCGCCATTACCGCATCCAGGATCATCGCGCCTGGTGCATCCATCCGGTTTACCGGCTGCCGACGCGGTGGGAAGAGGCGATTGCCCCCGGCCAGCCGTGCGGACCGGATAACGCACCCTTGTGGGAGCCCCGCTGATGTTGATCCGTGTGCTGAACGCCGCCCAGGCCGGGCTGGCCCGGCTGTTACGCGAGCCCAAGGCCACACCGGGGATGGCCCGCCCGGTGTTGCCCACCGTGACGCTCGACGGCCTGACCCCGCAGCGCCTGACCGCGCTGCTGCGCTCCGCCGTGTCGAGCAATGCCCGCGAGTATCTGGAACTGGCCGAGCGCATGGAGGAAGCGGACCTGCACTACCGCTCGCAGATCCAAACCCGGCGCCTGGCGCTGGAAGGGCTGGAGGGGCGCGTGGCTCCGGCCGGCGCGCGCGGGGTGCAGCGCCGCATCGCCCAGGGCCTCGACGAGATGATCAAGGCCGACTGGTGGAGCGACCTCACCGCGGTGTCGGACGGCATCGCCAAGGGCTACGCCGTGGCTGAGGTGCTGTGGGATACCAGCGGCAGTGAATGGCGCCCGGCCGAGGTCATCGCGCGGCCCCAGCGCTGGTTCCGCTACGATCCGCTGGACGGCATTACCCTGCGGCTGGAAGACGGCACCCTGCACGGGCAGGACCTGCAGCCCTACGCCTTCGTGATCCATCAGCCGGCGCTCAAGGCCGGGCTGCCGATCCGCGCCGGGTTGGCGCGGGCGGCGGCCTGGTCTTATCTGCTGAAGCAACTGGCGCTCAAGCGCTGGATGATCGCCGGCGAGCTGTCGGGCGTGTTTCGCATCGGCAAGTACCCGGCCGGCACCCCGCAGGAGAGCATCGACATTTTGCAAGCGGCGGTGCAGGCGATCGGGCTCGACGGCTCGGCGGTGTTCCCCGACAGCATGAACCTGGACGTGATCGCGCCCAAGGGCAGCAACGGCACCGACATTCAGGAACGCATCTGCCGCTATCTGGACGAGCAGGTGAGCAAGGCCGTGGTCGGCCAGACCATGACTGCCGACAATGGGTCGAGCCTCAGTCAGGCCCAGGTGCACAACGAGGTCCGGCTCGACATCCTGGCGGCCGACGCGCGCGCCCTGTGCCGCACCATCAACCACCAGGTGGTGCGGCCCTGGGTAGACCTGAACTTCGGACCGCAGCCGGTCTATCCGCAGTACGAGCTGCCGGTGCAGTGGCCCGAGGATCTGGATGCGCTGGCGGTCGCGCTGGAGAAGCTCACCCCGCTGGGGCTCGATGCCCCGCTGGAATGGGTGCGCAGCAAGTGGGCGGTCCCGGCCCCCAAGCCGGGCGAGGCGGTGTTGGGCGCGGCGGTACCGACCCCACCGGCGCCCGTGGCGCCGGAGCCGGCCGTGCAGCGCGCACTCCAAGCGCAAGCGCACGCCGCCCCGCCGCCCGATGGCATCGACGCCCTGGTAGACCTGGCCCTGGCCGACTGGGAGCGGGATCTGGCCCCGCTCGTCGAACCCTTGCGCGTAGCGCTGTCCGCGCTGGGGCCGGACGCCACCGCGGCCGAGGCCATCGCGCTGCTGCCCGGCCTGCTGGCCCAGATGGACGCGGACCCGCTGGCCGAGCGCTTGACCCACCTCGCCTACACCGCGCGCCTGGCCGGCGTGGCGGGGATTGAGGCGGGCTGATGCCGGTCACCACCGGCCCCGGTGCCGCGCCCAGCAGTCCGGTCCCGGACGACCTGACGCCGAGCGCCTTCGCCCGGCTGTTCGCGCTCCTCCCGCAGGGCGCGGCCGACTATCTAGCCGGCCGCGACCGCCTGACCCCGACCTTCGACTGGCGTGAACTCTGGCAGGGCGAGCACGTTGAGCAGTTCACCGTCAGTCGGCTGGCCCGGCTGGATCTGCTGGCCGCCATCCAAGAAGGCATTACGCAGAGCGTCGGCGGCGACCTGACGCGGCGCGACTTCGCCCGCGACATTACCAAGCTGCTGCAGGACGCCGGGTGGTGGGGAACGGTGGAAGTCACCGATCCGGGCACCGGTGCGGTGCTGGAGACGCGCTTCGACCCGGCGCGGGTCAAGCTGATTTACGACATGAACACCCGCATGGCGCACAGCGCCGGGCGCTGAGAACGCATCCAGGGGGCCAAGCGCACGCATCCCTATCTGCGCTAAATCACCAAAGCCGATGCGCGGGTGCGCGACACGCATGGGGCCTGGCACAACCTGACCTTGCCGGTCGATGATCCGTGGTGGCAGACCCATTACCCGCCCAATGGCTGGCGCTGTCGGTGCCGCGTGGTCAGCCTGACGCAAGCCCAATACGACGCCGGCACCAGTCCGACCGGGGACCCGCTGAAGAAGGTCGCACCACCCACCGAGACCGTGGGTTGGCTGGACAAGCGCACCGGGGAACTGCACCAGGTGCCGGTCGGCATCGATCCGGGGTTTGCCTACAATGTGGGCGAGGCGCGCGCGCGGGTCGCGGCGCGGGAGCGGCTGAAAGACGCCAAGCTGGCCGCAGCACCGGCGCCGTTGGCGATGGCGGCGCGGCAGGCGGGGACAAGTCTTCAGGAAGCGAGCGCGATGCCAACACGTACCCCTTGGGGGCACCTCCCGGATGTCGTCATCCAGGCGAGCGAATCCGCGGTCAAGCAACATCCAGACTATGCCGCGGCCAAGGCCGGCGAGCTGGCCTCCGCGCTACGCTTGGTGCAATCGCTCTGGCAAGAGGACACGCTGGCACCGCTGCGCGAACTGGCCACCAGCGCGGGCCTCCCCCGGCTAGTCGCCGTCCACGCGGTTGAGGGGCAGAGCGTGAATGTGATCCCGCTCGCGATGGCCGCCTATTTGGAACAGCGCCTGGGATGGTCGGTCGCGTCTGATATCATCCAAACCAACCGCGTCAGCCATACGGGCGCCAACGGGTTCTATCGGCTGGCACATCCCGCGCTGTTCGACGGACCGGTGACCCCGGGCGCCGCCTATGTGCTGCTGGACGATTTCATTGGGCAGGGTGGCACGCTCGCGAATCTGCGTGGCCACCTCACGGCTGGCGGCGGCCGGGTACTTGCCGCCACGGCCCTGACGGGCAAGCCTTACTCAGCTACACTGTCCTTAACCGCTGACACACTATCCAAACTCAGGGCGAAGCATGGACAACTCGAAGACTGGTGGCGACAGCGCTTTGGATACGGTTTCGAGCTTCTTACAGAATCTGAAGCGCGATACCTCGAACGCTCCGCGGATGCTGACGCCATCCGAGCAGGACTCGCTGCGGGCGCACCAGCAGGCCGCGCTCGCTGAGGCGCGGGCCTTACTGCATCCCGCCACCCGATGATCACTATCACCGTCCAAGACGACCAGCTGCGCGCCGAACTCCAGCGCATCCAGCGCAAGCTCGGCAACCTCACCCCGGTCATGGCCGGGATCGCCGCGGCCCTGAAGACGGCGGCGTCCAACCGCTTCGAGATACGCCCCACCCCCGCAGCCCACCCCGACCCCTTGCCGAAAGCCGCCCGCCGGCGTAGCCTGATCCGACGCCCGAACGCCGAACGCCGACCCCCGAATCCCCACCCACGGAAGCGTTTCCCGCTCTGCGTCCCGACCGCGCGCGCGCACTCTAGGCGCCATGCCAAACGCGCTGTCATCACCCTCGCTCATCACCTGCCACGGGGCCGGTCGGCCGCTGTCGGCCGCCGCGCCCGACTGGTGCGAGCTGATCCCGGCCGGGACCTGTCACACCCGTGACGGGCGCGGCCCGTTTCACCTGACCGATGCCGCCGCCGTGCTGGCGGCCTTCCGGCCGATCGGCTGGTGCTGCTGACCGAGCGCCTCGCCGCCGTATCGCCCGGCCTGGCCACCTTGCGCACCCTGTGCGCGGTGGCCCCCGAAGCCGCGGCCCCGCAGGTCCTGGCCGCGGCGCAGCAACGCATCACCGACCTGACCGACACCCTGGCCACGCGCGACGCCGAGCAACAGGTGGCCCAGGCGTTGCGCGACCGGCTGATCGAGCCGGCCAAGCGCGACTGGGCGCAGGGCTATGCCCGCAGCGATCCGACCGGCTTCGCCACGTACCTGCAGGGCTGTACCCCGCTGTTGACCGCCCGCACCGTGCCCGCCGCGTCGGCGGACCCCGCCGGCAGCGATTTTGATTCCTTGGTGGTCGCGACCATGACCGCCGAGAAAGTCAGCCGCGGGGCCGCCATGATGGCGGTCGCCCGCGCCCATCCCGAGGCGCATCGCGCCTGGATCGAGTCCACCCAACCCCAGACGCCGCGCGCGTGAGGAGCCCCCGATGAGTGAAAACGCAGGTTACCGGGCCTTCATCGCCGGCACCGAACTGGCCGTGGCGCGCCGGGTCAAGATCGCGGCCGCCTCCGCCACCACGCCGCCGACCGTGGTCTATGCCGGAGCGGGCGAGCAACACATCGGGGTCACCGGCCACTGGGCTCCAAGCGGGACCCAGGTCGCGGTGCGCCTGCGCACCGTCTCCGGCTCGGTGGAGATCGAAGCCGCCGGCGCCTTTGTCAGCGGGGCGTTGCTCTACGGTGCGGCCAACGGCACGGTCGATGATGTCGCCCTGGGGTCGGCGCTGGCCCAGGCGATCGAGGCCGCGGGCAGTGCCGCGGCCATCGTGGAGGTGGTGGAGTTCGGCGTGCTCAGCACCACGGCGGCTACCGTGTCGGTGGCGGATGCCGGGGGCTTTACCGCCGCGGCCACCGTGGAGGCGGCGCTGGCCGAGATCTATCAGAGCGCGCTCACCGCCAAGCGGATGATTCCGGTCCGGCTGGGCAGCTTGGTGCTGGGGTCTACCGGTACGCCGCTGGCGGTGTTCGCCGATGGCGCCTCCGCGACCCCGGGCCTGCAACTGACCAACAGCAAGGCGATCACCATCCGCTGGAACAACCACGCCACCCCGACCGCAGTCGCGACCTCCATCCCGATGCCGCTGGATCTGGACGATACCAAAGCCGTGGTATGCCACTTTCTGGTCTCCAAGACCGGCGCCACGCTGGCGGATGCGACCACCCTCACGGTCGCCGCCTATGAACAGACGGTCGGCGCCCTGCACGATGCGGACACCAACTTCGGCGGTGCCACCGGGGCGGTCACCGGCGATGCCACGGCCAAGACCGTGGCCGAACTGACGCGCACCCTGGCCGCGGCCGACATCAGTGCCGCGCCCTCCACGCTCACGCTGCTGTTCGGCCCGACCGCCGGCACCTTGGGTACGGATGACTTCCTGCTGCATGGGGCCTGGCTCGAATACAGCGCCAAGCTGCTGACCGCCTGAGCCACTCTTTAGATATAGGAGCCTGTGATGTCTGCCTCTCCCCTCTATGCCGGGACCGCGATCGTGCGCAACGATCTGGGCGCGGTGGCCTACGAATTCATGAGCGGCGCCGACCAACTGGGGTATATCGGCGGCGTGGTGTTGCCCATCTTCGAGGTCCCGCTGGGCGTCGGACAATATCCCGTCGTACCCCTCGAGGCGCTGTTCACCGAAGTCGACGACGCGCGCGGCCCGACCGGCGATTACAACGAAGTCGACTGGCCCTTCGAGATGGCCGACTACCGCTGCGCCGACCGCGGCTTGCTCGGCCGGGTCGATGACGGGATGCGCAACCTCTACGCCAACGTCATCCAGGTGGAAGAGATCACCACCCGCACCGTGATGGCCCGCATCATGCGCCGCCACGAGCTGCGCGCCGCCGCCCTGGTGGAGGCGCGCGCGGCCGATGTCACGGTGACCGTGCCCTGGGGCACCGCGGCGACCGCCACGCCAAGCGCCAATGTGGAAGACGGCATTGCCGCCATGCGCCTGAGTTCGGGGCTGACGCCCAACGCGGTGGCCATGAGCTACACCACCTTCAAGCGCGCCATGCGCACCGCGGAAGTCAAAGAGGCGGTCAAGTACACCAAGAGCCCGGATGAGATCGGCGGCGATACCGCCCAGGCCGGGCTGCTGGCGGCCCATTTGGGCGTCGGGCGGGTGGTGGTGGGCAATGCCCTGCGCAACAGTGCGCAGAAGAACAAGACGGTGACCTTGGCCAACATTTGGTCCGACGATCACGTCCACCTGCTCAACCTCTCGGACGGCGGCCAAGCCATCGCCGAGCCGGTGTTCGGGCGCACCCTGCTGTTCACCGGCGACTCGCCCTCGATGCTGACGGTGGAGACCTACCGCGACGAGGGGCGGCGCTCCGACATGATCCGCTGCCGCAACAACTCGGTGGAGAAGATCATCTTCGCCGGCGCGCAGTACAAGTTGAAGGTCACGGCGGGCTAACCATGGACTGGTGCACCCCTGCCGACCTGGTGGCCGCGGAGAGCGACACCGACCTGCTGGCCGCGCTGGCCGGGCCGACCGATGCGCCGCCAGTCGATGGGGCGACCTTGCGCCTGGCCGTGGCCGGCGGCCCGTTGGACGACAGCACTGCCGCTCAGGCGCTGGCGCGACTGGTCACCGCCTGTGCCGCGGGCGGGGAGCAGGTCGGCGCCTATCTGGCCGCCCGCTGGCCGGACGGACTGTCGCCGGTGCCGCCGCTGGTGCAGGCGGCGGCCGTGGCCCTGGCGCTCGAAGACCTGCTGGGCGCCCGCGCCGCGGCGCCCGATGGTACGTACTCCGGCATCCTGCGCAAGGCCAAGACGGCGCGCACCACCTTGGCCGCGCTGCGCGATGGCACCTTGTCGCTGGGCACCGCCACCGTCAGCACCCCGCCGACGGTGCGTTATCAGGCCGCTGACCGGCTGGTGACGGCCGAGACGCTGGCGGGGATGGGCTGATGGACCGCGCGAACTATTTGGCCTTGGAACCGTTGCTCCTGGAGCGCCTCGAGCCCTTGACCACCGACTGGCCGACGCTGCGGATCGAAGCCGCGCGCGATGTGGCCGGGGTGCTGGCCAAGGATCAGCGGCTGCCCTCGCTGTGCGTGCTCTACCAGGGCGATGCGGCGGTGGACGCCACCGATGGACTGGGCCAACTGGTGCACGCCGACCAGCGCTGGGCCGTGGTGGTGGCGGCGCGCGATCTGCGCGAGGCGGCCGCCGGGCGGGTGAGTGCCGGTGAGTTGGCCGCCGCGGTGATCGCGCGGTTGCAGGGCTGGCAGCCGAACGGGCGCGAAAGCGGCCTCGGTCGACTGCGCCGCCAGGCCGCGCCGGCCCCGGTCTATAGCAACGAGGGGGCGGTGTATTTGCCCCTCACCTTCACCTGCCGCGTGCTGTCACGCGGCGCTCTTGGGGATCTTTAGACATGGCACTCGATCTGACCACCCGGCGCTTCCTGTTCCTGGACGTCGCCATGAAATACGGCGTGTGGAGCGGGGACACCCGCCCGACCAGCTTCTACGACGCGGTCAACTTCACCAAACTGGAGTTCGAGCCGCCCAAGCAGAAGATCGCCCGCGTCTCCTCGCGGATGGACGGCAGCGTCGGCCAGGCCCTGGCGGTGGTGAACCGCCCGACCGGCGAGCCGGCCACGGTGGCGGCCGAGTTCGATGCCGCGCCGGTGAACTTCATCGCCCTGGCGCTGGGCGCCACCGTCAGCGAGTTGGATGTCGACGCCAAGACGGTGACGGACACCGCCGTGACCACGGTGTTGGGGCTGTGGGTGCCGCTGCCCGACCAGTGGATCACCGCCGCGAGCTTCACGCTGGAGACCGATGGCGGGGTGGGCGACGACGTGCTGATCGCGGCCACCAAGTACGAACTCGACGCGGTCAACGGCCTGATCAAGGCCACCGACGCCGCTGCGGTCGGCAGCAAGATCGCCAGCTACACCGTGGCCGCGACGGCCGGCGAGGTCTATGCCGCCGGGAAAGCGCTGTCGGCCGACATCTATCTGGTCGGCACCGGCACCGAGCAGGCGTCGAAGCGGCGCTGCCGCATCATCGTGGAGCGGGCCGCCCTGGCGGCGGGCGGCAAGATCGATCTGGCCAAAGGCGAGGCCATTGCCGGGTCGCTGGCCGGGGAGTTGGCGACGCCATCTGACCGCACGGCGCCATGGACCTACACCTATTCTGATCTGGTCACGGCCTAAGCGATGGCCGCGCCGCTCACCCCGGTGCGCCTGCCCGCGCTGGCGGGCGGCACCGCCAGCGTCCGCCTGGTCTTCCAGGACACCCCGCAGACCCAGGTGCTGGGCTTTGACGGGCCGGAGTGGGTAACCGCCTATGCGCGGCTCGAGCTGGCCGCGGCGCAGACGATTGATCTGACCCCGACCGCGGCGATTGCGACACCGGACGGGCGGGCGACGGCGTATCTGATCACGGTGCAGGCGCCCGGTGGGCGCGGGGCGCCGTATCTGGTGCAGGTGCCGGAGAGCGCGGCGGTGCTGGAGTTGGTGGACCTGGTGGGGGCGACGGTGACCGGCCAGCTTCAGCGCCGGGCGGCTGCTCAGCACGGCGGAGCGCGCCGCGCTCGATGCCGTGTCTGCGCCGCTCGGCGCGGACAATCGGGTGCTGACCGCGGCCGATGCGCTGACCGGGCCGACTGGGCCGGCTGGCCCGGCTGGTGCCAATGGCGCTCCGGGTCCGGCT
>NZ_CAIZIZ010000474.1 GCF_903933125.1 uncultured Lamprocystis sp. | reverse complement strand
GCCGTTCATGGTCGTTGTCGTGACCATCTCCGGGAACAGTTCCGCCGCAGCGTCAGCCGCCTTTTCGCCTTCGCAGACTAAGACGATGGCGTCAGGACGCGCCGCGATCCGGTCAAGGTGGTACAGGGGCCGGGGCTCCGGCGGGGCCTTCCATTGCCAGTGGCCGCCCGGTGTCCAGGTTAGGGGCATGAAGACCTTTCGCCCGTCCGGCGGATCGAAACGACAGACGAAGCAGAGGGGCCGCCCCGCCGCATCGACGTATGCCCACATCCGCGAGGGGGCGCCTCTGGTAGGGTGGGCTTTGGGTTGACGTTTCAGCGCGTCCGCAGGGATCGGCACCCGTGCCGGTGTCTGCTTCGGGTTCAGCCGCGCCGGCTCGGGAGCCGGCCGCTCAGCGCGTGGGTTGGTCTGGGCATCCCCGATCTTGATCCCGTACCGCTCCCCCAACGTCGCCCGCGCGCCGTCTAGGTCCAACCTGTCACGCCGCATCACGAAATCAAGGACGCTTCCCCCTTGTGCATCGCACCCAAAGCAACGAAAAGCGCCGCTCTTAAGGTTCACGCCAAAAGACCCGTTCTTATCCTCATGGAACGGACACATAAAGTTTTGTGTCCACCCGTCATCTTGGGCCTTGAGGGCTGGGGCGCGCTCGATTTCACGTCGATAGAAGTCGGCGGGGTCTATCGCCCGTTTGATTGCGTCCGGCCGCGGTAGCCGCGGGCCTTGCCTTTGGTTGCTTGCTGTCTTATCATTTGATTCGCTTCTATTTTTCGCCTGGTCGCGGTCATCGCTCCGGGCGTTTTCTTTTTCGGCGCCCATGGTGGCTATCCTTATGCCGCCATGGGGCTAGGTCTGCGCTTTTCCGGTGGGTGGGTTTTCGACACCTTGCGCCCGACCTTTGGACGCGGCGGGCTCATCGTCGGGTTGCTGTCGATCCAGGCACAGAACTTCACTGGGTCAATCAGGATACGGCGCCCCATCCGCGATACCGCGCCAGTCTTAGCCAGGCCGTTATTTTCCGCATGGAACAGCGCCCATCGGACACCGCCCAAAGTCAATCCGGGCTGGTACGCGGCCAGTTGCTTGACCGTCAGTTTGAGACTTGGCGGCGGCGGGAGGGTGCCAGGGTTAGGGGTGGATGCGGGTGCATCGGTGTTCATGGGTGCCTCGCTATGGGTTGGGCTGCAATGCGCGGTGTTGCGCTTAATTGCTGGGTCAACCGTAGCGGGCGGGGTTCGGGTCGTGGCCGAACTTCGGGCAAACTTGCCCGAACTTCGGGCTAGATTACAGGTCAGGTAACCGTTTCAGATACTTCGTGATGGTGTCTTGGACCATTTTGGGAAAGTACTTATTAACGTCTCGGGCGATCACGCTGGTCATATCGCTTCGATTTTGCTTGAGTTTTGCAACAGTCCCCGTCCCATACTTCGCTTCGATCACGGCCGCTAGGATATCCAGCGCCGACGGTTCCTCGCGTGGGGATAGTTCAGCAGGCTTCTTTGGAGTAGCTTTTGATGCGGGTTGGCGCTTTGCCGCCGCGGGGGTTTCTGGCTCATTGTCCCCGATCTGAACTACGGCCGCAGGCTCGGGCGCGCTAGTGGCCTCAGGTTGTTGCCTGTCGTCCCTGAACAGAAACAGGGGGCGTTCGCTTTTTTGGTTCGCCAAGCTCAATAGTGCAGTACGGGTAACTTTTCGCTCGGTATAGTGGTGCTCTACCCTATCGTATCCAATGAATCCGCCCCGCCCGCGCGCCGGGTGGTGATAATCGCGCAGGTCACCCACACGGAGCTTTTCCCCAATTTCCCGCGCAAGCGCCCGTACCTTGGGAGAGCACGCATCATCCGCAACTGAATCACACTCGGGCTCGATGTTAATCCATAGGGCCGCAGCTTGAGCGATAGTGAACGCGTTTACTAAGTCCCATGCCGCATAGTCTGGCGCGCTCACTTGGCCCCCTCCCCGAAGTACCGCGCATTCATCCGCTCGACCACGGAAGCGGTATGGGCCTCACTCAGGTGGGCGTACCGCTTGACCATGCTCAGCGTCTTGTGCCCCAAGACTTCGGCAATCTCGGCCAGGCTCGCGCCGTTCATGGCGAGGTAGGATGCGGCGGTATGGCGTAGATCGTGCCAATGGAAGTCGGCAATCTCCGCGCGCTTCAGGGCGGTCTCGAACGGGGTGCGTAGGTCTACCGGCTTGGCGGGGCGGAGACGGCCGGGAAAGATCAGGTCGGTATCCAGACGGCGGACCTTGGCGCGCTCGCGCAGAAGGTCCAGGGCAGGACCGGCCAGGGGCAACACGCGGACCTCGCCGTTCTTGGTTTCGTGCAAGGTGGCAACGCGGCGGGTAAGGTCTACCTGGGGCCAGCGTAGCCCCATGATTTCCTGTTGCCGGGCTCCCGTGGACAGGGCCAGGATCACGGCCGGGTAAAGATCCTTGTTACTCGACTCCCGGCAGGCGGTCAGGAAGCGTTCGCGCTCATCATCGGACAGGAAGCGCACCCGGCCGCGGGGTTCCTTGGGCTTCGTCACCTTCAACAGCGGATTGAACTCGATCCATCCCCATTCCTTCACGGCCACGGTGAAGCAGTGCGACAACACAGCGAGGTAACGGTTGACGGTGGCCGGTGAACGGGTCCGCTCGGGTCCGGCCTTGGCTTGGTCCTTTGCCATGCTCGGGACCGGCTCACGGCTCAGGGTGTCGCGGTACTCGGCAATCAGGGCCGGGGTCACATCGGCCAGGGTCCGGGCGCCGATCTGGTCTTTCCACCAAGTCAACTGTGTTACCTGGGGGCCTTGGGTCTTGGCCTTCTTGGTCGGCAGCACGTCGCGGGTGTAGCGGTCAATCAGGTCGGCCAGGGTGTGCCGCTTGGCTTCCACGGTCCCGAAGTGCCGCCCTTCACGGATCGCGGTTTCGGTCGCACTGGCCCACTTGCGCGCATCGGTCAGGCGCTCGAAGGTGGCACGCTGCGCCGGGTAGCCTTTCAGTCGGACCTCGACGCGGTAGGAGGTTGCGCCGGTACTGTCGGTGCGCTTGGTCAGGGTCGCCATGGGTCAGGCTCCCATGGTCGGACGAGTGCGGGCGTTATACTTGGCGGTAGCCATGGCGGAACCTCGTTGACAGGTTGCGTGGTGGTCAGGGCCTCGGGTCGGGTTCCAGCCGATTCGGGGCCTGTTCGTCTCTGGGCTAAAGTCTACAACAAACCGCAGAAAACGCCAACTGATGATAATCTATCCGATGTTGTTATATCGCAAGTCAATGTTATTCAAGCTATCTGTGAGTGCGCCATGAGTCCAAGGCGCGCTTATGGCGCAGTCGCAGAAAAAACGGGGTCGAATCCGGGCCATTTGGCCGGTCTTGACGAGGGTGTTTCAGGTGTCCGGCAGGGTGCGCCGGATCGGTGGGCAGGGTGCGCCTTATTGTCGGGTGTTGCGGGCTAGTGCGCCATGAGTGCGCCACGGCAAAGAAAAAGGGCTTACCGTTTCCGGTAAGCCCTTGTTTTAGTTGGTGCGCCCTGCGCGACTCGAACGCGCGACCACCTGATTAAAAGTCAGATGCTCTACCGACTGAGCTAAGGGCGCGAGACTGCTCAGTATAGGCGTCTTAGGTGGTATTTTGAAGCCCCGCGTTTGGGATTTCCGGATGACGTAAGATCTTCGGCATTCAGTGTGATCGTCGGCGGTGAACAACGGAACGTCTTGGTTCACCGATTCTCCAATGCGTTCATGATCTTCTGTTGTCCAGTGGCCGCCGCCAAGGTGTTGTAATCCAGTGATCCGCCAACGTCCACGCGTTCTCTGGCCCGCGGCTTTGCTTGCGGTTGTGGCCCTCTGTGCCCTGATCGGCTGGCTGGGCTTGCGGGCCTGGGTGGCGGCCACCCCAGTGCCGGATTGGCACGTGCGGACCTCCAGTGTGGTGCTGGATCGGGAGGACCGGCTGTTGCGCGCCTTTACGGTGGATGGTGGACGCTGGCGCCTGCCGCTGGTTCTCGAGGCCGTTGACCCGCGTTTTCTCGCGCTCTTGCTGGCCGTTGAAGACCGGCGTTTCTATCGGCACGCGGGGGTGGACCCGCTGGCCCTGGCGCGGGCGGCGACTCAACTGGTGACTGCGGGTCGGATCGTCTCCGGCGGCTCGACCTTGAGTATGCAATTGGCCCGGCTCCTGGACGGCGGGCGGACCCGCGTGCTGGGCGGCAAGGTGCGCCAGGCGCTCGGTGCGCTGGCCTTGGAGCGGACGGCGGAGAAGGCGCAGATTCTCACGGCCTATCTGACGGTCGCGCCTTACGGCGGGAATCTGGAGGGGCTGCGCGCCGGGTCGCTGGCCTGGCTCGGCAAGGAGCCGAAGCGCTTGAGTGCGGCGGAGGCGGCTTTGCTGGTCGCTTTGCCGCAGGCTCCGGAGGCGCGTCGTCCCGACCGGAACCCGGCGGCGGCCCGCCGCGCGCGCGACCGGGTGCTGGCGCGCGCGCTGGCGCTGGGCCTGATCGATGCGGAGACCGCGACCGCCGCGCGCCGCGAGCCGGTTCCCACCGGCCGCCGGCTTTTTCCGCTGCTGGCCCCGCATCTGGGCGCCCGGCTGGTCCGGTCCGCGCCGGGGCGCGGGGTGCATCGGGTGACCTTGGACGCGCGGTTGCAAGGGGGGTTGGAGTCCCTGGCGGCGGAGCGGGCGGCGGCGATCGATCCGCGGGTCTCGGTCGCGCTGCTGGTGGCCGATCACGGCTCCGGTCAGGTGCTGGCCGAGGTCGGGTCTGCCGGGCTCTTTGCCGGCGACCGCCAGGGCCATGTGGATATGACGCGCGCCTTGCGCTCGCCGGGCTCCGCGCTCAAGCCGCTGATCTACGGTTTGGCCTTCGAGTCCGGCATCGCCCATCCGGAGAGTCTGATCGAGGATCGGCCGACCGCCTTCGCGGGCTATGTGCCGGGCAATTTTGACCGTGCCTTCCAGGGCACGGTGACGGTGCGCCGGGCGCTGGCCCTGTCGTTGAATGTCCCGGCCGTGCAGCTCCTGGACGCGGTGGGTCCGGCCCGCCTGATCGCGCGGATGCGCCGCGCCGGGGCCGCGCCGGTGCTGGCGGATGCCGCGCCGCCCGGACTGGCCATCGGGTTGGGTGGGCTGGGCGTGACCTTGTTCGACCTGGTACGGATCTATGGAGCCATTGCCCGCGGCGGCGCGCCGCTGGACCTGACGGATTCGCGCGACGGTGCGGCGGCCAATCCGGACCCTGAGTCGATCGCAGACCGCCCGCGCGTTCTGGACGCGCGTGCCGCCTGGTATCTGACGTCCATCCTTCAGGAGGTTCCCGGCCCCGTCGGCACCGCCCCGGCGGGGATCGCGTTCAAGACCGGAACCTCTTACGGCTATCGCGACGCCTGGGCGCTCGGCTACGACGGGCGTCATGTGGTGGGGGTCTGGGTCGGCCGTCCGGACGGTGCGCCGGTTCCGGGGCTCAAGGGAGTGGACGCGGCGGTGCCGATCCTGCTCGACTGTTTCGCGCGCCTGGGTCCGCGGGTGCCGCTGCCGCCCGCGCCGGCCGGCGTCCTGCTCACGGCGACCCAGGCGCTGCCCCCGACGCTGCGCCAGGCGCGGGTGCGGGGAGCGGGTGTGGGGGCGGTCGCGACGGGTCCGGAGATCGCCTTTCCGCCGGACGGGGCGCGACTGGAGATTGGCTCCGACACCGGCGCGGGGGAGGGCGGCGGGCTGGCGCTCAAGGTTCGCGGCGGACAGCCGCCCTTCACCTGGTTCGCCGACGGTCGACCGATCGGCCGGGAGCCCTTCGCCCGTCTCCTCTGGTGGCGGCCTGCCGGTCCCGGTTTCACGGCCATTGCCGTGGTGGACGGGCACGGGCGGTCCAGTCGGGTTATGGTGTATCTGCACTAAACCGCGCCCAGCGCGGTATGCGATGTTTTTGGATGGGATCGGCCCCGGCAGATGCGACGATTGCTGGAGATGGCGCGGTTTAGGACCGCTTTGCAGAATCGGCGGCACATGCCTATCCGGTTGACTCAGGAAGACACTACCGGTAGTGTTAGCGGTGTCCGAGTTTTTGCGATGCCGGAGGTGACTATGGCTCACGCCAAAGTTCCGCACCATGACCCGGCGGCGCTGCCCGATGACGTTGAAGCCCG
>NZ_CAIZIZ010000473.1 GCF_903933125.1 uncultured Lamprocystis sp. | reverse complement strand
TGTCGATGCCTGAGTCTGAACGCGGGCGGCGTGCGTCATCATACCCACCCGTGCGCCGAACCTCGACTGCCGGTGCGTCCCGGCAACACGGTTCTTGCATGGGGTATTGGGCGCCATTTCGGGTCAGATTGAACATCCTACTCTCGCACTGCAGCCTCGATCACGATTTCACCATCCGCGTGGCCGCCACCTTGCGCCGCCACGGCGTGCCCCTGTGGTTCAGCCAAACGAATATCATGGGAGCGCAGCAGTGGCACGACGAAATCGGGTCGGCCCTGCGCAGATGCGACTGGTTCATCGTCGTGCTCTCGCCGGACTCGGTCGGTTCGAGGTGGGTAAAACACGAGCTGATCTACGCCCTGCAACAGGCGCGATTCGAGGATCGCATCGTACCGCTGCTCTACCGGCAGTGCGATATCGAACGGCTGTCCTGGGTTCTGCCCGCGTTTCAGCACATCGATTTTCGCAGTGATTTCGATGACGGCTGTCGGGATCTGCTGAGGCTCTGGGGTCTGGGGCATCAGCCCGCCTATGGCTAACCTCTCGGGGGGCGTACGTACTATGGTGCTCGCGCTGGCCCGCGACGCCCGCGGTAACGACCCCTCCGGCTTCCGGGGCGGCTGGAATTGCTGACGCGGCACCCCGCCGTTTGATCCCAATCCGTCGGAGTGGTATTTTCGCATTATGATCGAGACCCGACTCCAGATTCCGGATGACCTCTACCGCGAGGCCGAGCGCGTCGCGCGCGAGCGCGAAATCACCCTGGGCGAGGTCGTACGCCGGGGCTTGGAGTACATCGTGCGCGTCTACCCCCCGGTCCCGCCGACGCGACCGGAATGGCACCCCCCGCCGCCGCGGTCACTCGGACACTTCCAAGCCCCGGTGGAAGACTGGCGGCTTTTGGCCAACGAGCCGGACGCCCCCCCGTGATCTCGATCGACACCAACATTCTGCTGTATGCGCAGAACGCCGACTGCGCCGAACACGATGCAGCATTCGCGTTCCTTGGCGGCTGCGCGGGACGCGACGATGTGGTGATCTGCGAACTCGTCCTCGTCGAACTCTACCTTCTGCTGCGCAATCCTGCTGTCCTCAAGCGCCCGCTCGGCCCAAAGACCGCCGCCGATATCTGCGCGGCCTACCGCGCCAATCCGCGCTGGCGCCTGGCCGGACAGCCCGGATTCGCACGTCGCCGGATCTTCGACGCCCGCATCGTCCTGACCTTGTTCCATCATGGGGTCACCGATCTTGCGACCGCCAATGTTGCCGGAGGGCGCAGATCGAACATTTCGGTGACCTCACCGGCAGACTGCCGCAGAATCCGACCAGTCGCCAGCCGGCGGGTCAGTCCCTCCCGTAATGCCGGGCCGGCCGGGACTGACGCCCGGTGAGAAAGGAGCGGCCGGGGTCCACCAGGGCGCGTCCGGCGAACGCGGTGCGTCCCAGCAACATGCGAAACAGCATGGTCTCGCGGTTGGACAGGCCGAGTTCGATGGGCCAGGTCGAACCGCCCAGCGTCAATCGGGTCAGGATCACGTAACGCTGCTCACGGTGCCCGCCGGAGTCCGAAACCTGGCGGCGATCGATGACCGGCTCCTCGGCGTGAACCACCACATCGGTGCGTCCGCGCAGCGGATGGATGCCGAAGCGCACCCATGGCGCGCCGTGCCGATCGAAGGGGTCAATGTAGAAGGCATGCAGGGTGGAGGTGCGCGCCCCGGTGTCCACCTTGGCCTTGATCAGCGTCAACCCGAGGTCCGGCAGGGCCGCCCACTCGCGCCAGCCGAGCAGCAGCGGGCGGTGCGTCGATGCGGTCGGGGGGACGCTCATCGCAGGAGCTCCCGCGGGGTCAGACCCCAACGCGGATCGGCCGTGTCCCCCGCGGGTCGGCCCAAACCGCTGCCGGACGAAGCGATGTGAAACGCGGGGCTATGCATCGTGCGGTTTTGCAGGCTTGAGGTGATTTTCGGGATAAGGATTGACCGACGTGTGGTGTAGGGGCGACTAAAGTCGCCCCTACAGCCCCTGTGGATCTTGCAGGGATGCGCACTCGGGATGCTGACTCCTGGGAATCGCCCGAAGCTCTCCCGCCGGCATCAACATGAGCGCCGATTTACCGCACGGGGCCAGGGAGGCTATCATCCTCAAGCCTAGCGCACCGCACCGCCGTTCTGCTACCGCGGACCCGATGCGAACCCTGCCACCGAGCGCAAACCCCGTGATTTTGGAGCCGAGCAACAATGACGCGTTTACATTCCGCACTCCCCCTCGCCCTGTTCCTGGCGGCGGCCTCCCCCGTGTTCAGCCTCGCCGAAGACACGGCGGACGCCTGCCGCCAGATGGCGATCGACGATGAGGTCGCCCCGGAGGACATGGAGGACTACATCGCCGAGTGCCTCGCGGTGGTCCAATCCGACTCGCCCGAGGAGGCCGTGGAGGCGATGGAACACTTAGAGGCGATCGCGCCGGGCACCGCCGCTCCCGACCAGGCGCCCTAGCGCGGCAGCGCCGCGCCGCGGTCTTGATCGGCATTCCGGCCGCCAAGCCCGAACATCCGGTCATCGGCGCGGCGGCAGACTTGGCCCGTTCAAACGGCCCAGCGCTCGCGCACTACCGTCCAGCAGGTCCTTTCATGGTCAAACGCGTCACACTGCTCGCCCTCGCCGGCCTCGCCGCCGCCCTCCCCGCGTGGGCGGAGCAGGGCACGGCCAAAATCCTCGCCCCCTGGGAGGCCAACGGTCAGATTTACCAGGTGGCCGTGGACAAACTCCAGTTCATCGGCACCTTCGAGGGCATCATGTACATCGAGCACGGCCAGGGACTCCTGGACGCCGCCCTGTTCACCTGCCCCTCGACCCAGATCACCGAGATCCTCGCCAACACCATCAAGGGCCAGGGTTACTGCACCATCGAAAGTCCGACCGGCGACTACATTTATGCCGAGTTCACCTGTGACGGCGAGCCCGGCTCCTGCACCGGCACCTTCAAACTGACCGGCGGGACCGGCAAGCTCACCGGCATCACCGGCGAGAGCGATCTGATCGTGCGCACCGCGCTGAGCGGGACCACCATCGACCAAGCGACCGGCGGGACTGTCTCCGCCGCCAAAGGCCTCGCCATCTGGCCGGAGATGCGCTTCGAGATCCCGGGCAAGAGCGCCGAAGCGGTCAACATGCTCGGCACCGGCGTCGCCGGCGCCAAGAGTCCGCCGTTCCAGCCCAAGCCACCGGCCAAACCGGCCGAGGAACCCAAGCCGGGCGGCCTCACCAAGCCGTTGGTGCCAAGTGAGCCCGTGCGCAAGTAAGACGCTCCCACCCCCCAGGGAACCTTCCAAATGCTGCTGATGATCGACAACTACGACTCATTCACCTACAACCTGGTCCAGTATCTGGGCGAGTTGGGCGCCGCGGTGCGGGTGGTGCGTAATGATGAGCTGAGCGTGGCGCAGGTGGCCGCGCTGAACCCGGAGCAGATCGTGATCTCCCCTGGCCCCTGCACCCCGAACGAGGCGGGAATCTCGGTGCCGCTGATCCAGGCGATGGCGGGACGGGTGCCGATCCTGGGGGTCTGTCTGGGGCACCAGTCGATCGGCCAGGCCTTCGGCGGACAGATCGTCAAGGCCCGCCGGGTGATGCACGGCAAGACCTCGCCGGTGCACCATCGCAATCAAGGGGTGTTCACCGGGCTGGCGAACCCCTGCGAGGCGACCCGCTACCACTCGCTGGTGATCGCGCGCGACAGCCTCCCGGACTGTCTGGAGATGACCGCCTGGACCCAGACCGAATCGGGCGCACCCGACGAGATCATGGGCGTGCGGCATCGCACCCTTCCGATTCAGGGGGTCCAGTTTCACCCGGAGTCGATCCTGACCCAACAGGGTCATGATCTGCTCAAGAATTTCATCATGGGGCGCTGAGTAACCGATGGATATCAAGGCGGCGATTACCTCCTGCGTGGAGGGGCAGAACCTCGATAGCGCGCAGATGACGTTGGTGATGCGCACCATCATGACCGGCGGGGCGACCGCGGCGCAGATCGCCGGGTTTCTGGTGGCGCTGCGCATGAAGGGCGAATCGGTCGCGGAGATCGCGGCGGCCGCCGGCGTGATGCGCGAACTGGCGGCGGGGGTGGATATCACCGGGCTTGACTTCCCGGTAGACATCGTCGGCACCGGCGGGGACGCCAGCGGAACCTTCAACGTCTCCACCACCGCGATGTTCGTGGCCGCGGCCGCGGGCTGCCATGTGGCCAAGCACGGCAACCGCTCGGTATCGAGCAAATCGGGTGCAGCGGATGTCCTGGAAGCGGCGGGGGTGCGGCTCGATCTCAACCCGGCGCAGGTCGCGCGCTGCGTGCGCGAGGTGGGCGTCGGGTTCATGTTCGCCCCCGGCCATCACAGCGCGATGAAACACGCCATCGGACCGCGGCGGGAACTGGGCGTGCGCACGGTTTTCAATATCCTGGGGCCGCTGACCAACCCGGCCGGTGTGCCCAATCAGTTACTCGGGGTCTTCAGCGAGTCGCTGCTCCAGCCGCTGGCGGAAGTGCTGCAGCGCCTGGGCAGCCAGCATGTCCTGGTGGTCCATGCCCGCGATGGCCTGGATGAGATCAGTATCGGGGCTGAGACCGAGGTGGCTGAACTCAAGGATGGGATGATCAGCCGCTACCGGATCAGTCCGGATGACTTCGGTTTGCCCCGCGCCGGACTCGACCGCATCCGGGTGGCGGATCCGGCCGCCAGTCTGCGCATGCTGCGCGGTGTGCTCGCCAACGAACCCGGCCCCCCGCGTGACATCGTGCTGCTGAACGCGGGCGCCGCGATCTATGCCGCGGGGCGGGCGGCGACCCTGGCGGAAGGGGTCCGGCTGGCGGAGGCCGCCATCGCGAGCGGCGAGGCACTGCGGCGGCTGGAGTCGCTGGTTGCGCTGACCGCGACCATGGCCTAGGAACCATTCACTAACTAGGCGAAACAAGCCCATGAGGAAACGCCTTTGGCGTCCCGGTCGTTGTCGTTGTCGTAATCGAGTGGATGGGTAGTGCCACAATCGACGGATCCTCGAAGAGGGCGGGAAGCGGTAATCCTCCGATTTTTCGATCGTTCCCGGTCAGTGTTGCAGGGCTTCGCCTACCGATTTCAGGACTACCCAATCGCTATCCGATTACGACAACGACAACGATTGTGCTTAACTTGTTCCTGGCTAGTTACTTAGGTGCTTGCCGGAATCTCTGTACCAGCTCGCGAAGGATTTACGTCTTCGCGTTTGCGTTTGCTTTTCCGCTCAGCACGAGATGTCTCAGCCATGCCCGGAACCCCTGATATTCTGAAAAAGATCTGCCACCGCAAAGTCGAAGAGGTGGCGGCTCGCGCCGCGCACCTGCCGCTGACGGCACTCCAGGCCCGGCTGGCCGCGGCACCACCGGTACGCGGCTTCGCCGCGGCCCTGGAAACACGCATCGCGGCCGGCCAGCCGGCAGTGATCGCCGAGATCAAACGCGCCAGTCCGAGCAAGGGGGTACTGCGGGCGGATTTTGCTCCGGGGACGATCGCGGCGAGCTATGAGCGCGGCGGAGCCGCCTGCCTGTCGGTGCTGACCGACATCGATTTCTTCCAGGGCAGCGATGCCTACCTCGTCGAAGCGCGCGCCGCCTGCAGCTTGCCGGTGATCCGCAAGGATTTCATCATCGACCCCTATCAGGTGTATGAGGCGCGCGCGATCGGCGCGGATTGCATCCTGCTGATCGCGGCCTGCCTGGACGATGCGCGGTTACGCGACCTGAGCGCCCTGGCCCAGGGACTGGACATGGACGTGCTGGTGGAGGTACACGAAGCCGCCGAGTTGTCGCGCGCCCTGGCCGTGCCGGGCCGGCTGATCGGGATCAACAACCGGAATTTGCGCACCTTCGAGGTGACGCTGGACACCACACTGGAGCTGCTGGACGCGGTGCCCGCCGACCGGCTCCTGGTGACCGAGAGCGGCATCCTGAGCGCGGAATCAGTCACCCTGATGCGCCACCATGGGGTCCACGCCTTCCTGGTCGGCGAAGCCTTCATGCGCGCCCCCGACCCGGGAACCGAGCTGCGGCGGTTATTTTTCTGAGCGCGAAGCGCATCCTAACGAGTGCCGAACACCACGATCGTCTTACCCGCCACGCTGATCAGTCCCTGCTCCTCCAGGCTCTTCAACACCCGCCCGGCCATTTCGCGTGAGCAACCGACGATGCGCCCGATCTCCTGGCGCGTGATGCGGATCTGCATACCGTCCGGATGCGTCATGGCGTCCGGTTGCTTACACAAATCAAGTAAGGTACCGGCGATCCGCCCGGTCACATCGAGGAAGGCCAAGTGACCGACTTTACGGCTGGTTTGGCGCAACCGCGTCGACAGTTGCAGACCGACGGCATAGAGAAATTCCTTGGCCACATCCTTCAATTCGTTGTCGAGCAGCCGGTCGAGACGCTGATAGGTGATCTCCGCGACCTTGCATTTCATGCGGGTCCGCACGATGACGCTACGGGTGTTCAACGGCATGAACAGCCCCATCTCGCCGATGAACTCACCCTTATTGATATAGGCCAACAAGAGTTCGCGGCGCTCTTCGTCGTCGATGACGGCGGCCACCGAGCCCTCGATCAGGTAATAGATGCTCTCTGCCGGCTCCCCGACGCGGATGAAGTCCACGTTCTTGTCGTAGGACTTGGTATGGCAGTGAGACAGGAATGGCTGGAGCCAGCGGGGTTCTTGCTTGGGTGGGATCAGGATGGTCATCGGTCGCGGCCTTCGTCGGACAATGGCGCTGCGGGGCAGCGCACGAGTTAATTGGGAATCTTAGGCGAGCATCTGCGCCTTGTCGAACTATGGTAGCCTGCGGCGTCAGTACGGACGCCGCGGCGGCGTCCCGGATCGACTGCTTTGGGGGTGTTCATGAAGGCTCGGGTGAAGTGGATCGATGGGGTTGCCATGCTCGGCGAGTCCGAATCCGGACACGGTATCGTCATGGACGGTCCGCCGGACGCGGGCGGACGCAATGTTGGGGTGCGCCCGATGGAGTTGCTGCTGTTGGGGATGGGCGGCTGCACCGAGTTCGACGTGCTCTCGATCCTGCGCAAGGCGCGGCAGCAGGTCACCGATTGCGTGCTCGAACTGACCGCTGAGCGGGCACCCGCCGACCCCAAGGTCTTCACCAGCATCCACGCCCACTTTATCCTCACCGGACGGAACCTTGACCCCCGTCAGGTCGAACGTGCGATCAAATTGAGCGCCGACAAATATTGCTCGGCCTCTATCATGCTCGGAGCCGTCGCCACTGTCACCCACGACTTCGAGATCCGCGATGCTTGAAGCGGCGGCCGCATTCGACGCCGTCGTCGCGGAGTTCTATGAGGGTTGGTTTCGCTACCACCCGGACCGCGCTTTGGAACTTGGCTTCCCGGTGTCGGGCCGCTTGCTCCCGCCGCAAGAGGACGATGATCGCGCCGCCCTGCGCGGCTGGATCGAGGCCCTGATCCTGGGCCTGGATGAGATCGCATTCACCGCGTTGGACGCGGATCGGCAACTGGACTACGAGCTGCTCGTCGGCGCCGCGCGGATCGAGCATCAGGAGTCCCTGACGCGCGACTGGCGCTGGCTCGACCCCCTGCACTTTCTGCCGGTCGCGGAGATCGACCGCCTGACCCTGGACCCGATGCGGGCGCTGGACGGCGCCCTGCCCCAACTCCTGGAACAGGTACCGGAACACCTGCGCCAGGCCCAGGCCCAACTGCGTGAGACGGCGGCAGCGCTCAGCGCGCCCCTGGTGCGCGTCGCCGCCGCGGAGGCCGCGAGCGGTTGCTGTTATCTGCGTCACCTGGCGCGGAGCACCTGGCTGCGCGACCACGCGCGCGCGCCCCATAGACTACAAAACCTGGCGGAATCGGCCGCTGATGCCCTGACCGGCTTCGGCCACCTGTTGACGACCGAGTTGGCTAACCGAGCGCGGGGGGAACCCGGCTGCGGAAGCACACACCTGCAACTGCGGTTGCGCTATCTCCATTGCATCGACTGCGATCCGGAAATCCTGGGTGACTCCATTGCCGGGATGCTGCGGGCGACTGAAGGTGAACTGAGTCGCTTGACGGACGACCTGAATCAGGATGCCGTGTCGGGATCTGAAGCGCCGACCGCGCCGCCGGCCCGACTGCAGCAGTATCGCGAACGCGCTGATGAACTCGCGGCCCAACTCACCGCGAGCGGCCTCGTTACCCTGCCCGACGCCCCCCTGCGCATCGACCTGCGCCCGACTTGCGCGGGGCCGCGGCGCGCCCACACGGACTACCTCCCGGCGGCGGATGGAACGGGGACCCTGTATCTGTCCGCCGGCGACCTCGGGACCGAGTCCGATGCCCGTATCCGCGACCGTTGTCTCGTCAAGGGGTGGGGCGGCAGTCACTTGCTGGCCTACGCCGACGCGGCGCGGGCGCGGCGCCTGCCGCGCCGACTCGCCAACGCCGTCTCACTGACAGGGGGCTGGCACCTCTATCTGACGGACCGGCTGGGACGCACGGGAGTTCACGCCGGCGACCAGCACCATTGGACACTGATCGCCCGGCGCGACTGCCTGCGGCGGGCCGAACTCGACCTGGGCCTGCATACCGGCCGCATCGATAGCGCCCAAGCCCTGGCGCGCCTGCGTTCCCACGGGATCCCTGAGACGACTGCGGAGGCGGCCTTCGCATGCATCGTGCTCGCGCCGGGTGATGCACTGGCCGCGGTGCTCGGCTGGCGACTGCTGGAAGCGGCGCGGACGCAACAGGAAGCACGCGACGGCACGGGATTCGCCGAGCGGGCCTTTCATGACCGCTTGGTCTCCCAAGGACCGATCCCGTTGGCACTCGCGCTGCGCTACGGCCTGGGCCAACCCCTGTGGCAGAGCGCGGCCGATATGGTGTTCGGCGCTTAGGCATCAGCGCAGTGCACCCTTCGCTTCGCCGCCGTTTGCCCTTATGCTTTCCGCTACCGACGATTCAACCTTCCGCCAGGTCCATAGTCCGATGGCATTCAAGACCGCCGACCTTTACGACCAATACGAGACCCAGGTGCGGGTCTGTGATCCCATCTTCCGGGACTTCGGCGGACGCCGCGCCTTTTCCGGCGCGGTGGTGACCGTCAAGTGCTTCGAAGACAACACCCAGATCAAGGCGTTGCTGGCCGAACCCGGAGCCGGCCGCGTGCTGGTGGCCGACGCCGGGGGTTCGCCGCGCTGCGCCATGCTCGGCGACCTGATCGCCGCGAGCGCGGTCGCCCAGGGGTGGGCCGGGGTGATCCTGTTCGGCTGCGTACGTGATACGGATGAACTGGCCGGGATGGACCTGGGGGTCAAAGCCCTGGCCGCCAATCCGCGCAAGAGCCAGCGCCGTGGTGAGGGTCAACGCGACCTGGCGGTGAGTTTTGCCGGAGTCAGCTTCGCACCCGGCGACTGGGTCTACGCGGACGCGGACGGCATCCTGGTCGCCGCCGCCCGACTCGACCTCGCGGACTGAGGAGAGCGCCATGGCCTGGACCGAAGCGAAACAGATCGCGGAATGCATCCTGGATGGCTTCGACAGCCATTACCGACAGTTCCGGGAAGTCACCGCCAAAGCGCGACAGCGCTTTGAGAACGCGGATTGGGCCGCGGTTCAGACCGCCTCCCGCGAGCGCATCGACTACTACGATCAGCGCGTGGTGGAAACCGTGGGCATCCTGCGCCGCGAATTCCACCTGCATAACCGCGACGAGCGCCTGTGGCGGCGGGTCAAGGTGGAGTACCTGCGCCTGCTGCCGCAACATCGCCAGCCCGAGTTGGCGGAAACCTACTACAACTCGGTGTTCTGCCGCCTGTTCGACCGCCGCTATTACAACAGCGCCCATATCTTCGTGTGGCCGGTGTTCTCCACCGAACACCTGGAGGCGGAGAACCCGATCTTCCGCCCCTATTACCCGGCCCGTGACGGCATCGTCAAGATTATCGGCGCGGTGATGAACGGACTCGGGTTCACGCTTCCCTTCCGCGACCGACGCCATGACATCCGCAACCTCATGAACGCCATCTGCTCCCGCTTCCCGCACAATCGGGCGCTGGCGCAGAATTTTCAGATCGCGGTACTGACCGAGCCCTTTTTTCGTAACAAGGGGGCCTATGTCATCGGCAAGATCATCAATGGGGCGGACCAAACGCCCTTTGCGGTGCCAATCCTCAATGACGAGCAGGGCGGGCTCTATTGCGATGCCCTACTGTTGGGCAACGACGAGATCACCGACATTTTCAGCTTTTCCCGCGCCTATTTCATGGTGAATACCCAGGTGCCGGCAGCGGTCGTGGACTTCCTGCGACCGCTTCTGCCGCGTAAATCAAAAGCCGAGTTCTATACCGCCATCGGCTTCCAGAAATACGGCAAGGCCGAATTTTACCGTGATTTCCTGAAACATCTGCGCTATTCCTCGGACCAATTCAAAGTCGCACCCGGCATCCGCGGCATGGTGATGTGCGTCTTCACCCTGCCGTCATTGTCATTCGTCTTCAAGGTGATCAGGGACCGGTTCGCACCACCCAAGGAAATGACCCGCGAGATCGTCAAAGAAAAATACCTGTTGGTCAAAATGCATGACCGGGTCGGGCGCATGGCTGACTCCTGGGAATACTCCCACGTCGCCTTCCCGCTGGCGCGCATCTCAGCGGATCTGCGCGCGGAGCTGGAGTCCGAATGCGCCGGCAGCCTGGAGATCGATGGCGATCAGCTCATCATCAAGCACCTGTATATCGAGCGGCGCATGACTCCGCTCAATCTCTATCTGCATACGGCGGATCAGGATGAGATACGCCATGCCATCAGGGAATACGGCGACGCCATCAAGCAACTCGCCGCCGCCAACATCTTTCCCGGTGATTTTTTGTTCAAGAACTTCGGCGTCACCCGTGCCGGCCGGGTCGTCTTCTACGATTACGATGAACTGTGCTATCTCACCGAATGCAACTTCCGGGAGATCCCGGAGGCGCCCTACCCGGAGATGGAGATGGCGGCGGAACCCTGGTATACGGCCGGACCGGATGACGTCTTCCCGGAAGAGTTCGCGACCTTCCTGCTCACCGATCCGCGGATTCGTAAGGTCTTTCTCCAACTGCACCGCGACCTGCTCGAACCCGCCTGGTGGCGCACCCGCCAGACGGTGATCCGCAGCGGCCGTCTCGATGACATCTTTCCCTATCCGCAGGAGCGCCGATTCCGGCGCGCCCTATCTCAAGAAACCGCTCGCCAATAAACGTTTTCTCGTTCCCACGCTCCAGAGATTGTGAAAGTATTCGCTCCGAACCCGAAAACAGCGCAATGCCGTAGGTTGGGGTGAGGAACGAACCCCAACATTTCCGCGCCTTACGTTTGGCTCCTCGTTGGGCTTCGTTCCTCAGCCCAACCTACAAGGAATACTTGCCCAATCTCTCCAGCGTGAGAATGCCGTCCGACCGCTCCAGCGGCCGGTGGCGTCAGATCAATCTTTGACCCGCACGAAAAACAACAGTGCCATCGCCGGCAGCGAGGCCAGGAAACCAATGGTGAAAAGGCCGATATAGTCGACCTGTTCGACGATGACTCCGCCCATCCCGCCGAACAGGGCGGAGAACACCGACATGAAAGCCGATCCGATGGCGTAATGCCCGGCCTTGAACTCGGGTTTACAGGTACGCAGAATGTAGACGATGAGGACGGCGTTACCCAGACCCGCGGCGATCTGCTCGATCGTGTAGACAGTCCCGATGGTCAGGAATCCCAGCGTGCTGGTCGCCAGCGGGCGCTCATAGGCCAGCCAGATGTAGGCGAGGATATTGAGATTCATCAACAGCGTCAGCGGCCAGATGGCCCGGCGCAAGCCGGTGCGTTTGATCCAGAGTCCGCCGATCGTGGTCCCGATGATGGAACCCACCAACCCCAGCAGACCGCTCATCCAGGCGAGTTGCGTGTTGTCCACCAGCAGATAGCGCTTGAGAAACGGCGTCCCCATCGAGAAGATGATCTCATCGCCGATCTTGTAGAACATGATAAAGGCCAGACTCAGTGCAATCGCAGGCTTGGCCTGGGCCAGCAAAGCGATCAGCATGAAGGCGAAGCCATAGGTCAGGGCCTGCACCCCAGGGACACCCAACGCCAGGAGGACCGCGCTCAGGGCCAAGCCAAGCAGGGGAGCGCTGACCAGCGCGATGAGTGAGCGACGCGGCGAGACCTCAAGGTAAGCGGCGAAGGAGTTCAGGAAGGCGGCGCCCGCGTGACGGCCACCGACGCTGCGCTCCCGCGGCTGCTGGTAGCGCGGGAGCTTGACCAGATGCAGTATGGTCAGGACGGCCATCACCGCCGCCCCCGCCGCAAAACCGCAACCCCAGGCGCTGTACAGATTGCCGCCGAACGCATGCTTGGCGACCTCCGCGACCGCCAGGATGATGCCAAAGCGCGCCACGATCATCGCCAGACGGTAGGCCGTGACCCGCAACCCGGTATAGGCGGCCTGCTGCTTGGGGTCGCTGATGCCCTCCATGTAATAACCGTCGATGGCGATATCATTGGTGGCCGCGAGGAACGCCAAGACGATGAAGAGCCACACCAGAATAGCGTCGGGCAACCCCGCCCCGTCCCCGCGCAGGAGGCAGAGTCCGGCCAGCAGCGCGGTCAGCACGGTCAGCAGGGCCTGGATCAGGATCATCCAGGTACGCCGGGTGGAGTAGATATCCACGAAGGGCGCCCACAAGAACTTCAGATTCCAGGGCAGGCCAAGGAAGTTGAGATAACCCAGCGCGCGCTCCGACATCCCGACATCGGTGAAAAAGACCGACGACATGGCGCGCACCACCATGTAGGGGAAGCCCTGGGCGAAATAAGTGGAAAAAACCCACCACCGCGGATCGCCGAGTGGATCGGTCAGATCCGTAGGGTCCGCTGTGCGGACCAGCGACTTCGCGGTCGGTGAGCTGGCCGGGATGATGATCAAGGCCGATCGAGGCGCCTCGCGGTTTGCGTCGCTATCCATAAACCTCCAGGGAATCAGATGCCTTCAATCTCGACTCGCAGGACATTCGAGTTCGACCCGGCGTAGGTGACGACGACATCATAGACCCCAGGCGCCAGGAGTTTCGGGAGATAGCGCTGCGCATCGATGTTGAAATAGCCGCCGGTCGACACCCCGGCGAGGGACTCACGGCTCGCCGTGGGGGCATCGGGCGGCGGCGGCTCCTCCGGTTCGTTGCCGCCTTCCTCCATCACCGTACCGCGCACAATGACCTTGGTCGCGACATGACGCACTTGCACACCCAGCGGCGGCCCATCCATGGCGGCCAGCACCGGGACCAGAAAATAGCCGCAGATCGGCACCACCGGACGCTCACCGGCAGCGATGGTGATGCGTTGCGGCGCCGTGATCCGGACCCCACTCCAATCGGACGATGGCGCCGCGGGTGAACACACCGCTTGCGCGAAGGTACCGAGTGCGACCTCGCGAAACTGGTCCGGGATAAAGTCCATCCTGCCTGCCCTCTGGTGATGACATCAAGCGCAGACTACCAGCCGCTGCCGATGTCCAGTTTCTTGACGGCCTTCTCGCAGTTGTCGCAGAAGGCGTTCTTGCTGTTCACTGCCCCGAAGATGACGCATTGCGATGCGGAGAGATTCGCGCTGGTCGAATAGCTGGCCTCGCCATCCGGACAGCCCTTGAAGCAATGATCCCCGGCATGACCCTTACCTGAATAATGCGTCGCCACCTTGTCCGGCAGCGCACCCGTACCATTCGCCACCATCCCGACCTTGTGGCCGATTTCGTGGATGATGGTACACTCCTGTTTCGCGTCGGGCTGATCACTCCACCAGGCTCTGGTACAGACACAGGTTTGATTGGCGCCGCCGAGCGCCAGGCCGCCGCGCATCCGGTCGACCACATTCACCTTGACCTCGACCTTGCCCCGGCCGGCCGGCAGGGACGCAACGTCCACCTCGACCTCGTTCCAATAGTCTCCAGTCCCCTTGTGAGTCACTTTATCGGCTGCAATCGTGGATTCCCCGCCGCCGTCCGGCTTGAATTTGGCCTCGACGAACCAGCTCTCACCCGCAACCAGATCGTGCCACAGATAACGGGTCGCCACGGTGTTCGGCGACAGCAACCCCGCCGCCGTGACCGGAATGACGACCTTGGGCTTGCCGGGACCCACGTCGACCGTGGCACTCTGGACCACCACGTCGGCGTGCTTGACCGCGAGATGATCCGTGTAGGCCACGGTCAACAAATAGGGCTTGGTCGGCTTGACGGTCGCGTCGGCATCAACCGCGGTATCCACGTTGCCCGACAAGGTGTCGGTATCGGTGTCGCTGCCGATATTGCTTTGATGGGCAATGGACAGCGCGCTGTGCTTTTTCAGCACCATGTAATGCTTGTCATATTCGGTGTCGACCGGTGCCGTGGACGACAGCACCGAGGTCAACCCCGTCATCTTCGCCTCGACATAGTAGAATAGGCGCTTGGTGGTGAGGTCCCCGGTCTTGACAACCTTATCCTTACTGTCTTTGGCCTGGGCCTTGAACTTGTAGCCGCCACCCGCCACCAACGCGAAGTCGCCGTCGATGATCTTGGTGCCGTCCGCGTCCGTGGTGTAGCTTTTCTCGTCTTCCGTGTATTTGAAGTTAGCATTGCGGCCCTTCTCGGTATCGGTGTAGGCGTCGGTTCCCGTTGGTGCCAGCAGCTTGACCTTGAAGGCGTGCGACCCCGGTTTGTCGAACTTGACTTTCAGCCGCGGCTTGAGTCCCAGGCGGTCTTTGTTCTGGATCTCCGCGCCATTGACCCACTTATCTTCTTTCGGCAGGTTGACCCACTGATCGGCCGTGGCCACCTCCTTGTCATCGGCGCCGTCCAACCAGCCGATGGAAACGATATTGGGATCGGCCAACGGGCAAGGCTGCTTGGGATCGCCGACCTTCTTGTCGCATCCCTTCTTTTCAGCCGCCGTGGACGCCTTATCTGGTTTCGAACACCAACCCATTGTATTATTCCTCGATCAGCAGCGACGCGCCGCGCACCTTCGCCAACATCGTGTCGAGATACAGCGCCACGCCGCGACCCAACAGCTTGGTACGGCGCGCCGGATCGCGTTCCGCGGCCAGTGCCTGCGCATAGTGCAGCGCCCCCCCCAACACCAAAGGATCGCGGAAGAATCCGAGTCCGGCGAGAAAGGCGACACAGACATAGAGCACGCGAGCCGGCGGCTGCTCGAAGCCATCCTCCCAGGCGCGCGCCAGGGTTCCGCCGCAGAACCTGGTCAGCGTCGACACGGAGTGCGCACCGCACTTTTCGGGGAAAATACGATGGAGTGTCTGAATCAGGTCATCAGTCGTGACGCTCCATCCCTCTTTGGGCGTACCCAAGGTGGCTCTGAGTCTTGCCATGGCTCGAATCAGGTTGGCCGCATCCGGGCCACGGGTGGCGTCGAGGTAGCTCCAGGCGCGGTCGTAGACGAGATCGAGACGCTGAATGGGGCTGACGAGATCCTGGTCGAACAAGGGCGCCGCGATGTCCGCATAGAGCGGATTCCGGTGGAAATCCGCCCCCAGGAGAACCATGTGATCAGCGAATGACTGGACCGTCGCTTCCGTATCGATGCCGACCGCCGCTGCTTGCGTCATCGCGAAGTCCACGAATTCGCCGAGTGACTGCTCACTCGCCATCGCGGTCTGCAACGGGAACGACACCAGCAGATGCCGCTGCAAGCGAACGTTGAAGCGCTTCACCTCGTCGGCGGCCAACTGCGCGATTTGTTCAGTGCGAATGATCAGCATGGTGATTCCGCGGGAACCAATCCGCCATGCGCGCTCCGGCTGCCGCTCATGGCCTCCAACACCTTGTAAATGGCCGCAGAGTCTTCCTCACCCAGCCCTTGGCCGACCAGGGCGTTGAGGTATTGGGCGATGGTCGCGGCGCTCGGCAATGCCAGGCCAAGTTCAAGCGCGGACTCGCCGACGATGCGCATATCCTTCTGGTGCAGCCGCGCTTTGAAGCCAGGAGCGAAATCGCTGTCGATCATGCGCTGTCCGTGGACCTCCAGGATACGGCTGGCGGCGAATCCACCCAGCAACGCCTCACGGACCCGCGCCGGATCGACACCGGAGGCGCGCGCCAGCAGGATCGCCTCAGCGACCCCGACGATGGTCGCACCCACCACGATTTGGTTACATGACTTGCAGACCTGGCCAGCACCACTTCCGCCCACATGGACGATGTTGCGCCCCAGCGCCGCGAACAGCGGTCGGACCCGCTCGAAGACCGCCGCCTCGCCGCCGACCATGATCGATAGCGTGCCCGCGATGGCGCCAGCCTCACCGCCCGAGACCGGGGCATCGAGCATGGCCAGACCGCGCGCGCGCAACCGTGCGGCGATGGTGCGGGTGACGGCGGGCGAGATGGTGCTCATATCCACCAGCACGGCGCCGGGGCTCGCCCCTTCGATGACCCCGCCCGGCCCAAGGATGACCTGCTCCACGTCGGCGGTGTCCGCCACCATGGTGAAGAGGATATCCGCGTGGCGGGCGACGTCCGCCGGGCTATCGCAGGTCGCGGCACCGGCCGCGGCCAGGGGTTCCATGGACTCCGGGCGACGGGCATAGACCGCCAGGTTCCACCCGGCGCGCAGCAGATTCAGCGCCATGGGGCGACCCATGATCCCCAGCCCGATGAAACCGACGCGCTCTGCCATGCTGGTCACTCCAGAGGATTTGAACCTGATGCTTCAGTTGGCTGGGTCCAACAGTTCGAGCCAGTGTACCACCGGGACCCCACTGCCGGCCCCCAGGTGCAGTTGACAACCGATATTGGCGGTCGCGATCAGTTCCGGCGCACCAGACTCCAAGGCGAAGACCTTGTTCGAGCGCAACGCAAGCGACAGCTCCGGCTGAGTAAGCGAGTAGGTGCCGGCGGAACCGCAACACAGGTGCGCGTCCGGCACGACGCTTAAGGTAAAGCCGAGCCGGGTAAGAATGCCTTCGACCACGCCCTTGATCTGCTGCCCGTGCTGGAGCGTGCAGGGAGCGTGGAAGGCAATGCGCCGACCCCGACCGGGAGCCCCCAGCGGGCTCAAGTCCGCCGCCGCCAGCCACTCGGCCGGATCGCGGGCCAAGGCCGACACCCGCGCGGCCTTCTCGGCATAGAGGGGATCATCGCGCAACAGGTCACCGTAGTCCTTCACCATGCCCGCACAGGCGCTCGCGGTCACCAGAATGGCGTCGCAGCCGGCCGTTATCTCAGGCCACCAGGCGTCGATGTTACGGCGCATGGCGTCCAGGCCCTCGTCCTGGGCATTGAGGTGATACGCGACCGCCCCGCAGCAGCCGGCGGCGGGACTGGTGATCAGGTCGACACCCAGCCGGTCGAGCAGGCGGGCCGCCGCGGCGTTGGTCAGGGGTGTGGCAACCGACTGAACACAGCCGGCCAACACCAGGCAACGCCGCCGACCGCGCGGCGCGGGCCAGTCCCCAGCCGGGCGGGCGCGCGGCACCTTGGCCGCCAGCGCGGCCGGCAGCAGGGACCGCACCAGCCGACCGAGGCCGAGCAGCGGACGCAGACGGGCCGGATGCGGCAGCAGCCGGACCAAGGCGGTGCGCAGCAGCCGCTCGCCGACCGGACGCGCGACCCGCTCCTCCACCAGATGACGACCGATCTCGGCCAGCCGGGCATAGCGTACCCCGGACGGACAGGTGGTCTCGCAGGAGCGGCAGGTGAGACAGCGGTCCAGGTGCTGCTGCGTGATGCGGGTCGGGGTATGGCCTTCGAGGACCTGCTTGATCTGGTAGATCCGCCCGCGCGGTCCGTCCAACTCGTCGCCCAACAACTGATACGTGGGGCAGGTGGCGGTGCAGAAACCGCAGTGGACGCAACTGCGCAGGATGGCGTCGGCCTCGCGCCCCGCGGGGGTGGCAAGAAACTCCGGGAGGATCTGGGTCTGCACGGTTGGCCCTCAGAGGTCCTGATACAGTCGGCCGGGGTTGAGAATGCCGGCGGGGTCGAAAGCACGCTTGAGGTTGCGGTGCAGGGCCAGCAGCGGCGCGGACAAGGGTTGGAAGACCTCCCCCGTGCGGTCACCGCCACGGAACAGGGTCGCGTGACCGCCCACGCGGGCGACCAGGGCACGGATGACCGCGGGCGCGTCAGCACTGCGCAACCAGCGCTGGGCACCGCCCCACTCCAGAAGTTGCGGACCCGGCAATTCCAGGAGCGGCGTCGCCGCCGGCACAGCGCAGCGCCACAGGGGCAGATCGCCTTGGAAAAAGGCGTGGCCCTGCTCACGGACCTGATCCTCCCAGAAACCGATGGCATCCGCATCCGCCAGCGGTTCGCCGCCGATGCGTTCGGCCGCGGCGCGAACCCCTTGGGCGGCCCCGGCCAGACGCACCCACAGCCGACCGCCGTCGCCGGAATCGATCCAGCAGGAGGCCGTGATGGGCAAGGGCTGCGCCGCCCAACGCTCCATCCGCGCCAGGGCCTCGGGTTGACCACAGTCCTGCACCAGGGTCCGGGACACGGCCGGAGACGGCAACACCTTGACGCTGATGTCCAACAACACGCCCAAGGTACCGAATGCCCCGACCATGAGGCGGGAACAATCGTAGCCCGCCACGTTTTTCATCACCTCGCCGCCAAAACGCAGGACCTCCGCCCGGCCGGTAAGAATACGGGCACCCAACACCAGATCGCGGATGGCGCCGCCGGACGGCCGGGCGGGGCCGGAGAGACCACAAGCGACGGTGCCGCCCAGAGTCGCGCCAACACCCAGCCGCGGCGGTTCGCAAGGGAGATGCTGGCCGTGCTCGGCCAGTGCGGCCTCAATGGCCGCCAGGGTAGTCCCACAGCGGGCGGTCACCACCAGTTCCTTGGGCTGGTAGTTGATAATCCCGGAGTGCCCGGACAGGTCCAGTGGCGCGGTGCCCGCCGCGACCTGACGGCCGAGCCCGGTCTTGGTTCCGGCCCCGCGCAGGTTCAACGGGCGGCCAGCCGCCGCGGCCGCCCGCAACTGATCGAGCAGCGCGACCGTAAGATCGCCATCGGCGTCGGTGGTCATACTGGCTGATGCCCGCTGATAAAGGCGTACAGCCGCTTGGTTTGTTGCTCCACGGGATCCTCCAGTGCTTTTGCGTCGCGTCGGCACATCGACTATGTTACTTGTGAGTTGCGTCACCTTGCTATCCGCTGCCATCAATGGGATGCCGGGGTCGGGATTGCAACCTTGAGGCCGACACCCGTCAGGAGACCGCTATTCATGGGCTATCTGAGTCTCTCACGCGCCGCCCGCCTGGCCGGGGTCACCCGCGCCGAGATCCAGCGACGCATCCGCCGCGGCGACCTCGAAACCTTCGAGGGCGCCGTCGCGATCCAGGATTTGTTGCTGCTCTACCCGGCGGTGAGCCTCCATGACGACGAGGCGCTGCTCCGGGTGGAGCGGATCAAGTCCGCGGCCGTACCGAAGTCTCATCACGCCGATACCATCCTGCCCAGCCCCGAGGTCCTGGTCGCACGTCTGCGCGGCCTGAGCGCGACCCTGGTGGAGCGGATGTCGGCCCTGACGGCAACCGAGTCGCTGTTGGACGAGGTCGGCGCACGGCTCCAAGACCTTTCGGGCGGTGATCAGGGTCCGTCCGCGGCGGCGATCAGCGCGATGCAAGCCTGGTTTGCGCAAGCCCGCCTGGCCCTGGCGGAGCGACCAACGGCCGACAAGACGGCCCAACTGCTGGCGAAAGATACCTTCCTGCGCATCATGGCTGCCAACTGTAAACTGATCCCGAGCGGGCACGACTTCTTCATCGAGGGCGCCGAGTCCATCCTGGATGCCTCGGTGCGCGCCGGACTCAAGCTGGGTTACGGCTGCGCCAGCGGTAACTGCGGCGAATGCAAGGCCCGCGTGCTGAGCGGCGAGGTCGCCACGACGCGCGATCACGACTATGTGCTGAGCGAGCGCGAGAAACAGTTGGGCTACATTCTCACCTGCTCGACGACGGCGGTTACCGATCTGATCCTCGAGGCGGCCGAGGCGCTGTCGGTGCAGGACCTGCCGCGTCAGGAGATCCGTGCCAGCCTGCGCAAGCTGGAACCGCTCGCACCGGATCTGGTGAGCCTGAATGTCCAGACCCCGCGCACCCACACCTTGCGCTTCATGGCCGGCCAGCGCGCCACCCTGACCCTGGAGGACGGCGCCAGCCGTGAATTGCCGATTGCGAGCTGTCCGTGCAACGGACGCAATCTCTGGTTCTATGTCCGACGCGGGACGGACGCCTTCTCCGCGGCGGTGTTCAGCGGACTTCATGCCGGTCAATTGATCAAGGTGACCGGCCCGCAGGGGACCTTCGTGCTGCGCGAGGACGCACCGGAACCCGCGGTATTCATCGCCATCGGCGACGGCATCGCCCCCGTGAAAAGCCTGATCGAGCACGCCGTCTCCATTGATCTGATCGAGTCATTCCACCTCTATTGGGGCACGACCCATCCCGAGGGACACTACCAAAGCCGCTGGGGACGCGCGCTCAAAGACGCCCTGGACAACTTCAGCTTCACGCCGCTGATCAGCGACGCGGCGGCGGACCTGATCGCGGCAGTCCAAACGGACCACGCCGACCTCAGCGGCCTGCGCTTCTATCTCGCCGGGCCGGCCGCCGCGGTGCGCGCCGGCGCGGCAGCGCTCGGCGCGCTCGGTGTCGCCCAGGAACGCATGGCGAGCGAGTACACGGATACCTGACCGATTCGCGTCGGCTGCGGCCAACGGCGGCCGGCCGGGTTGTAAAGAATTGTTAGGACGGATCACGCAAGCCGCGCTAGCGACTAGAATCGCCAAGAGGAGGTTTAACCCCGAAAGGCGAGTATGAAGATCGCTGCTCCGATCCCTGCTGTACTCCTGTTGCTGATGCTTTCGATCGGCTCGGCCGTCTGTTTTGCCAAGGTTTATCAATGGAAAGATGCCGATGGCAATGTGCAGTTCAGCGACCGCCCACCTGATGCGCTCCCGGCACAAGCAGCCCAACCGGGCACGGCCTCGACCAATCAGGCCAGGGCCGACTCCAGCCTGATCGTCCGGGTCGTGCCAGTCGACTTCCGCCTGCACGACCGCGTCAACCACATGGTCGAGTCGGTTCCACGTGCGGTCGATAGGATTTATCGAACACGCTGTAATCTCACCTTCCCGGCCCAGCCGACCCTCACCATCCGCCTGCTCCCTGACCAGGTGGCCTACGACCGCGTCGTCGGAACCGCCGCCGCACCGTCCACTCCGGACCGCCAGGGCGCTCCCGCGACCGGCGAACTCGTCACCTGGTATCGACTCAGCCCGGATGCGATGGCGCAAGCCTTGGCGGGGGAAACGAGCGAGACCCTGTTGCGCAGCGATTTCCCGTTCGCTCCCCGCTGGCTGCGCGCCGGACTCACGCGTTATTTCCAACTGCTGCGGGTCTTGAGTGATACCACCGCGGTTTTTTCAGACCCGCAGCTGGATCTGACGGTGCAAACATTACGCAATACTGACCGATTGCTCCCGACGGCCGAATTGCTGAGCTTGTCGGAACCCGACTGGCAGCGCAAGAACGCGCCGAATCAGCGTGCCGAGGCACAAGCCTGGTCTCTGGTGTACTTCCTGATGTCGATCCCGGAAGGCGGGCCGCTCATCGGAGAGATCCTGAAACGCTCCGAAGCGACCGCGGGCGATGATTCGGCATCAACGTCAGTCATCGACTCACGTTTCCCCGGTGGCATGGGCGGTCTCGACGCGCGCTGGCGGGCGTGGCTGCCCACCCACAAAGCGGCTCACTACTACTGATGTCGTGCTTCACCTGAAGTTGCCCACCCGCCATTTCAGTCGTTGTCGTTGTCGTTGTCGTAATCGATCTTGTACCGCGTAGTTTCGCTGACCGATTGCAATCATTGTCACGATTCCTTGGCTCCTGGCCCAGCGATCGAGGCCATTTGGAGTTTTAGCAACCGTGCACGCCCAGGCAAGGTAGCGAGTCGAAACCAGCCAGGCATCGGACAGTGCATGCCCGATAAAAAACGCTTATCCGACAACGACAACGACAACGATTGTATTCGCAGTTCAACCGATTACGGACTCCCTAGCCGCTCGCTGCATCACGAGCATATAGTTCACCCCCATCCACCGGGTCAGGGAGAAGGCCCGGTTGAACGGGTTGACCCGCACCCCGGTCCGATCCAAGACCCGATAATCCGCACCCAGACCGGCGATCACCTCGCCCGGACGCACCAGTTTGCGGTACTGGTGGGTCCCTCTCGGCAACCAGCGCAGGACATACTCCGCCCCAAAGATCGCGATCAGGGCCGCCGCGACGGTCCGATTGATGCTGGACACCACCATGATACCGCCCGGCCGGACCAGGCGGGCACAGTGCGCAAGAAAGTCCGGCAGCCGCTCGACATGCTCCACCACTTCCATGTTCAGCACCAGGTCGAAGACGATCCCGGAATCGGCCAGTTGATCGACGGATTCCAACCGGTAGTCGATCGTCAAGCCGCTCCAGCCGGCGTGCAGGCGTGCCACACCGAGGTTTTTCTCAGTCACATCGACGCCGACCACCGTGGCCCCCAGGCGGGCCACGGACTCGCTTAAGATACCGCCGCCGCAGCCGATATCGAGCACGCGCAAGCCCGCGAACGGACGCTCCTGCCGCGGATCCAAACCCAGCGTCTGCGCAATCCGATCACGCAGGTAACCGACCCGAAAGGTATTGAGTCGGTGCAGCGGCCAGAACGGCCCCGCGGTATCCCACCACCGGTGGGCCAGGCGTTCGTAATAGGCGACTTCGGCCGGATCAATGTTGGCTCCAGTCAGTTGAGTAGATGCCATCGGTGCAGCCTCTCGTTGGCGTTAGAAACGCATCAGGAACAAGTTAAACGCGAACACAGCCGTTGCACTGGTGGTTTCGTTGTCGTTGTCGTAATCGTAATCGGAGAGGCGGTTTGGATTCGCTCCGTCGCCTGGGCCTAGAAGGCCACCAAGCGCTTGAAAAGCTTCGATATCCGCGCACGGAACCAAAGGCATCGTTGCGCTGCTTGCAACGCAGGGGCTGCGAAACAACGCGGTGCGAGCGAATCCTCGCGGGTATCGTCACCTCGATTACGACAACGACAACGACGCCACTCTCCGGTTTGAACAAGGTCAATTGCGCAGCGCTTGACATGCCACTGATCGGACGCGATTACAAGCGCCGTGAGTCAAGGCATCAGCAGCCAACCCAGGCCGACGCACACCAGCCCCAGCCCAAATAGCGCTAACGAAACAAGCAGCTTGGGCTCGGCCAACAGGCGCGGCCGCGTCACCAGCTCGGGCTGAGGGACGAACCAACCGAGCACTGAACCGAGGACACGCGTGGCCGGCATGCGCTCCCAATTGATGGTCCTGGGCCACCGGTAGCTCTCAAGTTCGGTTGGATAAAAGGCGACTTTGGAAGCCGGCCCCCGTTCCGCGGCAAGCGCATGAATGCGCGCCTCGAAGCGTTCCGGCTGCTGCTGGAGCTGCGCCACCCCAAGCAGCCCCCCGGCCCCGTCCGGAAACACGATATCGAATACCGGGTCGGCGGCCGCGCGAAAGCCGGGTAACCGGGTTTCAACCACCGTGTGTGTGGACCGGGCATAGTCCGGCGCGTAGAGCATCACCAGTGTACTGGGGATACCCAGTTCGTCGAGCATGGCCGCCAGCAGCCTGGATTTATCGGCACAATCGCCGCCTGATTCCAGCACCTGCAACGGCGTCGGGCCGAACCGCGGACTCAGGAAATAACGTGAATTCTTGGCGAACCCCTGATTGTTGTAGACCCAACGGGTGAGCCGTTCCAGGGTACGCGCCGGGTCGCGCCGGTGATCAGCCGCGACAGCGCCGATCGCCGCCGCGCGCAAGACACGTGATTCCCGCCGATACTCGGCGTACAGCAGTCCCGCGCCACCGAGTAGCACGACCCCGACCAGGATCGCGAGCATCCCTGCCATACCGGCTCAGGCCGGCCCGGCACCGACCACGCCCAAGGTCTCCCGGATGTGCTCCCGCACGGCCTCGGTGGTCGCGTCCAACTCTGTGCAGCGCGTCGCTTTGTCCATCAGTCCGCGCAATGACTCAGGCGCCGGAGCGTCCTGACCGATGGCCGCCTGCACCGCCTCATTGAACTTGGCGGGGTGCGCGGTGGCAAGGCACACCGCATTGCCCCGCACCCGCGCCGCCCAGACTCCGGTGGCGGTATGCGGGCAGAGGATGTAGCCACTACCGGCGAAGGTGGTGCGCATCTGCTCCAGTGTATCGGCATCGGACACCGCAGTCGCATCGAAATCCGCCCGCACCTGATTGAGTCGCGACCCCTTCACCGTGAGTCGGCCGCTCGACTGCATCTGCTCGACCAGGTCACGGACGATCGCGGCATCGCCGCCGTGGAGAAAATACAGATAACGCTCGAAATTGGAGGCGACCTGGATGTCCATCGCCGGACTTAACGTCTGGTGGACCTCAGCCGCCTCATAGATCCCGGTGTGCACAAACTGAGTGAGGATCGCGTTACGGTTGGTGGCGACGATGATCCGGTCCGCCGGCAACCCCATGCGCTTCGCCAGATAACACGCGAAGCAGTCGCCAAAGTTTCCGGTGGGCACCGAGAAACTCAGGCGCCGATCCGGGTCGCCGCCGCTCACCCGACCCCAGGCGTAGAAGTAATAGATCGTCTGCGCAAGGATGCGCGCCCAGTTGATCGAGTTGACCGCGCCCAGGTGATACTCGGCCTTAAAGGCTAAATCGTTGAACAGATCCTTGACGATGCGCTGGCCATCGTCGAAGGTTCCACGAATGGCGATGTTATGGACGTTGGGGTCCAGCACCGTGGTCATCTGCCGCTCTTGGATCGGCGAGACGCGGCCTTTCGGGTGAAGGATCAGGATCCGGATGCGCTCCTTACCCCGCACCCCGGCGATGGCGGCCGAACCAGTGTCGCCTGACGTGGCACCGAGAATGTTCAGGTGTCCACCGTCGCGCTTGAGCAGGTATTCGAACAGATTCCCCAATAACTGCAAGGCCACGTCCTTGAAAGCCGCGGTTGGACCGTGAAACAGCTCCAGGATCTTGAGGCCACCGGCCTCGACCACCGGCGTCACCTCCGGATGGGAAAAGCCGGCGTAAGCGCGGGCGATGAGTCCACGCAGGTCCTCGCGCGGAATTTCCCCGCCGACATAGGGGGACATGACCTCCAGCGCGAGGTCCTGGAACGATAGCCGGGACCAGTCGCGCAGGGTATCCGTCCCAACTTGCGGGATGACGGCGGGCACCAGCAGGCCGCCGTCAGTCGCCAGACCCATCATGACCGCCTCAGCGAAGCCGACGGGGCTGACCCGTCCGCGCGTACTCACATAGTTCATAATATTAACGATCCTGCAAGTAAAGCCCCGCACCGGACTGGGCGTTTGGCCAAGCCTGCATAGTAAGAGAGCCCTGGAAGCTTGGCAAAGCCTGCGCAGGCAGGATAGCAGGGACCAGGAACCCAACCCGAACGCCCGTCGGGCGGCCCGTCCCTGTCGTTTGCGCAGAAAGATCCCAGATGGCGTTGACACGCATTGCGCTGGGGCAACACAATCAGCGCGTCCCGCCGTACCGCTCGGACGTTCAATGGACACGCAGGCCGGCCCGCTGCGCTTAAGAACACTAAATGAACACGGGGCACGACCTGGACTCCGGTCTACCGCGCCTGGATGCGACACGTGTTCGTTCTTGGATGCGGACAAGTGCCGATTTGCTGCCCACGGATTGGCAAGGCCCCCGCCCGGGCGGGACAATCGCAACACCACTCAGACTTTTTCAATCAACCAGGTAAGCCCATGACTACTGACTCGGTCGAGGCCATCACGCGACACCCGCTCTACGCGGAACTCGTCACAAAACGCAAACGCTTCGCATGGATATTGACGTTCCTGATGTTCCTGTTCTATTACGGATTCATCATGATCGTCGCCTACGCGCCGAAATCCCTGGCCGTGCCGCTGTGGGCCGGTTCAGTAACGACCGTCGGCATCCCCGTGGGCCTCTCGGTCATCATCTCGGCCTTTGTCCTGACCGGAATCTATGTCTACCGGGCCAACGGTGAGTTCGATCGCCTGACCAAGTCGATCCAGGAGGATCTGCGATGAAACGTCTTGCCCCCTGGGCCATCCTGGCCGCACTCCTCGTGCCCTTTGCCCTGGTGGCCGCGCCCGCGGTCACCGGCGCGAAGCAGCCACTGAACATGACCGCGATCTACATGTTCATTATTTTCGTCGGTGCCACGCTGGGCATCACCTACTGGGCGTCCAAGCGTACCCGCACGGCGCGTGAGTTTTACACCGCCGGCGGCGGCATCACCGGCTTCCAGAACGGTCTCGCCATTGCCGGCGACTATATGTCCGCGGCCTCCTTCCTGGGTATTTCCGGCCTGGTATTCGCGTCCGGTTTCGACGGCCTGATCTACTCCATCGGCTGGCTGGTCGGCTGGCCCGTGATCATGTTCCTGATCGCCGAGCAGATCCGTAACCTGGGTAAGTTCACCTTCGCGGACGTGAGTTCCTACCGCTTCGGTCAGACCCAGATCCGCACCATGGCGGCCGTGTCCTCACTGGTCGTCGTCATCTTCTATCTCATCGCGCAGATGGTCGGTGCCGGCAAACTGATCCAGTTGCTGTTCGGTCTGGAGTATTGGATGGCGGTCATGATCGTCGGCGCTCTCATGATGATCTACGTGATCTTCGGCGGCATGACGGCCACCACCTGGGTGCAGATCATCAAGGCCGTGCTGCTCCTGTCCGGTGCCACCTTCATGGCCCTGGCCGCACTGAATCACTTCGGGTTCTCCCCGGAGGAAATGTTCAAGCAAGCGGTCGCGACGCACGGCAAACACGACGCCATCATGGGTCCCGGCGCCCTGATCAAGGATCCGATCAACGCCATCTCGCTGGGTCTCGCACTGATGTTCGGCACCGCCGGTCTGCCGCATATCCTGATGCGCTTCTTCACCGTGCCGAACGCCAAGGAAGCGCGTAAGTCGGTGTTCTACGCCACCGGCTTCATCGGCTATTTCTACATCCTGACCTTCATCATCGGCTTCTCGGCCATCGTCCTGCTCGCCCAGAACCCGGCCTACTTCTCGGCCGGCGCCCTGGTGGACGGCGTCATCACGGACCCGAAGGGCCTGCTCGGCGGCACCAACATGGTCGCCATCAAGCTGGCCGAGGCCGTCGGCGGCAACCTCTTCCTGGGCTTCATCTCGGCGGTGGCCTTCGCCACCATCCTGGCGGTCGTCTCCGGCCTGACCCTGGCCGGCGCCTCGGCGATCTCGCATGACCTCTATGCCAGCGTCATCGCCCGCGGCCGCAGCAACGAGACCATGGAACTGCGCGTATCGAAGTTCGCGACCCTGGGCCTGGGCATCATCGCCATCATCCTCGGCATTATCTTCGAGAAGCAGAACGTCGCCTTCCTGGTCGGCCTGACCTTCGCCATCGCGGCCAGCGCCAACTTCCCGGTGCTGGTGGCCTCGATCTTCTGGGGCAAGATGACGACCCGCGGCGCGCTGGTCGGCGGGTTCGCCGGGCTCATCAGCGCCTTGACGCTGACCGTGATGTCCAAGGCGGTGTGGGGCGAGACGCTCGGCCACATGGGTGCTGACGGCAAGCCTGTCGGTCTGATCTTCCTGGACAACCCGGCCATCATCTCGATCCCCTTGGCCTTCATCTGCATCTGGCTGTTCTCCATCACGGATAACTCCAAGCAGGCCCAGAAAGATCGGGCGCTCTTCCCGGCGCAGCGCGTTCGCTGCGAGACCGGTATCGGCTCCGAGGGAACCGCCAGCCACTAGCAGGAGAACGGTTTGCGGAACAGGGAGGTTCCGCGGCAGCGCGGCGGGCCGGGCAGTGGCGTTCCGGCGGCCGTGCATCCAGAGGCCCAGGGTCGCTTTGCGACCCTGGGCCTCTGTCTTTGTGGGCACGCACGTTGACAGACGCGACAGGACAACTCAACAATGCCGGGACGCCGCCGGACCGGGCGGACCGGGCAAGTAACGCCTCAACGACAAATTAGACACAGTCGTTGTCGTTGTCGTTGTCGTTGTCGTTGTCGTTGTCGTAATCGAGTTGATGATACCCACGAGGATGCGTTGGTCCCATGCGCGGCGATCGAAACCCGACAGACAGCGGGCTACTCATGCCAAACGTGAATCGCTTATCCGATTACGACAACGACAACGACCGCGACCCAGAAGGCCTCACCTAACGGACTGAACAGTTCCTCAGGCCCTCCCAGCCACACCCAAGCCACTCCCGCTGGAGCCGGACACCCATGACACCCATGACACCCGAGCATCGTTACGCCTATTGGAGGGCGAATCTGCGACTGGTCACCATCCTGCTGATCTGCTGGTTCACCTGCTCCTTCGGATTCGGCATTCTCCTGGTCCATCCGCTGAATGCGATCAGACTCGGCGGATATCCGCTCGGCCTCTGGTTTGCTCAGCAGGGGGCGATCTACTGCTTCATTCTGCTGATCTTCGTATACGCCTTGGCCATGCATTGGCTCGACAAGAAATTCGAGATCCACCAGGACTGAGGAATCGCTGCCATGACATCATTACAGATTTGGCTGTGGCTCATCGTCGGTGGTTCGGTGGCGGTCTACATCGCCATCGCCTTCTGGTCACGCGCCAGATCCACACGCGATTTCTATGTGGCCGGCCAGCGTGTTCACCCGATCGCCAACGGACTGGCGACCGCCGCTGACTGGATATCCGCCGCCTCCTTCATCTCGCTGGCCGGTCTGATCGCCTTCGCGGGTTATGACGCCTCGGCGTACCTGCTGGGATGGACCGGCGGCTATGTGCTGCTCGCCCTGCTGCTCGCGCCTTATTTGCGCAAGTTCGGCAAGTTCACGGTGCCGGAGTTCATCGGCGAACGCTACTATTCCCAGACGGCCCGACTGGTCGCCGTCATTTGCCTGATCGTCATCTCCGTCACCTACGTGATCGGCCAGATGAAGGGCGTCGGTGTCGCCTTCTCGCGACTGTTCGAGGTCGAACTCGAAATCGGCGTCTATATCGGCATGGGCATCGTCTTACTCTATGCCGTCATGGGCGGCATGAAGGCCATTACTTACACGCAGATCGCCCAGTATTGCGTGCTGGTCTTCGCCTACACCGTCCCGGCGGTGTTCATCTCACTGCAACTCACCGATACCGCCGTGCCCCAGTTCAGCCTGGGCGCGGAGTATCTGCGCGACGGTGCCGACGGCGGTCTGTCCCTGCTCAATAAACTCGATCAGGTCGTCACCGAACTCGGGTTCAGCGCCTTCACGGCGCAGAAAGACAATACCCTCAACCTATTCCTGCTGACGCTCTCGCTCATGATCGGCACCGCCGGGCTCCCCCATATCATCGTCCGGTTTTTTACCGTACGACGGGTGGCGGATGCACGCTCCTCCGCGGGTTGGGCGCTCCTGTTCATCGCCGTCCTCTACACCGCCGCACCGACGATCGGCGCCATGGCGCGACTGAATCTCACGCAGACCATCCAGACCGGCCCGGTCGGGGAACTCTCGGCCAACATCGAAATCGCTCAGGTCCCGGACTGGATGAACCGCTGGCGTACCACCGGGCTGCTGGAGTGGCAGGACCGCAATGGCGACGGCCGCATCCAATACTACAATGACCAGAACCCGGCATTCGCCGTTCAGGCCGCGGGCTTTGGCTGGAAAGGCAATGAACTGACCGCGATCGATAATGACATCATGGTCCTCGCCAACCCGGAGATTGCTCATCTGCCCGATTGGGTGATCGCCTTGGTGGTGGCCGGCGGCCTGGCCGCGGCACTCTCCACCGCTGCCGGTGTTCTCCTCGCCATCGCCTCGGCCATCTCGCACGATCTCCTGAAGGGCATGATCCTGCCGGCCTGTTCGGAACGGACCGAACTGCTGGCGGGGCGGATCGCGATGGCTGCCGCCATCGTCGTCGCCGGCTACCTGGGTATCAACCCGCCCGGCTTCGCCGCGGAAGTGGTGGCGCTGGCCTTCGGCCTGGCCGCGGCATCCCTGTTCCCAACCTTGATGCTGGGTATCTTCGATCGGCGCACCAACCGGATCGGGGCCATTCTCGGGATGCTGGCGGGTCTGCTCTCGACCCTCACCTACATCTTCTGGTTCAAAGGCTGGTTCTTCGTCAAGGGGACCGAGATGGCCGCCAATCTCCCGGACAATTGGTTCCTGGGGATCTCCCCGGAGGCGTTCGGCGCCCTGGGTGCGGCCATCAACTTCGCCGTTGCCTATGCGGTCTCGCGCCTGACCGCCGAACCCCCGCAGGCAATCCAGCAGTTGGTGGACGAGATCCGCTTACCCAAAGCCGCTCAATCCGTTGTGCAATCCTAAGAGGGATCAGCGTGGACGTTGAACTCGTTGAGATTCAGGAATTCCTGGCCAACCACCCACCCTTCGACAAGCTCCCGGCGGAAACCCTGGAGCGTTTGCCGAAACGGCTCTCGGTGCGCTACCTGCGCCGCGGCAGCGCCTTCCCTCCGGAGGATGCGGATCAGCCGTATCTCTACATCGTGCGCCGCGGGGCCGTGGAGTTGCGTGACCCCCAGGGCGACCTGGTCGGCAAGCTGGCCGAGGGCGACCTGTGGGCCAAGCCCTGCGCACCAGACGAGAACGACCCCAGCATTCGCGGCAACGCGGCCGAGGATGCGCTGTTCTACCTGCTGCCCTGCGAGGACCTCCAGACCCTGCGCGAGCAGCATACGGACTTCGCCGAACACTTCGAGCAATCGGCGACCAACCGGCTGCGGCGCGCCCTGGACGCCATGATCGAGACCCCGGCCGCGGGCTCCGGTCTGATGACGGTGAACGTCGGCCGCCTGGTCAATCGCATCCTCGTTCCCGCGGCCCCGGAGACCAGTATTCGCAAAGCGGCGCAGCTCATGTCCGAGCTTCAGTCATCCTCCCTGCTGATCATGGACGGCGAACGGCTCGCCGGCATGATCACGGATCGGGATCTGCGCCGCCGCTGTATCGCCGCGGGACTGTCCTACGACCGGCCGGTCCGCGAGATCATGACCGAACGGCTGCAAACGGTCGATGCCGAGACCCTGGGCTTTCAGGCGCTGATCACCATGACCCGGCTCAATGTCCACCACCTGCCGGTGATGGAGCACGGCCGCGTCGTCGGCATTCTCTCGACCACGGACTTGACCCGCGTCCAGAGCGCCAACGCCGTCTATCTGGTCGGCGACGTGCATCGCGCCCGCGACCTGGACACCCTGGTGCAGATCAGCACCAAGTTGGGCGAGTTGCAGGTGCATCTGGTGAGCAGCGGTGCCACCGCGGATCAGGTCGGCCAGGCGATCAGCGCCATCAACGACGCGATTACCCTGCGCCTGATCGAGTTCGCCGAGGCGGAGTTAGGCCCCCCGCCGGTCCCCTACGCCTGGATGGTCGGGGGCTCCCAGGCCCGGCGCGAGCAGTCCGCTCACTCCGATCAAGACAATGCGCTGCTGATCGCCGACCACATGAAACCGGAAGACGACGCCTATTTCGCTACACTGGCAGGCATGGTCAACGACGGACTCAATGCCTGCGGCTACATCTATTGCCCGGGCGATGTCATGGCCAGGAACCCCAAATGGCGCCAACCATTGCGTTTATGGAAGAAATATTTCAACACCTGGATTCAGCGCCCCGACCCCATGGCCTTGATGCTGTGCAGCGTCTTCTTCGACCTGCGGCCGGTCTATGACCCGGAGGGCATGTTCGAGGAGATCCACGACCAAGTCCTGCGCTTGTCGAAGAACAGCCGGATCTTCATCGCCTATCTGACCGCGAACGCCATCCAGCATCGACCGCCGCTCGGCTTCTTCCGCAACTTTGTGCTGATCCACGGCGGTGATCACGATCAGACCTTCGATATCAAGCACCGGGGCACCGTGCCCATCATCGATCTGGCGCGGGTCTATGCCCTGTCCAGCGGCATCACCGAAACCAACACCCTGGAGCGACTGCGCACCGCGGCCGAAAACGGTGCACTGAGCCGCGAGGGTGCCGCCAATCTGACCGACGCGGCAGAGTTCATCGGAACCCTGCGCATGCGCCACCAGGCCGCACAACTGCGCCGAGGTGAAAAGGCCGACAATTTCGTCTCCCCGGACGAACTCTCACCCCTGGAACGCGGACATCTGAAGGACGCCTTCATCCTGATCGACAGGATGCAGGAGGCGCTTGGGCAGCGTTACCAGACTGGCCGATTCACCTAAGGCGCCGGGGCGTGCTGTCCGCGCTCGACTGGCGCCGACGCTGGCAGTTGCGGCGGACCCTGCCCTGTCCGCTGCGTGACTATCTGGCGCGGCCGCTGCCGCCCAAGGGCCAGGACTATCGGACCACCGACTTTGTGGCGATCGACCTGGAGACGACCGGACTGGATGCGTCCCGCGATCTGATCCTGAGCGTCGGCTATGTCGTCTTGCACGGCAATCGCATCGATCTGAGCAGCACCTGCCACCGTGTGGTGCGGATCGACCGTTCCATTCCGGAAGCCAGCGCCGTGATCCATCAGATTACGGACGACCAATCCGCCCGCGGCCTGGAACTCATCGACGTGATGACCGAACTGCTGGACGTCCTGGCAGGCAAGGTCCTGATCGCCCACCACGCCAGCATCGAATGCGGTTTCCTGGGCAACGCCTGCCGCCGATTGTGGGGCGGTGGGTTACCGGTGCAGGTCGTGGATACCCAGGTGCTTGCCCACCGGACCTTCGAGCGGCGCCAAACCGCCTTCAAGGCGTCGGATCTGCGTCTGCACTCACTCGGCGAGCGCTTCAACCTGCCGCGTTACGGCGCCCACAACGCGCTCAGCGACGCCCTGGCCGCCGCCGAACTCTTCCTGGCCCAAGCGGCTTACCGTGACAACGGCCAGGGGCTGCCGCTCAAGGAGTTCCTCTGGTGAGTCGGGCCGGCTGACGGGTTGAGACCGGGCGGCGCCTGGCGTACTCTGACGACTTGGCCAGCGTCGGCCTGGTTCAACGTCGGCAACCGACCTATCCCCGATGCGCAAACTGGACGACACCGATTTCACGAGACTGACCACGCTCCTGCGCGATGCGCCGGACCTGGTGGCCGGCTATTGTTTCGGCTCCCAAACGGACCCCACCTGCCGGAACCCGCGCGATCTCGATCTCGCGGTGCTGGCGGCGCAACCACTGAGCTTGCGGCGCCTGCTGGCACTGGGCGCCGACATCACCGACCTCATTGCCACCGACGCGGTCGACCTGATCGATCTCCACCAGGCCGGCCCCGTACTCAAGTTCCAGGTCATCAAGTCCGGACACCTGTTATTCACCCGCGATCAATCGCTGGTCAATCGCTTCGAACTTGCCGCCATGCGCGACTACCAGGACTCCGCCTACCGTCGCCGGATCCAATTCAGCGCGCTCTGTGCACGGCGGACATCAGCGTGACACTGGAACCCCGCGTCGTCGAACAACGCCTGAAAAAACTCGACGAGACCATTCGCCGGCTGGAGCCCTTGGCGGCGATCCCTCGCGAGGCATTCATCGCCGATTTCCGCATCCACTGGGCCGCCGAGCGCGGCATCCAACTCGCGGCAGAGGCGGCATTGGACATTACCAACCACATCCTCGCCGGACACTTCGACCGCTTTCCGGAAACTAATGAGCAGGGTCTGAACGCACTTTTGGAAACCGGTGTCATTTCTGCCCACACCCGCGCCCGTCTGCGGGGCTTTGGTCGCTTCCGCAACATCCTGGTCCACGGCTACCTCGAACTCGACGTTAGCCAGGTCTACGACCACCTTCAGCAGATCCCCGCGGACCTCGGTGCATTCGTTCGAGACGTGGCGCACTGGCTGGCAGGTGCTGGAACAGCGGCGACTTAAGGTGATTTGACGTGTAGGGGCGACTTCAGTCGCCCTAACAGGCGCCTCGGTCGTTGTCGTTGTTGTAATCGAGGTTATCGTGCCGCCCAGGATTCTCTCGCACCGCGTCGTTTCACGGTCCTTGCTTTGCAAGCATCGCAACGATGCGTTGGTCCCGCGCCCCAGACGACGTAGCGAATCGAAACCCGATCGACGAGAATGATTACGTTTCCCAATGTGGTTGCGGTTTAACCGGATGTTGGGGCGGGTTTCAAACCCGCCCCTACGCCAAGGCCATGTCCGGATATCACGTGCGAAGGCTATACTCAGACGCTCCCGCCGCCAGCGCGGTCAGGCAACTCAGGCACAGACAGTCGCGATACTGCTCCTGAATGCGCAGCAGGGTCTCTTCAGACAAGTGCACCCCCGCGCACTCACAGTGCACCGGATTGTTGAGCTTGCACTCGAACACCCGACCGCAGCGCGGGCAGGTCTTGATCTCGTGTTTGATCCGACGCTCGACCATGGTCTTCAAAGTCCTCTGACAACGCTGCGGCACGCCGCGCGTTCGGCGTTGAAGACGATGGCACACCCACACGATGGGCATCGCCCGTGGGAGCGGCCTCCGGCCGCGATGGGGGCTCGCCGGATCTCGCAGCGTCGGAGTTCACGATGGCCCCATCGCGGCCGGAGGCCGCTCCCACAAGATCGCCAGGTCACTTTCACGGTCACCGCCATCCCCCCAACACCTCCAGACAGATGGCGTTCATCCGCGCCGCCCGCTCCGGGCTCTCCGCCTCGGTATAAGCACGCAGCTCAGGCGCATTCCCGGACGGGCGCAGGTGGGCGATCTCCCCGCTGGTGAAGGTGATGCGCAGTCCGTCGGTGTAATCAATCCCGGACACCGGGCCGAAATGGCGGCCAAACAGCGCTTCCGCGGCATGGATGTCATGCGCCCTATCACCACTGGTCAGGGCGGCAATATGCGCCTGGCTGATCGCGGTCGGGAAGTCCCTGATGCGGTCGCTGTGAGTGAAACGCGCGGGCAGATCATCGGCCAGCGCCGACAGGCTCCGACCCTGCTGCGCGGCGGCCTGGAGGATGCTGAGCGCGACTAGGACCGCGTCGCGGGTCGGCAGGGCGGCCAGGGTGCGGCCGTCGCAGACGATCGGGGTCTCCAGCAGGAATCCGCCGTTAGCCTCGTAACCCGCTACCGGGGCCAGCCCCTGGGTCCGCAGTTGCTGCATTCCCTCGATCACGAAGGGCGAACCGATGCGGGTGCGCAACACCTGGGCAAAGGCGCCGCAGCGCTCCACCGCGGTGTTGCTGCTCACCGGGGTCACGACCGCGCTGACCCCGAGCTGGCGCGCACACAAGATCCCCGCGATGTCGCCGCGCAGCCAGGTACCGGTGGCGTCGGCCACCAGCGGACGGTCGCCGTCGCCGTCCGCTGAGACCAGTGCATCAAAGGCCCCGCCCGCCGCCCAGTCACGGGCCAGGGTCACATCCTCTGGGCGGATCGCCTCGGTATCGACCGGAATGAACCGCTCGGCCAAGCCCAGCCGGGTTACCTGGGCACCCAGCCCGGTCAGAATGTCCCAGTAAGCATCGCGCGCGACGCTGGAGTGTTCATAACTGCCGACCCGCAACCCATGGAGACAGCCGGACGGAAAAAAATCCAGATAGCGCCGCACATAGGCATCATAGGCCGCCGACTCCGCGATCGGCAGCGCGGACGACGCCCCATCCGCGAGCCCCCCGGCCGCGTTGAACAGCCCTGCCGGGAGGGTCACCACTTGGGAACGGATGCCCGCCTCGTCGGCTTTAAGCACCTCGCCGGTCGGCAGGTTGAACTTGATCCCGTTACGATCATCAGGAATATGACTGCCGGTCACCATCAGCGACGGACAGGCGTGAGCGATGCCCCAGGCCGCCACCGCCGGGCTGGGGATGCGGCCGAAGTAGCGCGGCTGAAAACCCAGATCGCGAACGGCGCGGGCGCAGGCGGCCAGGATGCGCCCGGTGCTGGGGCGCAAGTCGCCGGCCAGACCGACGTCCACACCCGGCCGGACGGCCCCCGCGGCAAGCAGATAGCCCAGGAACCCGGCCGTGTAGGCGTAACAGACCTGGTCGGTCATCGCCGCCGCGAGTCCGCGCGCGCCGCTGGTCCCGAATCCAACCCCGCTCTCGTTCATCAGATCGCCGATAGACATGAAAAACCTCGCTGGTGCCCTTACCTTACGGCGAGGACGGTTACCGCCCGCGGGCGGGCACGTTCAGGTTCGCAAACACTCTTGGAGACCTCAGCATGTTCGCTATCCCCCGAGTCCTGTCAATCGCGTCCGCGGCCGTACTCACCCTGGCCCTGAGCCAGGGTGTGCGGGCGGATCAACCACCCGCGGCGCAGGCCGTGCCGCCGGCCGCTCCGGCCCCGGTTGCCCAAACACCTGCCGCCACTCCAGCGCCCGCTGCCGCGCCGAGCCCGATGGACGCGGCCCGCGCCAAGTCCGAGGCCCGCCGCGCGGAAATGGACGCGGAACGCGCCAAACGCTACGAGGAATTGCGCGCGCGGGCGGCCGAGATCGGCGTGGACTTGCCCGCAACACCGCCCTGGGCCGGCGCGACGGCCGGGTCCGACCTGCCGCGGATGCCCGAGATGCCGCCGCACGGCGCCGGGATGACGCCCGAGGAGATGAACGCGATGCGCGCCCAGCGGGAGGCCATGCGCGAAAAAATGCAGAAGATGACTCCGGAAGAACGCAAGGCCGCCCGGGAAGCGCATTGGCAGGAAATGCGCACGCGCGCCGCCGAGCGCGGGATCGAGATGCCGGAGTCCCCGCCCTGGGCCGAAGCCGAACAACGCTATAAGGCCGCCCAGGAACAATTCGATAAGTACCGCAAGACCATTGATGAACTGACTCCCGAACAAGTGGAAGCGGCGCGGGCGGTCTTCGGCCGCGGCGGCCCCGGCATGCCGGGCATGAACGGCCCCATGCCACCGATGGGTCCGCGCGGACAGATGCCCCAGGGCGGCTATGGCTATGGTCCTCAAGGCGGCTATCCGGGATATGGCGGCTATCAGGAGGGGCCGGTCCCGATGGCACCCCCAGTCATGCCCGATGCCGGCGGCCTGGAGCAGGCACCGCCCCCGCCACAGGGCCAGTGATCCAGCGGGTTGCGGACCCGCACGGGTCCGCGGCTCGCAACGAGCGGCCAGCGCTGACCGCTCAGTTCAGGTTCATTCGCCTTCGTTTGCGACCGGATCCGGATTCGCTGCGCCATCCGACAACCCCGCCACCCCGAGCCAGCGGTCAAGCACGGCCTGCACCGCCTCCACCCCGGTCCGCTCCATGGCCGAGAAGGTCAACACCTCGACCGGCCCGTCCGCCGCGGCCGTCTCACGCGCCACACCGAGTTGCGCGGCGAGCACCGCCCCGCGCTTGAGCTTGTCGGCCTTGGTGAGGAGCAGCAGCACCGGCAGGCCGGCACGTCGCCCCCAGGCCAACATCTGCCGGTCATAGTCCGTCAGCGGATGACGGATATCCATCACAATGACCAGTCCGGCGAGTGCCTGACGGCGCTCGAGGAACTCCGCCATATGCGTCTGCCACTCCAGTTTGATCGATTCGGACACCCGCGCGTAGCCATAGCCCGGCAGATCCACCAGTCGGCGCTCGTCGTCGAGTCGAAAAAAGATCAACTGCTGGGTGCGGCCCGGCGTCTTGCTGGTCCGCGCGAGCGCGCGTTGATGGCAGATGGCGTTGATGGCACTGGACTTGCCGGCATTGGAGCGGCCGGCGAAGACCACCTCGCGCCCATGATCCTCGGGCGCCTGGTCGAACCGTGTGGCGGCAGTCAGAAACTGCGCGCCTTGATAGAAGGAATTCATCAGACAGTCACCTCGGTCGCGCCGGTCCCGTCGGTGGACCGCGACCAGGCACCCGACTTGCCGCCGGCCTTTTCAAGCAGACGCACCTGTTCGATGGTCATCCCGCGGTCCACCGCTTTGCACATGTCGTAGATCGTCAACAGACTGATCTGGACAGCGCACAGGGCCTCCATTTCAACACCGGTTTGGCCGGTGGTTTCAACCCTGGCACGGCAGTAGACAGCCGCTGCCGCGGTGCGGACATCGAGCGCGATCTCCACCCCGGTCAACGCCAGAGGGTGGCACAGGGGCACCAGGTCGGCCGTCCGCTTGGCGCCCATGATCCCGGCGATGCGGGCAACGCCGAGCACATCCCCCTTCTTGTGCCCACCCGCGGCGATCAGGGCCAGGGTTGCCGGCAGCATCCGGATCCAGCCCTCCGCGACCGCCACCCGGCGGGTGACCGCCTTGGCGCCCAGGTCCACCATGTGGGCCTCGCCCGCGGCATTGAAGTGCGTCAGTTGGGACATCGCGAATTGGACGGAAATCGCCTTAGAACGCCGGCTTCTCCGGGGCTTCCTCGAACATCGTCACGCTGGCCATGATCTCGGCCCGCGCTTCGTCCACTCCGCCCCAACCGCCGACGCGGACCCACTTACCCTCATCCAGGTCTTTGTAATGCTCAAAAAAGTGGGCAATCTGGTCGAGCATATGCACCGGCAGGTCGCGGAAGCTCTCGACGTTGCGGAAGCCCTTATAGAGCTTATCGATCGGCAGGGCCAGGATCTTGGCGTCATCGCCGGACTCATCCGTCATGGTCAGCACGCCAACCGGCCGGCACTTGATGACCGAGCCCGAGATCAGGGGGTAGGGCGTCATGACCAGCACGTCGACCGGGTCGCCGTCGGAGGACAAGGTATGGGGCACATAGCCGTAGTTGCAGGGATAGTGCATGGCGGTGGACATGAAGCGGTCCACGAACATGGCCCCGGTGGTCTTGTCCATCTCGTACTTGACCGGATCGGAGTGGGACGGAATCTCAATGATGACATTGATTTCATTTGGAACATTAGCGCCGCGGGAGACCTTCGAAAGATCCATGACTCGACCTCGTGGGAACTGAAAAGGGTGACGGGAAAAGGCACAAAAAGGCACAGGACCCTCAGGGGTCCCGCCTCGGCGCCAATCGGTCCAATTGTATGCCAAAAACCCCCCGTAAATCCCAATGGTGGGGATTTCCGGGCGACTGAGCGTCCGATCAGGTCCCGGCTGACAAAAGAAAAAAGGCCCTTGCGGGCCTTGTAAAGGGCGTCGGCATGGCTGCCGACGCCGACTGCATTGTCCGGGACGCGAGTCGCGCCCCGGACAGCAGGATCGACTACAACAAGGGCACGATCAGCAGTGCCACGATGTTGATGATCTTGATCAGCGGGTTCACGGCCGGGCCGGCGGTGTCTTTGTAGGGGTCGCCGACAGTGTCACCGGTGACCGCCGCCTTGTGGGTCTCGGACCCCTTGCCGCCGAAGTTGCCGTCCTCGATATACTTCTTGGCATTGTCCCAGGCACCGCCGCCGGCGGTCATGGAGATGGCCACGAAGAGACCGGTGACGATGGTGCCGATCAGCATGCCGCCCAGGGCGATGGGGCCTAAGATCAGGCCGACCAGGATGGGCAGGCCCACCGGCAGCAGGGAGGGGATCAGCATTTCGCGGATGGCGTCCTTGGTCAGCATGTCCACGGCGCGGGAATAATCCGGCTTCTGGGTGCCGGCCATGATCCCAGGCATCTCGCGGAACTGACGACGAACCTCGTTCACGATGCCGCCGGCCGCGCGACCGACCGCCTCCATGGCCATGGCGCCGAACAGATAGGGCACCATGCCGCCGATGAAGAGCCCGATGATGACCATGGGATCATTCAGACTGAACTCCGTCGTGCCGCCCAGCGCATGGGTGTAGTCGGCGAACAGGACCAGGGCCGCCAGACCGGCGGAGCCGATGGCATAGCCCTTGGTGACGGCCTTGGTGGTGTTGCCCACGGCGTCCAGCGGGTCGGTGATGGCGCGGATCTTCTCGTCCATCTTGGCCATCTCGGCGATACCGCCGGCGTTGTCGGTGATCGGGCCATAGGCGTCGAGGGCCACGATGATGCCGGTCATGGAGAGCATGGCGGTGGCGGCGATGGCGATGCCGTAGAGTCCGCCGAGCCAGTAGGAGGCGAGAATCGCCAGGCAGATGACCAGCACCGGCGCGGCGGTCGCCTTCATGGAGACGCCGAGGCCGGCGATGATGTTGGTGGCATGACCGGTCTGGGAGGCGGCGGCGATGTGACGCACCGGGGCGTACTCGGTGGCGGTGTAATACTCGGTGATGACCACCAGCAGTCCGGTCAGGGCCAGACCGACCAGCGCGGCCAGGTACAGGGAAAAGTTGCTGTGGGCCGCCGCATACTCGCCGCTGCCGATCGGGTTGAACAGGAAGGTCAGGGGCAGGAAGGCCACCGCGGCGATGCCGCCGGCCACGATCAGGCCGCGATAGAGGGCGTTCATGATCTTCTCGCCTTCCTTCGCCTTGACGAAGAAGGTGCCGACGACCGAGGCGATGATGGACACGCCGCCCAAGACCAGCGGGAAGACGACGGCGTTGGTGTCCTTGATCAGGAGCCAGCCGAGCAGCATGGTGGCGACCGTGGTCACCGCATAGGTCTCGAAGAGGTCAGCGGCCATACCGGCGCAGTCGCCGACATTGTCGCCCACATTGTCGGCGATGACCGCCGGGTTGCGTGGGTCATCCTCGGGGATGCCGGCCTCGACCTTGCCCACCAGGTCAGCGCCCACGTCGGCGCCCTTGGTGAAGATGCCGCCGCCCAACCGGGCGAAAATCGAGATCAAGGAGCCGCCGAAGCCGAGACCGACCAGGGCGTGCAGGATGGCGTCCTGTTTGAGCGGATCGGCACCGCCCAGCAGGGCGTAATAGCCGGCGACGCCCAAGAGCCCCAGACCGACCACGAGCAGACCGGTGATGGCGCCGCCACGGAAGGCGACCTGAAGGGCGGCGTCAAGGCCGTTATGGGCGGCTTGGGCGGTGCGCACGTTGGAGCGCACCGAGATGTACATGCCGATATAGCCGGTGGCCCCGGAGAGCACCGCACCGATCACGAAGCCGAGCGCGGTCTCCCAGCCCAGAAAGAGCAGGATGAGGACGGCGAGCGCACCGCCGACCATGGCGATGGTGGTGTACTGGCGATTGAGGTAGGCCTGGGCGCCCTCTTGAATGGCGGCGGCAATCTCGCGCATCCGCGCGGTGCCGTCGGGCAACGCGAGTATCCACTTGACTGACCAGAGGCCATACCCGATCGCCACCAGGGCGCACAGGATGGCAAAAGTCGTACCGAACGATGACATAGTGACGTGACTCCTCGATCATTAAAACCCTGAAATGGGCTAGGTTTGCGGGTTTGGGCCCGGCGGGCGGCCGACCCCGCTGAAATCGGTTCCGGGCTTCAGACCAAAGGCGGCCTCAAGCCCCAGTTCCCGGATCAGCCCGTCCACCGCCCCCTGGCCGTGCGCGCGACCGATCTCTCCCAGCATAAGCCTAACAGCGTTGCGGTTATAGCCGCCGCCGAACTGCAACTGGGTCCGGATCAAGTCACGCGCCTGGTCGAGGGTCATGGCGGGCCTTTTCTTATGATGCAAGCCGGGCCTCGGCAGGAGGCAGCGACCCCCTGCCGACCAGGCATGTCACAGTGTGAACGCACCGAGCCGGCGCGCGACCGGAGCGTTCTTCAGGGTGACATACTTGGGCAGGCCGTTCTCGTAAGGCGGGTAGTCCTCCCCTTGGATGAGCGGATACAGATACTCGCGGCACTTGTCGGTGATGCCGAAACCGTCCTCGGAAATATAGTCCTTGGGCATGAACTTCTCGACATTGGCCACCGCCGACAGCGGCGCCTGGCCGATCTCCCAGACATAGGGAGACGAGGACTTGCGCACCACCGTGGGCATGATGGAGCCGTGGCCGGCGATGGCGTACTCCACCGCCGCCTTGCCCAGGGCATAGGCCTGTTCCACGTCCGACTTGGAAGCCAGATGGCGGGCCGCCCGCTGGAGATAGTCGGCCACCGCCCAGTGGAATTTCAGGCCCATGGCCTCCTTGATCATGTTGGCGACCACCGGGGCGGCCCCGCCGAGTTGGGCGTGGCCGAAGGCGTCGCGCGTCCCCTGCTCGGCCAGGAAGCGTCCGTCGGGCCAGTGACAGCCCTCGGAGACACAGATGGTGCAAAACCCATGCGCCGCCACCTTGGCCTTGACCGCGGCCAGAAACCGCTTCTGATCGAACTCCACCTCCGGGAACAGGGTGACGACCGGAATACCCTGATCGGCCACCAGGGCGCCGGCGGCGGCGATCCAGCCGGCATGACGCCCCATCACCTCGATCACGAAGATCTTGGTGGAGGTGGCGCACATCGAGCGTACGTCGATCGAGGCCTCGAGCGTCGAGGTGGCGATGTACTTGGCCACCGACCCGAAACCGGGGCAGTTGTCGGTAATCGGCAGGTCGTTGTCCACCGTTTTCGGCACATGGATGGCCTGGACCGGGTAGCCCAGGGTGGCGGAGAGTTGCGACACCTTGAAGCAGGTGTCGGCCGAATCGCCGCCGCCGTTGTAGAAGAAATAGCCGATGTCATGCGCCTTGAAGACCTCGATCAGACGCTCGTACTCGCGCTTGTTCGCCTCCAGGCTCTTGAGCTTGTAGCGGCAGGAACCGAACGCACCCGAGGGTGTGTAGCGCAGGGCCGCGATGTTCTCGGCGGACTCCAGGTTGGTGTCGATCAGATCCTCGGTGAGCGCGCCGATGATCCCGTTGCGTCCGGCGTAGACATTGGCGATCTTGTCCGGATGCGCACGGGCGGTCTCGATCACGCCGCAGGCCGAGGCATTGATCACGGCCGTGACGCCGCCGGATTGGGCATAAAAGGCATTCTTCGCGGTCATTGGTCTCCCCTCGTTTGGTTCAGTCTCGAATTGTTCTTACTGCGCCCGCCAGTCCCGCCATGGCGTCGTACCGGTTGCCGACGGCTGCAGTGGGCATGATCTCAGCACTCAAGGGCCGGCGTGCGGCAGGTCGCCGCGTTGTTCAGCCGCGTAGTCGGCCTGGGCCTGCAGAATCGCCACGGCACACTCGGCCAAGTCGTCGTACTCCTCGATACCCGTGCCCATCTGTTTGTAAGGTTTATAGAAAAACTGACATCGATACTGCTGCTCGCCAGTCTTGAAAAGGACGAAACTGCAGCCGTCCTCGGCTTGCCAGAAAAACACGGGGCAAGTCGTCAGCTCCCGATCGGCCGCATGCAGCCGGATATCGGCATCCGCCAACTGATACGCGGGATCCCGCCCGTAGCGCTCCCGCAGGGTCGTCTGAATAACCCAGCGTTCGGTGTCGGTGATGTCCGGAACTGATGCCATAGGATCTCAACACTCGGAACGAAACCAGGGGATCGGGTCACAGCGCAACCGGCGCTGATCGGGCGCCGAACGCTACGCATGACCGTCGCGTGTCGCGCCAGCCGTTACGTCGGCCCGGACCGGGCGCAAGGCTACCCAAAATGTGCGCCCACTCCAAGTCTAATTATTTCCAGGGCCGCGCCAACGGCGGCAGACCGGGATTCAGACCCAAGGCCCGGTCCATGAAGCGTCGCTTCAGGGGCACCGCCCGGTCGGTCAGATCGAGCCCCCAACCGCGGAGCGCGGCCACCGGTGCGATGTCATTTCCGAACAGACGCTTGAACCCGTCCATCGCGGCCAACATCGCCAGATTGTCGCCGCGGCGGGCACGCTCGTAACGGCGCAGAGTCCACAGTGATGCGAGGTCGCGACCACGTTCCAACGCCAGTTCCAGAGCAGCCACCAGTTCAGCGGCATCGAGCAAGCCCAGGTTGACCCCCTGCCCTGCCAAGGGGTGGATCGCGTGGGCGGCATCGCCGATCAGTGCGAGCCCCGACTCCACGTAGCGTTGCGCATGCTGTAAACGCAACGCCACCGAGGCCCGCGGGCCATCGACCCGGACCTGGCCCAGACGGCGCTCGAAGGCGTCGGTGAGCGCCTGACCGAACGCGGCATCATCCAGCGCCAGCAGGTCATCCGCCCGTGACCCGTCGGCCGACCACACGATGGAGCAACGCCCGTCGCGCAGGGGCAGGAAGGCCAGGGGTCCGGTCGGCAGGAAGCGCTGCCAGGCAGTGTCCTGGTGCCACTGGGCCGTGACGACCGTGGCGACGATGGCGCGTTGATCGTAATCCCACCCTTGGGTGGGGATACTTGCCAGGTCGCGGATCAGCGAATCACGGCCATCCGCGGCCACCAGCAGCCGCGCCCCCAGGCGCCGCCCATCGGCCAGCACCAGCGCGGGGCCGTCGGCCGTGCGCTCCAGCTCGGCGATGCTCGCCGGACAAATCAGCGTCAGGTCCGGCAGTGACTCCAGCCGCTCCCAGAGCGCCAGTTGAATCACCCGATTCTCGACGATGTGCCCCAGGTCCGGTTCGCCCAGGTCCGCGCTGTCGAACTGGATGCTGCCGCCGCCGATGGCGTCCCAGACCCGCATCTGCCGGTACGGGCTGGCGCCCAGATCGCCGATGCGCTCCCAGGCACCCAGTCGCGCCAGCATCCGCTCACTGGCGCGCGACAGGGCCGAGACCCGCAGGTCGACCTCACCGGCCGGCCACGCGCGGCGCGGCGGGCGCGCCTCGACCACACCGATCGTGAGACCCTTGCCCGAGCAAGCCAGGGCAAAGGCGGCACCGACCATGCCGCCGCCGACGACCAGCAAGTCATAGTTCGTGTTCATGGGCGTTCATTCGCGGCTGGATTGCGACTCAGGGGCAGACCGCGCGCCAGACGCGGCGCTCGGCCCCCGATGCCCATGAAACGGCGCGCCACCGTGCGCCGCGCGGGCGGCAGCAGGTCCAGCCCCAACAGGCCCAGGTTACGCCCCAGTCGCAGCGGCAGCCAAGGGTTGACGAAAAGCCGGGCCAGGGTGTCGGTGAGGGCGGCCGTCCGCTGCTGATCGTTCCCGCGCCAACTGCGATAGGCCTCGAGCACGGTCGCCGCGCCCGGATCGAATCCGCGCGCGCCGACCGGCTCGCCGACGGGGGCCAGCACCTCCGCCAGGGCGGCCACGTCGCGCAGTCCCAGGTTAAACCCCTGACCGGCCACCGGATGCAGGGTGTGGGCGGCATTGCCGATGAGCACCAGCCGCGGCCGGACGGTCTCGCGCGTGAACAGCAGCTTCAGCGGATAGGCGCGACGCGGTGCCGCCTGACCCAACCGGCCCAGCCGAAACCCGAAGCGCCCCTGCAGGCGGGCCAGGAAGTCGGCATCCGACAGCCCCAGCAGCGCCGCGGTCTCGGTGTCCCGACAGGTCCAGACCACCGAGTAGCGCCCGCCGGTCATGGGCAGCAGCGCCAGCGGCCCGGTGTCGGTAAAGCGTTCGAAGGCCCAGCCGGTCAGCGGCCGGTCCGGTGTCACCGTGGTGATGACGGCTTGCTGTTCATAGGGACGCTCCTCGACCGCGATCCCCTGGTCGCGCCGGATCAGCGAATCGCCCCCGTCCGCGGCCACCAGGAGGCGCGTATGCAGGCGGCGCGTCTCGCCGCCGCACTGGACCTCGAGATCCACCCGGTCGGCGTGCAGCCGCTGGCTGATCACGCGTGCGGGGCACAGCCATTCCACCTGAGGCGCCGCCGCCAAACCCGCCCGGATGGCCGCGCCCATGGCGCGCGCGCTGGCCACGTACCCCAGTGCTGCGACGCCCAACTCGGCGTGGTCAAGCCGGGTGGTACCACAGCCGCCGCGCTCGGCGATATGCACCCGCAGGATGGGCTCCGCCTCCGGCGCAATCGCGTCCCACACACCGATGGCGCCCAGGATGCGACGACTGCCCAGAGACAGGGCGATCACCCGTTCGTCATAGCTCGGCTGGACCGCGGCATCCGCCGCCACCGCCTCCACCACGGCCACCCGCAACCCGGTGTCGGCCAGGGCACAGGCCAGCGACCCGCCGATCAGCCCGCCGCCGACGATCACCAGATCGAAATGAGACTGGCATGGGGCGGGTGAGGGATGGCGGGTGCTTGATTCTGGATGCATGGACGCTCGAATGAATGTGAAGAGCTTGCAACGCTCGAACAGCGAAACGACGCGGTGCGATGCGATGCGATGCGATGCGATAGCCGGCATCATAAGCTCGATTACGACAACGACAACGACAACGACAACGGTGGTTTTTAACTTTCTAGCAGCCTGTCGGACTTTAGGCGATTTCCGAATAAGACGCTATCAAGAACCAAGCTCCGTAGGAGCCCGCTTGCGGGCGACGTGACCTGCCGGAATCGCGTCATTGTGCCCCCACCCGTCGCCCGCAAGCGGGCTCCTACGGGTTGGATTTTTCGCGGA
>NZ_CAIZIZ010000472.1 GCF_903933125.1 uncultured Lamprocystis sp. | reverse complement strand
TCCCGGCCAGCGGTGTGCGTCGTCAGGGCTTCCAGCCCTGACGGTGTCAGGCCAGGATGGCCTGACGACGCACCCGGCGCGCCCAAGTGGCCGGAATCTTGATCGAGGCCGTCGATTAACCAAAGAGACCGTGATCGTCGTCCCGGCCACAAGAAAACCGGAGGCCGAGGCTTACCGTGAAAGTGCGTCGTCAGGCCATCCTGGCCTGACGGGGTCGGGGCTGGACCAGTCAGGGCTGGAAGCCCTGACGACGCAGCCTCGCACGTCGGCAGTTGCGACAGTGGTCGAGAGGACTTTCCTGTTCCGGGGTGACGCGGGCGACATGGCCGTTAGCCGGAGGGTGCCGCGTGTCTTGCCTCAAACGGGGGCCGCCGGCTAAAGCCTCGGCCTCCAGTTGGGGGGCGTGCTTCGTCAACCGGATGCGGTTCGCCGGGGCCACTCCGACGCGGTCGGCACTCTACCGGGCCGCGACCGGGCGCCGCGCTTGCCGTGCGGCCCTGCCGGCGGCTACGCTTGGGTTCTACCAGACGCGGGACACCCTGCATCGGACGCCGAATACCGCCATGCCCCAGCCCATCCGCCTGCTGCATCTGTCCGACATGCACTTCCGCGCCGGTACGGACTGGGATGCGGACCCGGTGCTGCGTGCCCTGCGAGCCTTCATCGCCGAAGAGATCAATACCGGGCTGACTCCGGATCTGGTGGTGATCACCGGCGACCTGGCTCACGCCGGGACGGCCGACGAATACGCCCTGGCCCGAACCTGGCTGGACGCCCTATGGTCGACCCTGAATCAGGACCGCCCCGCGCCATTGACGCGGGATCGTCTGCTGCTGGTCCCCGGCAATCACGATGTGGACCGCGGTCGGGTCAGTCGGGGTGTTCGCAGCATCCAGGATGGTCGGCTGAGCGCGCAGTCCCAGGACGACATCGCCGAGACGCTGCAAGACCAAGGCGACCGTGAACTGCTCCTCAAGCGCCACACCGACTACCTGGATTTCTACGGCGCCTGGCTCGGCGAGCCCCAGCCCCGGCCCTGGTGGCAGCGCCGCATCGACATCGACGGTCAATGCCTGCACGCCGCCGGTCTCGACTCCGCCTGGATGGCCTGCGGCGACGACGACCGCGGTCGCCTGCTGCTCGGACGCTACCAGGTCAACCAGACCGTGCTGCATCCGGACGCCGAGGGCGCCGACTGGCGCCTCGCTCTGCTGCATCACCCCTGGGACTATCTGGCCGAGTTCGACACCCACGAAGCGCGCCGGACCATCCACCTGCACCGGGATCTCGTGTTGCGCGGCCACCTGCACGCGGGTGAGGCGTTTCGCGTGCTGCCGCCCGATCCGGCCCGCGCCTGCCTGGAACTGGCCGCCGGGTGTATCTATGACGGCAGCCGGCACCCCAACGCCTTTCAATGGATCGAGCTCCAGCCGACGCCGCGCCGGGTCCGGGTGCTGTTCCGTGCTTGGATCGAGGGCGCCTGGACCATCGACCGCAATCAACCCGGCTGCCCGGACGGTGCGGCGGACTTCGATCTAGCCCCGGCCCCGCCGATCACCGGCCGCGAACCGCCCCCCGCCGACCCTACCCGCTATCTCGACACCCTGTGGGAGGATACCGCCAACCTCGCCATCCGCGGCATCAAGACCGGCCGGGCCGAGGCCAACCGCATCCCCATCGCCGATCTCTATATCGAATTGCAGGCCACCGGCGGCGGCGCCGGCCAGGGTGAGGACGCGCGCCGCGCGGCGCACCGACCCGGCGCCAGCCCACTGCACGCCGCCCTGGTCCATCCCCGTCTGCTCATCATCGGCGATCCCGGCTGCGGCAAGACCACCTTCCTGCGCTGGGTCGCCCACTGTCTGGCCGCGGACCGGCTGGGGCGCGCGCCGGGTCCGGACGCCGCCGCCCGGCATCTGGGTCTGGACCTGGCGCGCCTGCCGCTGCTGGTGCGCATCACCGACTGGCTCGACTTCATCGCCGGCGAACAGGCGCGCCGCCGCGGCCCCGCCCGCGCGCGGACCGCCGACTGGCTGATCGAATTCCTGGCCGACGACGCCCGCGGCCACAACCTGGGCCTCACCGCGGACGACTTCCGCCGGTTGCTGAACGCCGGCGACGCGATGATCCTGCTCGACGGGCTCGACGAGGCCCCCGACCAGGGCCGGCGCCGCACCCTGGTCGAGGTCATCGAATGCGTCGCCCGCGCCTACCGCGACTGCCCGCTGGTCGTCACCAGCCGCCCCGCCGCGCTCCAGGAGGAGACGCTGCTCAGCGGCTTCGTGCACACCACCATCGACCGGCTGGACCCCGCCGCCATTGCCCGCTTCCTCGGGCGCTGGAGCCGCGCCCTGTTCCCCGACAGCGCGCGCCAGGCCGAGGACCATCGTCGGGCGCTCGCCGCCGCACTCGACTGCCGCCCCGAAATCCGCCGGCTGGCCCGCAACGCCGTCATGCTCACCGCGCTCGCGGTCGTGCACTGGAACGACAAGCGGTTGCCCGAACAGCGCGCCGAACTATATGAATCGATCCTCAACTGGCTGATCCAGGCGCGCGAGGCCCGCCCCGGCCGCGCCCCGGCGCAGCGCTGCCGCCAACTGCTGAAAGACCTCGCGCTCGCCATGCAGGGCGACCCCCAGGGCCGGCAGGTCCAGGTCACCCGTCACTGGGCGGCCGAGCGTATCGCCCACCGCTTTCGGGCCGGAGACGCCGCCGACCCTGGGCCGCTGGAGTGTGCCGAGGGCTTCCTGCTCGATGAGGAACAGGACAGCGGCATCCTCGTGCGCCGCGGCAACCAACTGCGCTTTTGGCACCTGACCTTTCAGGAATACCTGGCCGCGCAGGCGCTGGCCGGCCTGGCGGACGGCGAGCGCAACACCCTGCTGCTCGGCAGCGGCGGCGCCGCGGTCCCCGCCGTCTATCGCCCGGAGTGGCGCGAGACCGTGCTGCTGCTCGGCGGGGTGCTCCATGAGCAAGGCGTCGACAAGGTGGACGGGCTGGTCGGCGCCGTCCTCGACGGATGCGGCCCCGGCCTGGCGGATCAGGCCCGTGCCGCCGGCCTCCTGGGCGCCCTGGTGCGCGATCTGGACCCCTTCCACTACCAGCCGGGCGACCTGCGCTACGCCCGGTGCCTCACCGCCGCCCTGGGCGTCTTCGACCCGGTACAGGCCCCGGCGATCCCGCTCCCGGACCGCATCGCCGCGGCCGACGCTCTGGCCCAGGCGGGGGACCCGCGGCTCGGCTGGTACCGGCCGGCGCGCTGGGTCGAGTTGCCGGGTGGGCGCTTGCTGATGGGTGCGCAGAAGAACCAGGAGAAGGCCCCCGGCTACGACCCGGACGCGTACGACAACGAGGCCCCGGTCCATCAGGTCCAGGTCAGCGCCTTCGCCATGGCGCGTTTCCCGGTGACCGTTGCCGAGTTCGCCGCCTTCCTGGAGGACGAGGACCACGCCGATTCCCGCTGGTGGGGAGCCGGCGGAGCGGACCAGCCCAGTGCGCCGGATGACTGGGACGACCAGCAGGCCCACCCCAGCCGTCCGGTGGTGAGCGTCTCCTGGTACCAGGCGACGGCCTTCTGCGCCTGGCTGACCGATCGACTGGCGCGGCCCCAGGGGGCCAAGGGGACCATCCTGCTGCCCGCGGACCGCGTGGTCCGCTTGCCGACCGAGGCCGAGTGGGAGTATGCCGCCCGCGGCGCGTCGGGCCGCCGCTATCCCTGGGGCGACGAAGCGCCCGACGGGCAGCGCGCAAACTTCGACGCGGCCAAGGTCGGGGCACCGAGCCCGGTGGGTATCTTCACCGGCAACTGCACGCCTGAGGGCGTTCTGGACATGGCCGGAAACGTGCTGGAATGGTGCTTCGACGCTGATCGCGAGGACTTCTACGGGCAGTGTCAGAGCCAAGGGCTGGTCGTCGATCCGCTGGCCCAAGGCGATGGCGGGTCGCCGCGCGTGCTGCGCGGCGGTGCTTTCGACTTGGAAACCTGGTACCTGCGCTCCTCGGTCCGGAGCAGGATCGAGCCCGAGGCCCGGGTCAGGAGCATCGGGTTCCGCTGCGTCCTGGCCGCGCGCCGCCAGCCTTGACCCGCCCCCTCTGGTTACGAAGCGCCAGCTTCCCGAGACCGGCAACGACCAGCCACCCGCGGAACACCGGCAATGACCCGCAGCCGCAACCCCCGGCAGTCCGCAAGGAGCGAAAGCGGTATCCTGAACCATCAAGATTGACCGAGAGCCAAACCCATGCAGCCGATCGAACTCGATGTGGATGTCGATGAGAACAACGAGATCCATGTGCGCCTGCCCGCGGGTTACGCCTGTCGGCGAGCCCATGTCCGGGTATTGATCGCGACTGTTGCGGATGCCCCGGCGGGACACCCGCGGCAATTCGGCCAATTCCGCGGCCAGGTGCGCATGTCTGACGACTTCAACGCGCCGCTGCCGGATGCGTTCTGGCTGGGTGAAGTCCGGTAGGTTGGGGTAAGAAACGAACCCCAACGATCGGCGGCCGGGATGTTGGGGTTCGTTCCTCACCCCAACCTACAGGCTGTTCGCGCACCGGCTCGCGGACCCGCGCACCCTGGCCCTGATCGCCGACCTGCTGGCGGCGGGCGGGGCGGTGTACCGTCATCCATTGGCGGCGCTCGCCCTGGGCGACCACCGGGTGCCGCCGGATCAGGGTCTGCCACTGGGCGGCTACTTGAGTCACTGGTCCGGCGGCCTCTACCTGGATGGACTGGACCACCACGTCAAGCGCGTCCTGAAGGTGCCGGGTTACCTGCGCTACATGGACGATTTCGTGCTGTTCGCCGAGCGGGCCGAGGCACTGGTGCAGGCGCGGGAACTGATCGCCGATTGGCTCGGTCAGGAGCGGGGGTTAACGCTCAAGCACCCGTTCGCCGAACCGCTGGACAACCGGCTGCCCACGGTTTTTCTGGGCTTTCGCATCAGCCGTGCCGGGATTGGTCCGGGACCCAAGGCATTGCGCCGACTGCGCCGCCGGTTACGCCGGGCCGACGACATGGACCCTGCGCACCTGGCGCGCAGTCTGCTGGCGTTTCGGGGGATGTGGGGCGCACTGGGCGGGTGACAACGGTGTTTGACAGTGTCATTTACACTGATAACGACACTGACAATCACACTGACAAATTGTCAGTCAGTGTCAAACGCGAACGGACCGCTACGCGGTCCGTTGAAGAAAGAAAGGGTCAATGGGTCAAAGGATCAAGGCTGGCGGCGCGCGGCCAGGACGCAGCGGAACCCGAAGAACCTGAACCGGACCTCGGGCAGGTACCAGTACCGGTTCGAGGAGCGCAGGAACCCGGCCACGAGGACGAAGGCACCGCCGCGCAGCACGCGCGGCGAGCCGACTTCCTGCATGTCCTCATAACGGCAAGCGTCGCACCACTCCCAACAGTTGCCCGCCATGTCTTCCAGGCCAAGCGGCGCCTGCGCCGAACGGGGAAAGAGCCCCACCGGAGAGGTGACCCCGAGACCGGCCTCACGGCTGTTGCTGATCCCGTCCTCCCACTGGCCGCCCCAGGGGTACTCGTACCCCTGGGGGCCGCGGGCGGCGGCCTCCCATTCGCGCTCGCTCGGCAGGCGCCCCCCGGCCCAGCGGCAACAGGCTTGCGCCTCCCAGAAGGACACGCCGACCACCGGTTGATTGGCGACGTTCCAGCGGCGGTCTTGCCACAAGGCCGGTTCTGTGACACCCGCCTGTTGCAACCAAGCCCAGCCCTCGTCGGACCACCAACGCCGGTTTGCATAGCCGCCGGCGTCCATGAAGACGCGGTATTGACTGTTGGTCACCGGGTAACGTGAGAGCAGGAAGGGCGCCTCGATGCGGAACTTCGCGTTCTGGTCGCCGTAGACATAGACGCCAGGCGGAACCTCGACATAGGCCACGGGGGCGCGGAGGTCGTCGATGCGCGGATCGCCGAGCCGGCCCAGGCAGAGCCCCAGGGTCTGGCGGGCGGGGATGGCAATTTCATCGACAATCGCGTCCAGGCAGGTCCGGCGGAAGCCCGTGGCGAGTTCGTCCGGCAAAGCCTTCTTCGCGAGACACAGGCCCAGAGCCTCGGCCACGAAGACCGCCGGGGCCGGGTTGACCTTGAGCTTGGCGCGATCGAGCTCCCGCGCGAGGCCGGTCAATAAGTCCAAGGCCGCGGTGGGTGAGGAGCGATGATGGAAGGCCAGGCCGGCGAACAGGAACAGCAGCGTCAACCGCCACTCCGGCACGTCCCAGCGTGACCGGAAGATCTGGTGCAGCGCCGCGTCGTCCCCGCGGTTGCGGGCGATGCGCTCGGCGGCCAGAAACTCCTGGATGCTCAGATGGTAGAAGGCGGCCCGCCGCTGCGACTGCGGCAACAGCAGCCCGGACTTGGTCAACAGGTCCTCGCGCCAGGCCACGGGCGCCACCTGACCCTGCTCGTATTTGCCGTCCAGCTCGGCAAAGTCCCGCAGCAACCGCGCGATCTCGTCCTCCGTGGCGAATCGTTGGGGTGTGCCGCGGTGCTCATCATGGATCCCCTCGCCGGTATGCATGCCGTAGGCGATGGCTTCCAGCCGGGCCAGGGCCAGCGGGCGCTCGGCGACCTTGTCCAAATAACGGTTGTGCAGCACGTTGTCGCAGATGGCGGCATAGAGACTCCAGAGGTCGCCGGGCAGGCGGCCGCCGTCGTAATAGATGACACAGAGCGCGGTCAGCAGCAGGGGGTTTTCGGTGAGCGGCGCCAGGTCCTGTTCGCCAAGACTGCGCAGCAGTTCCGGGGCCAGTTCGGGCTTGTCCAGCGTTTGGAACCAGCGGGTGATGAACAGGGTTTGCAGCGCCTCGGGCAGCGGCTCCAGCGGGGCCCGGGCGAGGCCCAGCCGGTCCAATTCCTGTTCGTCCAGGCCATAGGGTCGGCTGGTCAGCAGGGTGCGGTTGCCGGCCCGCTCCCAGTCCGGCAAGGCCGCGATCAGGCCGCTGAGCAACAGACCGCGGGGGTAGATAGGCCGGCCGTCTCGGGTCTCGCAGACCGGGACCTCGTCCAGGCCGTCGAGCAGCAGAAAGGCGGTGCCCGCGGCAAGATGGGCCTTGAGCAGTTCGCCGGTGAGACCGTCCGGCTGGATGCGGTCGACCCACTGGGCGAGGGCGTGTTCGAGCTGGGGGCGATGCCAATTGCCGCGTCCGTGGCCGCACTCCATGTTCGGCCACAGGTCCCACAAGGGCACCAGCAGCGGCAGCCGGCCGTGCAGCCCCGTGGGCGGCTGCTCCGCGAAGCCCGCGGGCGGCGGTGTCGCATGGCCGACACCGGGTTCCTCGGCGCTGGCCCGCAGCACCGCCCAGCGACAAAAGGTGGTTTTGCCGGCACCGGCGGCGGCCGGACAGTAGAGCGACTGGCGGTCGATGCGCTCCAACAGCAGGGCCGGCGGCGGTTGTTCCGATCGGCCGGCGTGGTTCGCCTGGCTCCGGGCGGACTCCAAATCCGGCCCCGCCGGGTCGGCGGCCGGCGTCGTCACGGCGGGGACATACACCTGGCTCAGGCGAATCGCCTGGCCTTGCTTCAGGCCCTTGCCGAGCAGGTCGAAATCGGCATAGCGGCGGTGCAGCCAGGCGAGATAGGCGGCGGGGACCTCGGGGGTGCGGGGGGGCTGGGTTGCGGCGTTTGCGGTTGGCGGTTGGTCCAGGGGGAAGTCCACCGCGCCGCCCGACTGGTTATAGTCCGGCTGCCAGGCACCCTGGTTGCGGAGGCGGAACAGGACGCGGACGCACCGGGGCTGGGGATACAACTCGATCCACTGGAACCTGTTGGGGTCGCCGCTGCCGGTGTTGACGTATCCGGGGGCGAGTTCCAGGCAGGCGCGGCGGGAGTCCGGGGGCATCACGCGGCAGGCTAGGGGTTCGCGCCGGTGGCCGTACAGCAGGAGATCGCAGCGCAGGTGAATGGTCTGGCGTGCCTCGTTGGAATCGAATGCTGCCAGGTCGTCCCAAGGGTGGTGCATGAGGGCGATGCGCCAGTCGGCGCCCTCGGCGTCCTGGTGCAGCACGGTCTGGTTGATCTGGTAGCGCCCGAGCAGCAGGTCCCGGTCCTGATCCCGGCACGCCATCCAGGCGGAATCGAGTCCGGCGACGTGCAGCCGTTGGCCGTGGATCGCGATGCTGCGCTGCCACCAGGGATCGGGTTGGTCGGTACCCAGCCAGGTGCCGTAGAACTTGAGGTAGGCGGCGTGGCGCTTGAGCAGGAGGTCGCGGTCAGCGGCATGGCCGAGTACCTCGGCGATGGCGTCCTGGGAGCGCTCCCGCAACAAATCGCCTTGCATCGAACGGGCGCCCCGGCTGACCAGACTCCAATCCACGTCATGGTTGCCCGGCACCAGCAGCAGGCGGTCCCGCGGTAGGGGCTGCGCCGGGTCCGGTGAGAGGGCGGGCCAGAGTTGATCCTCCAGCCATTCCTGGGCGGAGCAAGGCAATTCCTCGGACTTGTGCTTGCGCCCCGGTTGATATTCCTCGGCCTTGCCGGAATACCCCAGGTCCCCGGTGATGACCACCAGGTCCGGCGCCAATCCGCTTTCGACCTCGGCGGCGATGAAACGGGCCAAGTCGCGCAGCATCGGGTCAGCCTCCCTGGCGCGGTCGGCGCGGAACCGGCAATCGGACAGGTGCAGCAGGCGCACGGGGCGGTCGGTCGCGGTGGCGGACATCCGGTGCTGGTTCTACAGGTGGAGGTGCGGCAAGTGTATCAGTGCCTTACCAAACGGGCCAACGGGTCGGGACGATGGTGGTGACGGCGGCCGGAATCCGTGCCGGTGGGGGGCGCCGCCGGGCCGCGTTGGCCGCGCCAGCCTGTCCCCCGTGGGAGCGGCGTCCCGCCGCGATGCGGTGCCGCGGTAACCTCAAGCGCTGCGGTGACACGTCCGGCCCCATCGCGGCGGGACGCCGCTCCCACAGGGTCACTGTGCGACTTTCACGGTGAGCCTCGACCTGCGGTTTTCTTGAGGCTGGAACGACGATCACGACCGACGCGGGGCCGGAGCATCCTCGCGGGAATCATATCTTTGATTACGACAACGACAGAGGCGACAAGCACCAATGACCCATAACCGCTATCCGCACAAACCCTTCGCCGAATCCTGCGTCGAGAACCAGGCGCCGATCTTTGCGGTGATCGCACCGCTGTTCGCCCAGGCGCGCCGGGTGCTGGAGATCGGCAGCGGCACCGGTCAGCACGCGGTCTATTTCGCCGCCCGGCTGCCGCACTTGACCTGGCAGACCAGCGATGTTGCGGCCCATCTGCCGGGGATCCGGTTGTGGCTGGCGGAGGCGCAGTTGCCCAATTTACCGGACCCGTTGAGTCTGGATGTGACCGGTGACTGGCCGCCGGGTCCGGTGGACGGGGTGTTCAGCGCCAACACCGCGCATATCATGGGGGAGCCGGAGGTGGCCCTGATGTTTCGCGGGGTGGGCCGGCTGCTGGCCCCGGGGGCGCTGTTTGCCCTCTATGGCCCCTTCAGTGACGGCGGGCGCCATACCAGCGCCAGCAATGCGCGCTTCGACGCCGCGCTGCGGGCGCAGGACCCGCGGATGGGGGTGCGGGATCTGGACGCTCTGCGGCGTCTGGCGGATCAGGCGGGCCTGGACCTGATCGCCGATCACCCGATGCCGGTCAACAACCGGACGCTGGTGTGGCAGCGGCGGGCGGCGGGTGTCGCGGATCAGCGGTAATTGGAAATGTTGGGGTTTGTTCCTCACCCCAACCTACCGTGCT
>NZ_CAIZIZ010000471.1 GCF_903933125.1 uncultured Lamprocystis sp. | reverse complement strand
TGCCGAAAACTGGGCATCTCGTTCTGGGACTACCTGACCGACCGGATCGAGCAGCACGGGGCCATCCCTCCTCTGGCGGATATCGTCCGTGAGCGTGCCCTGGCGGGCGCCGCTGTGCCGTGAGTTATTGAGAAGTTACCTAGATTTTACTCTAAGCCCTGGTTTTATTGGAGCCGGCGAGAGGATTCGAACCCACGACCCGCTGATTACAAATCTGAGAGTCGGGCGTTCGCTCGTTTCCCATTTGTTACGTTTAACTAATCTGCAACAACAGCTTACCTCGTCCGCTTGTGCTATCCTTTACTACACGGTACGCCCTGAGTCGCCCCCTTCTGCTGACTCAGTGCTGACTCAAAACCAGGGGAGCGAACGACGTGAGACTGACCAAGCGAGCGATTGACGCGGCGACCTACACCGGCACCAACAACGCCCGGTGCGTCCTGTGGGATGACGAAGTACCAGGGTTCGGCTGCCGCATCTTCCCGAGCGGACGCAAAGGGTTCGTCCTGTCCTACCGCGCGGCCGGGCGGTCACGGCTGTTGACCATCGGCACCTATGGCGTGCTGACCCTGGACCAAGCCCGCACCGTGGCCCGGTCGCAACTGGCGAAGGTCAAAACCGAAGGCGCCGATCCGGTCGCTACCCGCGAGCAGGAACGCCAAGGCGAAACCATGCGCGACTTGTGCCTCGCCTACATGGATCGACACGGCAACGCCAAGAAGTCAGGCAGCGAGGACCAACGGCGGATTGATACCTACGTCCTGCCCAAGTGGGGAAGCCTCGAGGCGCGGACGATCACCCGGCCGGACGTGGAAACCTTGCACCGCACCATCGGCAAGCGCGCCCCCTATGAGGCCAACCGGGTACTTGCCCTGCTGTCCAAGATGTTCGAGCTTGCCCGCCGCTGGGGATTCGTCCCCGAGGGGCACGGCAACCCCGCCCGCGACATTGACCGCTTCACCGAGGCCAAGCGCGACCGCTGGGTGAGTGCCGACGAACTGCCCCGCCTGGCCCAAGCGATCAACGAGGAACCGAACGCATCGGCACGCGCGGCCCTGTGGCTGTACCTGCTGACCGGCGCCCGCAAGACCGAGCTACTCACGGCCCAATGGTCCGATGTGGATTGGACACGGGCGGAACTGCGCTTGCCCGACGACACCAAGGCCGGCCGGGTGCACTACATCCCACTGTCGCCCCCTGCCGTGGCCCTGCTGCGCGACCTGCCCCAAGCGGACGGCAACCCCTTCATCCTGCCCGGCAAGCTGCCCGGCGCCCATCTGGTCAACATCAGCAAGCCCTGGGGGCGAGTCCGCACGGCGGCCGGGGTCGCTGATGTACGACTGCACGACCTTCGCCGCACGGTCGGTTCCTGGCTCGCGCAGTCCGGCAACTCGCTACACCTGATCGGCCGGGTTCTGAATCACTCCAACCAAAGCACAACCGCCGTCTATGCCCGCTTCGGTGAGGACTCGGTGAGAGCCGCCCTGGACCAGCACGGCGCCCGGATCATGGGGGCGGCTGGACTGACCCCCACGGCCGAAGTGACCGCGCTACCGACCCGCAAGGCAGCGAAGTGAAGCCCTGCCCCCGTTGAAGATCCCTAGACCTGGAGAACCCTGATGACCGCAGACATTGAAAGCCTCGTCCTGGAACACCTGCGCCACATCCGTGGCCGGGTCGATCAGATTGCCGAGGACGTGAGCGACTTGAAACACCGGATGACGAGCCTTGAGGTCGGCATGAGCCTGGTGAAGCGGGAAGTTGCCCATGGCGATGAGACCGACGCCCGGCACCAAGTCGCGATGGACAAGCTGGAGGTACGGATAGAGCGGATTGAAAGGCGTCTTGAACTGACCGACCACTGACCTGTTACGACCGGGTCTAGGCTGATCCACGAACGGGCGGCCCCTTCACCGCCCTGACCCGGCCCCTTCTTGAAGGTTGCGCATCAATGCGCGCCATTGAAGCCGACTTCCAGCGAAGTCGGCCCCACCGCGAAATTTTACTATATTTTGTGTGCGCGCTCTTTTTGCTTCCGCGCAGCGGATCGAATCCCAGCGGATGAGCATTTCGGTCCGTACATTGCAAATGTGGCGAGTGCGAGGCGACGGCCCGCCTTTTATTAAGATCGGAGGCCTAGTCCGATATGGCCCGACGCAAGTTGACGCCTGGCTGAACGCGCGGACCGTGCAGGCGCAGGGGTGAGTAATGGATACCTTTACCGACGCACCGTGCGAGACCCGGACGAGCGATTCTGCCTGCAATCCGAGCATCGGCGTAAGATCCGGCTCACTGGTGGGGTCTAGCAGTTTGTCGGACTTGCAGCGTAAGAACTTGATTATAGAAGATAAAAAATTTGCGCCAAAAAAGCTGAAACTTTTTAACTTCAATCGGTTACCTCATCAAGTCCGACAGGCTGCTAGCGGGAGAAACAACCGGACGCCGCTTTTGTTAGGACCGAAATAAACGATCGCCCTATGCTGCGCATCGGTTTTCAAAAGGACGCCAGCAAGATCTGATCGATCTACATCGGCCGGACTTGGGACCCGGACAAGGCCCGCGAGCGGATTGCAGGCAAGGCCCTGGACTGACCGACCCCACGGCGGGGCACCCTGACCGGAGCCAAGCCGACTCATCGGCCCCGTCTATCGGGAACAGGAATTGCTCCTTCAGACGGAATCCGCCTAAGCCCTTGTTTTATTGGAGCCGGCGAGAGGATTCGAACCCCCGACCCGCTGATTACAAATCAGCTGCTCTACCAACTGAGCTACGCCGGCGTCTGACTGGAGTCCGCGAGGCGCTTGGCCTCCGCGGGGTGTAGAGTGTACCGCGTTGCGAGCGCCGGGCGAAGGGTTTCGCGATCCGGGGGGCTGAAATTTGTCGGCGGCGCCCGAATGCTCTAGCCTCTGGCATCACTGCCGCGTCTACCACCCAGCCGGGCACGCCCTGCCCCACTAAGGTCCACATGAGCCTGTTGCATACCGCCACGACCGACTTCCACGAGCCTGCTCTGACGTCCGCCCGCGCCGAGCTGGTCGGCGCGCTGCGTGACTTTCTCCCGGCCGATGCCGTGCTGGAGCAGGAGGAGCAGGTGCGGCCCTATGAGTGCGACGGGCTCTCGGCGTATCGCCAACTGCCGCTGCTGGTGGTGCTGCCGCGCACGGTGGCGGAGGTCCAGCGGGTGTTGCGGCTGTGTCACGAGCAGCAGGTGCCGGTGGTGGCACGGGGGGCCGGCACCGGGTTGTCCGGGGGCGCCCTACCCCTGAGCGACGGCATCGTGCTGAGTCTGGCGCGGTTCAACCGCATCCTGGAGTTGGACCCGGCGGCGCGTCGGGCGCGGGTGGAGCCGGGAGTGCGCAATCTGGCGATCAGCGAGGCCGCGGCGCCTCACGGGCTCTACTACGCGCCGGACCCGTCCAGTCAGATCGCCTGCACCATCGGCGGCAACGTGGCGGAGAACTCGGGTGGGGTGCACTGTCTGAAATATGGGCTGACGGTGCATAACGTCCTGGGCATCAAGTTCGTGACCATGGAGGGCGAGTTGATCGAACTCGGCTCGGCGGCGCCCGACGCGCCGGGGTATGACCTGCTGGCGCTCTATATCGGATCGGAGGGGATGCTGGGTGTGACGGTGGAGGTCACGGTCAAGCTGCTGCCCGTGCCGGAACGGGCGCAGGCGCTGCTCGCCGCCTATGACGATGTGGAGCGCGCCGGCCATGCCGTGGGTGAGATCATCGCGGCCGGGATCATTCCGGCGGGGCTGGAAATGATGGACGGGCCGGCGATCAAGGCGGCCGAGGCCTTCGCCCATGCCGGCTATCCGATCGACGCGGCGGCCATCCTGATCTGCGAGATCGACGGCACCGAGGCCGAGGTGGCGGAACTGGCCGTGCAGGTGCGCGACCTGTTGCTGGCGAGCGGGGCGACCGAGGTGCGGACCTCGCGTGACGACGCCGAGCGGCTGCGGTTCTGGAAGGGGCGCAAGTCGGCCTTCCCGGCCGTGGGGCGCATCTCTCCAGACTATTACTGCATGGACGGCACCATCCCGCGCCGCGCCCTGCCGGAGGTGCTGCGCCGCACCGCGGAGTTGTCGGCCCAATATGGTCTGGCGGTCGCCAATGTCTTCCACGCGGGAGACGGGAATATGCACCCATTGATCCTGTTCGATGCCAACAAGCCCGGCGAACTGGAGCGCACCGAGGATCTGGGCGGGCGCATCCTGGAGCTGTGCGTGGAGGTCGGCGGTACCATCACCGGGGAGCACGGGGTCGGCATCGAGAAGATCAACCAGATGTGCGTCCAGTTCAGTCCGACCGAATTGGCCCAGTTCCACGCGGTCAAGCGCGCCTTCGATCCGGAGGAACTGCTCAATCCGGGCAAGGGCATCCCGACGCCGAAGCGCTGTTCGGAATACCGACAGTTGCCGGATCGGAACCATCGACATTCGGCGGCTGGATAAACCCGACCGTGTCGACTGACGGCGAGGCGGTCGGTCCGCACAGCGGACCCTACGGATTCGCGGTGTCGCCGTCGGATTCGCTGATCGAACGCGGCGCAAACTGCCAATCGCCACTGAGGATATGTTGAGACCTGTATGTCGACTGACCCGGATCGTCTGATCAGCCCGCTCGCCGCCGGCGACGACAGCGCCCTGGACCGGGCGATCCGCCCGCGCCGGCTGGCGGATTATGTGGGCCAGCCGGCGGTGCGCGAGCAGATGGAAATCTTCATCGGTGCCGCGCGCGCCCGCCGCGAGGCGCTGGATCATGTGCTGATCTTCGGGCCGCCGGGGCTCGGCAAGACCACGCTGGCCCACATTATTGCGCACGAGATGCAGGTCAACCTGCGCCAGACCTCGGGGCCGGTGCTGGAGAAGCCGGGTGACCTGGCCGCCCTGCTCACCAACCTGGAGGCCGGGGATGTGCTGTTCGTCGATGAGATCCACCGGCTGAGCCCGGTGGTCGAGGAGGTTCTCTACCCGGCTCTGGAGGATTTCCAACTCGATATCATGATCGGCGAGGGGCCGGCCGCCCGCTCGATCAAGCTCGACCTGCCGCCCTTTACCCTGGTCGGCGCCACCACGCGCGCCGGACTCCTGACTTCGCCGCTGCGTGATCGTTTTGGGATCGTCCAACGGCTGGAGTATTACTCGGCGGAGGATCTCACCACCATCGTGCGCCGATCCGCCGAAATCCTGGCCATCCCCACTGAACCGGACGGCGCGGCCGAGATCGCCCGCCGCTCGCGCGGCACCCCGCGCATCGCCAACCGATTGTTGCGCCGTGTGCGCGACTTCGCACAGGTGCGTGCCGATGGGCAGATCACCGTCACAGTTGCCGACCAGGCACTGGCTATGCTTAAGGTGGACGCGCTGGGCTTCGATCACATGGACCGGCGTTTGCTCGCGGCGGTGATCCAACGGTTCGACGGCGGACCCGTGGGGGTTGAAAGTCTGGCCGCGGCGATCGGTGAGGAGCGCGGCACCATCGAGGATGTGCTGGAGCCCTACCTGATCCAGCAAGGCTATCTGATGCGCACCCCGCGCGGGCGCATGGCGACCCAGGCCGCTTACCTGCATCTGGGCCTGCCCGCCCCGGTCCGGCCGAACGCAAGCCTGGGTCCGGCCATTGCCGACCTTTTTGCCAATACAGAGGATTGAGCGGCGACAATGGACTCAGACCCAAAGCGCTGCCAACAATGCATCAATTTATAACATTGAGGTTTACTCAGTCATGACCGCGCAGCAAGCTCGCTTTCCCATCAGCCTGTACCCCACGCAGATCGCCAATCCCTGGGAGGCGTGGCGCCTCGGCTGGATGGTGTCGGAGTTCTGGTTGACCGCCGCACAGAAGGTTCTCAACCAGGGCGGCTGGTTGACCGGCACTGATTCGACCAGCAGGTCCGTGCGCGAATGGCAGCGCCTGTGGAGCGAGACGATGAGCGACAACATCGAGGCCGCTATGGAATGGCAGCGGGCCGGCAGCGACCTGCTGCTCGAACGGCTCGATGCGGCGAAAGACAGCAGGTGCTAACCAACGCTTGACATCCGAGATTATGTTCTTTTATGGCCTTCATACCTGATATCCAAACCGACCCTTGGTGTAGGGGCGGGTTTCAAACCCGTCCCTACGTCCGATGATCACGTCCGACGGCTATATTCACAACAGGCCGCGCAACCGACAGCCGTGAACGACACCCCACCCGCCGATTATCTGACCCACTTTGCCTTGCTCCACACGCGCGATCTGGACGAATCCCGCCAGGTCATGGGTGAACTGTGGGGCAAGCACGAGGTCGCGATCAAGGGGCATATCCCGTTCGAGACCATCGTCAATCATGTCGAGATCGGGCAGACCGGACTCACGTTCGTCCGTTGCCCCACCCCGCTACGGGTGCGCTGTACGCTGGGGGGCGACCGCTTCACCGTCCTCCTCCATGAGGAGGGCCGCTCGCTGCACCAGATCAATGCCGAATCCACGGTCGCCGGGCCCGGTTCCGCGGTCATCGTGGTTCCGGGCCAGGATGTCCGGATGGACAGCGAAGCGGTCCGGCTCCTGGCCTTGGAATATCCCACCACCCGGGTCGAACAGGCACTGCGGATCCGCGGTTTGCCAAGTGCCCGTTTCGAGCAATGGGCCAGGCACCGCGACCTGACGTCGCCTGCCGGTGCCGCATTGCGATCCCTGGCCCAGTGGGCGGCGCGTGAACTGAACCAGCCCGACACGCCCCTGGCCAGTGGACCGACGGCGGAGCACCTGGAGCAAACACTGTTCAGCCTCTTTCTGGACTGCCTCGCGGAGCCCTTCCCGTCGGCCGCTCCACCCGATCCCATGCTGGGCAGGATCAAGCTCAGCGATTGCGAACACTGGATCGCGGCCAATCTTCAGGAGTCACTCTCGGTTGATACCCTGGCGACGCTCGTTGGCGTCTCGCCGCGCGCCGTGCAACTCGCCTTCCGGCATTACCACCATTGCACGCCGATGGCGTTCGTCCGCCGCGCACGCCTGCACAGCATCCGGCAGGAATTGCTGGCCCGGGGCGAGGTGACCACCGTCACCGAGGTCGCCATGAAATTTCGCTTTTTCCATATGGGTCACTTTGCGGATGCCTATCGGCGGGAGTTCGGCGAACGGCCCGCGGAGACCATCCGGCGGCTGCACCGTCGGGTGGTGCCCGGCGGCACCCACCTCCCCGACTAGACCCTGGCAGCCGCACTTCGTTTTTGGGAAAACGCGCTTCGCGCAGTGGATAGACAGACTTCCGTTTTCGGACGTACCGTTAACCGATGCGCCTGTCCGATCCAGACCAACAACGCAAAACGAAACGCACATGAAACCTACCCTCATCCTGAGCATGCTCACCATGCTCACCATGCTCACCATGCTCGCCGTCGGCTCGATGAACCCCGCTTTGGCTGACGATCAAGCCAAGATCGATGCCACCCTGAGTCGCCTTGGCTCCGCCTGCAAAAACGCGGTGGCCGCGAGTGACACCTGCGGTCCCGTTCGGCGCCTGGAGCAGGGGCGCGTGGTGGGAGTGCCCGGCGATTACTATGATCCCTTGCTGCTGGCCGCCTGCGGCCCGGACTGGCGGGCGGTAGGGTTGGTGGTGGGCACGGCCATGGCGCACTGCCGCACTGCGACGGACGCAATCTGCCGGGGGACGGATTCTTCAGCGCCCGCCTTGCCTTTTTGGTCAATGCCGGGCGCATTGAGGCCAGCGGGCCGCGCTGCGCGATGGCTCAGTGCGGCATTTTTTCGACACCTGCCGCGAAAGGTCATAGCGCCGTCGAACGTGATAACCGGACGTAGGGGCGGGTTTAAAACCCGACCCTACACCAACATAGTTGGAACTCGGACGCTCCAGCTATCGAAAAACTGCTCCGGATTGCTTAAGGTACTCGATGAAGCTGATGCAATCGACCGAGACCTGAGACATCGCGCATACAGCGGGTATCTTCATCTTCGCCGGAATGTCGGGGAGTTTTTGTCTCCCCTCGTTTGACACTAAACAGACTCCATGGACAAGGGCTGTTGCAATGATTAATATGTCGTTCTCTCCGACGCCCTTTGGATGATACCTGTCATCAACAATCCCGAGCAACCTCTTGATACGTTTTGCTTCCTGTAAGATCGCATTGCCAATTTCCAGAATGACCAAATTGTTGTCTCTGAGCCACTGACCGCAATCCGGTGTCTTGTTGGCAACTTCATCAAAGGCCACGCTCGGCATCGCCAATTCCGTTTCCTCAACCTGAATCCGTATCCAGTCCCACAAACCTAGAAACTGATTCACTGGATAGTTATCCCACGCGTAGATCATTGATGAAGCATCAAAGATCTGCATAGTGCCGTTCCAACTCATGCAGATCCTTAATCTTCAGGTTGTCCAGATAACTACTTGCCTTGGCTAGCGTGATTTGGCGCGCGTTCAGGGCATCCAACACCGTTCGCACAAAGGTGTCACCGAATACGTGCTTGGGTTCGCGGTGGCGGTACATGCGGCTTCCCCCGTCCTTTGGTGCTGCGACCACTCGCTCCCGCCACTTCCGGTAAGCGCTATATTGCTCGCGCGACAAACGCCCGCCATCCAGAAGCCTGCGCAGGATCACCTCACCACTCACGCCCCATTCCTTGCGCTGCGGCTTGAGCCAATCGTCGTACTGCGTCACCTCGTCAGGCCGCTGCGCGTCGTCGATGCCGGCCAGGAAAGCGTCGGGCACCAACAGATGCCCGGCAAAGGCGTTTGCATCACGCTCCCGGCCTTCGAGCGATTGCAGATCCTGCTCGTCATCGATCGAGCTGGCCTTGTGCAACAGCAAGTGACCAAGCTCATGCATGAGTGTGAATGACTGTTGCGTCTCGGCGGCCCGTTTTTTGACGACAATCACGGGGCAGTCCTGGTCGTACAAAGTAAAGCCAAGAATCGGGCTTTCCTTGGCAATCTGCCACTTGCCGTTATAGCCGTTACTACGAAAGACCAGTACGCCCCTTGCTTCCACCGCCGCGCGGTAAGTATCGAAGCAGTTATCCTCGGCCAGGCTCAGCCACCGGCGAGTGATGCAGGCCGCCGAACGAACGTCGTGTTCGGGTAAGTCCGGCGGACTGAAACGTGGCCGCTGGGTGTCGTCCAAGTCCTCGCGCAGGCTCAGATACACCGCCCGCTGTCTTTCCACCCGCTCGATCAGCGCCCTGAGTCTGGCGGACAACTCCGGCTTCTGGGTCGTCAGTGTGCGGAAGTGCGGCGTATGCACTTGCGCCTCGTCGACTGGCCCGGCCTCCAAGAAGAACAGCACACCTCGGCCAAAATAGTCGGCGATCTTGCGCAACTGGTTGAACGTCAGACTATCCTCACCCGCCATCACCCGTTCGATGCTGGCTGCGGAGATGCCGACTTGAGACGCAAGCTCACCCGGCGTGATGCTATGCTCGGCACAGCACCACGCGATGCGTTCGGGGTTGATGGAGTGGATCGATTCCATAAAGACTCAGTATATCGACACCTGGGAGAGACCGAAATGTTTCGCTCTAATCCATGGGGCCTGATTGGAACAGATGCATCGTGCCTGCCACCCCGGAGGCCTTGATCATGGTTCCGGCCGCGACCCTGACCAGTTCCAAAATTTCTTGACAGGATTAACAGGATTAACAAGATTTACAAGATTGAAAAAGAATAACATCTTGTAAATCTTGTTAATCCTGTCTAAATATCTTGGGTTCGCGCTCGTTGCGCAGTTCGAGACTGTCCCCGTAAGACGTCATTCCTGCCGATGCTGGCCGGAACGATGATCGAGGCCTGTCGAAGGCGATCTTGGCCGCTTGGACGACGCGGCAGATCATATCTCGCAGGGGATCGCCGCCAGTCACGCCCGCACCACCGCAATGCACCGACCTTGAGGGCTGCGTTGCTCGATATGGACAGTGCGCTCTGCGATCGGCGGCTGCCCGGAGCGGCGGTCGAAAAGCACCAGCCAGCCGCTGTCCAGACCCAATCCGGCCAGATAGCCGTCTAATTGCACCAGCCCTTCGGGCAGCGGGTCGGAAGCGCCGTCGCGCCAGACCTTGAGTTCCATCCCGAGCGTTACCCTGCCATAGCGCAGACACAGGTCCATCCGGCCCGAACCGATCGCGTATTCACGCTCCAAGCACCTCGTCCAGATCCCAGCGGCGCAATGGCGCCAGGCAGTAGTGATCCGCGGACCGGACCGGACCCGCGGTGTTGAAAAAGCGCATGGCGTTACTCCAGGGAATCACTCCAGGGGGTAGAGACCGGGTGACATGGCGCCCGCTCAGGCGCGTACCACCACAATACACCGGCCCTGCGGCCTGTGTTGCTCGGTGTGGGCGGTGCGCCCGGCGATCGGCGGCTGACCCGAGCGGCGGTCGAAGAGCACCAGCCAGCCGCTGTCCAGACTCAGCCCGGCCAGGTATCGCCTTCCTACCTGATATAGCCTCCGTACCTGATATCCGGACAGAGCCTTGGTGTAGGGGCGGGTTTGAAACCCGCCCCTTGTCCGGTTATCACGTCCGATAGCTATAGCCGTCCCATTGCACCAGCCCCGCGGTCAGCAGGCTGGGCCTGGGCAACCTGCACGGAGGGCAACGGCGAGGGTGGCGTATTGCTATCGATCAAGAGAAACTTGCTTATGAGTCGGGAGATCGTCAGAGTCCACTTCAGGTCGAGGCTTCCCGTGAAAGTCGCGCGGTGACCCCGTGGGAGCGACGGCCCGCCGCGACGGGGCCTTGGTCATCGTTCCGGCCACTGGAGGTCGAGACTTTACCGTGAAAGTGCGTAGTCAGGCCATCCTGGCCTGACGGCGTCGGGACTGGAACGGTCAGGGCTGGAAGCCCTGACTACGCAACCTCGCACGCTGGCAGTCGCGACAGCGGTCGAGGGGACTGTCATCTTCCCGGATGACTTGTTTCACTTATGGTTAACGGTTCAGAAGCGTATTGGCGACCGGTCGGCGCCGCCGTACGCGTCAGAGGAGATGGGGGTATGGGTGCTCGCATAACACCCGTCGATCGGGTGATGGTCGGTCTGTCCGGCGGGGTTGACTCGGCGGTGGCAGCGCACCGGCTGATCGCGCAGGGATACCGGGTGGAGGCTCTGTTCATGAAGAACTGGGAGGAGGACGACGCACCCGGTTACTGTGCCGCCGCCCAGGATCTGGCCGATGCCGCCGCGGTGGCCGAACGACTGGGGATCCGGCTGCATACGGTAAACTTCGCCACCGAGTATTGGGACCAGGTCTTCGCGTATTTCCTGGAGGAATACCGGGCATTGCGCACCCCGAACCCGGATGTGCTGTGCAACCGCGAGATCAAGTTTCGCGCCTTTCTGGATCACGCCCTGGGGCTCGGTGCCGACGTGATCGCCACCGGTCACTATGCCCGGATCATCCGCGACACGGACGGCTGCCAACTGCGGTTGTGTGCCGATCCGAACAAAGACCAGACCTATTTTCTTTATCTCCTGGACCAGACGCAACTCGCCCGTAGCCTGTTTCCGCTAGCCGAGCTCACCAAGCCCGAGGTCCGGGCCATCGCCCGCGGGCTCGGGCTCGCCAATGCCGGCAAGCGCGACAGCACCGGCATCTGTTTCATCGGCGAACGGCGATTCCGCGACTTCCTCGCCCGCTATCTGCCGCGCGAGCCCGGTCCGATCGAGACCCCGGACGGGCGCCGCCTGGGTGAACACCAGGGCTTGGCCTATTACACCATCGGCCAACGCCAGGGACTCGGCGTCGGCGGGGTGGCGGGCGGCGGTGAGGCGCCCTGGTTCGTCGCGGCCAAGGATCAGGCCCACAACCGCCTGATCCTGGTCCAGGGCGGCGATCACCCACTGCTCCAGTCCCAGTCTCTGACTGCCGACCGGCTGCACTGGATCAGCGGGTCTCCACCCGGCCCGGCGCCCTTCCCTTGTCAGGCCCGACTGCGCCATCGCCAGCCCTTGCAGGCCTGCACGCTGATCCGCATCACGGAGCGCCGCTGCGAGGTCCGGTTTGCGGAACCCCAGCGGGCCGTGACACCCGGCCAGGCCCTGGTCTTTTACGCGGGGGATTGCTGTCTTGGCGGAGCCACGGTGGACCGGGCACAACCGTAATCGCCTCAAGGCAAAACGGGGCGCCGGCTGGTATCCTGTCACCTTGTCAGCAATCGCCCCAAGGAGCCGAATCCCCCATGGCCCATGACGATCAGGATCGCATCACCGCCTTCGCCGGCATGTTTCAGGCGGTCGCCAGCGTGGTACGCATCGCCCGCACCGGGAGCGCCGACGTCAGCGCCATGGAACCCTGCATCTATAGTCTGTTCCAGGTCGATGCGGATGACGTGACCGCCGTCTACGGCGCACCGGGGGCCGTGGCGAATGGGGCACGTCAGGTCATCGCGCAACTCACCGGCCGACTCGAGCGCGACCTGGAACTCACCCGTTGTGTGGTCTCGGTCCTCAAGCTCGAACGCAGCCTGTCCGCCCGCCCCGACCTGCTCGCGCGTATCGGCGAGGGCATTGAGGCGGCCAACGAGAAGCGCGAACACTTCCCGTTGCTGCACCCCAATGTGCTGGCGCACTTCGCCGATCTCTACAGCGAGGTGCTCAGCCGCCTGTCGCCGCGCATCCTGGTGCGCGGCGTGGCGCTGCACCTGCAGAACCCGGACAACCAACACCGCATCCGCGCCCTGCTTCTGGCCGCCGTCCGCTCGGCGCTGCTGTGGCGCCAGATCGGTGGTAATCGGTGGCAGATTCTGTTCGGCCGCAAGCGGCTGCTCGCCGAGGCCCGTCATTACCTGGATCAGGCCGGCGGCCCACAGCCTGCCGATCCAGCACCGCGGGATAACATGCATTGACCCCAAGCACGCCCGACAGGACATCGCCGACCGGCCATCTCACCCCCGGCGAGCGACACCTGCTGGCGACTTTCGTCGAGCGCACACTCGCGACCCTGGGCGCCGCGGGGATCGAGCGTATCCTGATCTTCGGCAGCCGCGCGCGCGGCGCCGGCCACGCCGATTCCGACCTCGACGTAGCGGTCTTCGCATCCGCGACCGCGGCGGCTGCCACTTTGGGGCAACTGGCGGATCTGGCGGCTGAAGCCCAGGCCGGGTTCGAGGATCTCCCCCACCTGCGTCCGCTCCTGCTCCGGGCGGGGGAACCCGCCAATCCGGCGTTGCTGCGCGCCATCACCCGTGAGGGCATTGAGTTATGGGCGAAGAAGAACGCCTGAGTGCCGTCGCGGACGAGTTGTCACTGCTGCTCGACGAGTTGCGCAGCCTCGCCGCCAATCGCGCGGCGCAGGTCCATCGCAAAGGGGTCTCCAATCTCTATTACGCGAGCCTGCATGCGGTCCGCGCCCTGCTGCTGGCCCACGGCCTCGAGGCCCGGACCCATGAGGGCACCCAGCGACTGTTCGCCGCCCACTTCGTCAAACCCGGCACCTTCGACGCGAGCCACCTGAAGACCCTGGGGCGCCTGGAGGCCGATCGGCTGCGGGCGGATTATCAGGGCTTCCACCGCTTCAACGCCGAGGATGTCGATCAGACGCTGGGGCCGGTGCTGGTTTTGGTCAACACGGTACTGGACGCTCTCACCAGGCACGAGCCGGGCGTCCTGACCGAATCCGGGGTGGCGCTACGCGCTGCGCTGGCAGCGTTGGAACAACAGAAGTAAACGTATCAGCCGAAAGAGCGGGTTCGGGGTTCGGCGCGCGTAGGACGGGCTAGGGTGATTTCCGGAACACCGGATACCACCCACCATCGGCTCGGATGTCGATGCGACTTCAGTCGCACCGATTCGGACGCAGGTGCGACTGAAGTCGCACCTACACTGACCGGCATCCAAATTGTCGGAAATCACCTAAGCGCGATCGATGCCGATCCGACCACCGCGACGCTTGAGGATGCTACCGAAAGGCCCGGCCCAAACAAACCAGACCGCTTCCGATCGCCGCTCAGCGCGTCACGGTCGTGCTCACGCTAACCGTGTTGTTGGACGGATCGGCATCCGCCGCGGTGGTCGTTACCGTGGCACTGGCCGGGAGCACGCCGCGGGCACGCGGCTGCACCCTTAGAGATAGGGTGACGGCAGCACCCGGGGCTATCGCGCCAAGGTAGCAGTTCACCGTGCGGGAGCCGTAGCAAGTGCCCTGCGACGGTGCCGAACCAACCCAAGTCACGTTGGTTGGCAGCACCTGCTGGTACCTGACGCCGGTCGCCCGTGCCGTTCCCAGGTTGCGCAGGGTCGCCGTATAAACAAGTTCACCGCGCAACCGAACCGGGTCCGGCGCATCGACCAGTGTCAGCGCCAGGTCAGCCTGCGGCGGTGGCGGGGGCGGCAAGTCCTGGTCCAATCGCGCGGTGACACCGCCGGTCACATAGACCTGGCCTGCGCTGCCCAAGGCAATGCTGTTGGCGTAACCGCTGCCGGGGACCAGCGCGGTCCAGTCGGCGACGCCATCGGCACGCACCTTGGTCACCCCCATCGCGGTCATGGCGCCGGCCGCCAGATAGGCGCTGCCGCTGGTGTCCATCAGCAACTGTGCGTGTGCCAACAAGCCTACGGTGGGACCATCGGCGTCCTGGTTCGCCCAGAGTAACTCTCCGGTCGGCGCGTGTTTGATGAAGGCGGCACCACCCAGACCGGTCGCGGGAAAACCGCTAACGACCGGGGCAGCGTCGGGACCGACTTCGACGAAAAAACCGGACATCGGGTGCGTCCGCTCCCACAGCACGGCCCCGGTCGGCGAGATCTTACGCAGTACACTACCGGTGCCGGCCGTGTAGTTGCCGTTGATCAGATAGGTGTTGCCGTCGGCGTCACCCGCCGCGTCGCCCGCGGTCAGGCTGCGCACCCCGGCGACGCTCCAGATCGGCTGGCCCGCGGTGCTGACTTTGGCGTAGCCGTTCATGCTGTTGCCGCGGCCACTGATCAACAGTTGACCGTCGGGCGTGAGCTTGAACAGCAGCGGCGCGCCGATGCCGGCGGTATCGAACCAGGACCAGAGCGCCGTGCCATCCGACGCGAACTTTTTCACCGTGGTGACAATACCGGCCGGACCGCTCCCCAGACCCAGCACATAGACATTATTCTGCGCGTCGACCAGCACGCGCTTCGTCGATGAGCCATCGAAAAAGCCCTCGTAGACCCGCCGCCACAGCAGTTGTCCGGTGGGGCTGAATTTCATCAGGATGCTGTTCGCATTCACCGGACTTGAATAACCCGAGCGCAGCGTGCCCGATACCAGGACGTTGCCCGCGCTGTCGGCAGCCACCCAGGTGGCCACCTCATGCTTGGTGGTATCGGTGTTATCGTAACGCACCTCCCATTGCAAAATGCCGCTCGAACTGCGTTTCGTCACCGAGATGTCACCGGCGGGGTTGTAGTCCCAGGTCGCGGTAAAGACGTTGTCGGCCGCGTCGCGCGCGACCGCAACGCCGCCGGGATAGTTCACCCAGGCGGTTTGAACCCCGGCTTGAGCGAGACCGGCAGCACAGAGGCCGACAAAGAATAAGGTGCGTTTCATAAGAGGTATCCGGTAGCGAACGACGTTGGACAGAAGAATGCAGGCGGTTCCTGCATCTGCGCTAACACCCGGCAAGCACCTTTTATTCCATCCGCTGACCGCGGTGTTCAGATCGCGGTCTGCTGGTAGATCGCCTCGGCCAGGGCCAGGAGGCCGCCGCGGTCGAGTTCGCCGGCCAGCGCGTAGGAGAGCGGCCCTTCCAGCCAATGAAAGACCGATACACCGTCCTCCTGCCCGAAGCGGAAGGCGCTATCCCGCTCGTGATCTTCGTTCAGGCAGGCGTAGAGCACCACGCGCTGCCCCTGGGCGTTCTCATACATCAAGAGCGCACCCGGACCATCGTCGCTCGCAAGCAAACGCCCGCCGACCAGGCCGAAGCCCAAGGTGTCGAGCTGCGGGGCCTGGACCGGCACGCCCATGCGTTTGCTGAGCCAGCTCACCAGGTGCTGCGCCTGGTCGCCGGGAACTTCCACCGGGTGGCGGACCTCAGGGGTGTAAACGGTGTAGGCCATGGCCGCCTCGCGCACGATCGATGGCGTGCCTATCGGCGACACCGTCAGGTGACCGCGCTCCAACTGCACGCCGAGGAGCCCCCCGGCGACCAGCAGCATCAGACTCGCGGCCATTGCCGCCATTGGGCGCTGCCACTGCCGGAATCGCGGTTTCCGCAGCAGCCGCGGCGGCACGGGTTCCAGCGCAACCGGACCATAAAGCGCCCGCAGGCGATCCCGCAGTGCGGTGTAGTCGTCCACCTGGCGCTGCGCCTGCGAGTCAGCGGCGAGTCGTGCCGTCACCCGGCGGCGTGCCTGGGGGGTCAACTGGCCGTCGACATAGGCATGCAAGTCCTCAAGTTCGGGAGAGAGCCGCTCGTTCATCATTTTACCGCCTTCAGAACAGGCTTCACGTTGGGCGTCGAACCGGGCCGCTGCTCATCCGCCATGAACCCACGCATCCGCTCACGCGCCCGATGCAGGCGCGACATGACGGTGCCAATGGGTACCCCGGTCACCGCGGCCACCTGCTCGTAGGTCATATCCTCCAGACACACCAGTAGCAACACCTCGCGTTGTTCCGGGGAGAGCTGGGCCAGTCCCTGTTCGAGATCCCGGAGTGCCAGCGCGTTGTCCGCGCCTGAGGTCTTGGGGTCCGCGTAGTTGGTGTGCTCCATGGGCTCGGTCTCAGGTCGCTTGCGGCGTGCTGCATTGATATGGACATTGTGCATCAGGGTAAAGAGCCAGGCGCGCAGGTCGGTCCCGGCTTCCCAGTGGTGCGCCTTGCGCCAGGCCCGCTCCAGACAGTCCTGAACCAGATCGTCCGCCGTCTGCACGTTCCTGGTCAGGGCGCGGGCATACCGCCGTAGCCGCGGTATCTGCTCGGCGAGCAACCGGCCGTCGATTCCCTGGGTCATTGCGTCACCGTCTAGTTTTTGTGGATTGAGGTGTCATCGGCCGCACCGTGTATGAATGCCGCGGTTACGCCTGCGTCGGTCGGCATACTAAATGAGTCAACACGCGCGGCCAGTCGATTATTCCATGTCTAAACCGCGCTCAGCGCGGTAAGCGATGTTCTTGGATGGGATCGGCCCCGACAGACTCGCCGATTGCTGGATCTGGCGCGGTTTAAAGTATTGACAAATATAAATTTTAAACCGCGTCCCCACCGAAGCTGGGGAAACCCCCAAGGCCGAACACACCGTGAAAATTACGCTTTTCACGCTGGATGCGGGTTAGCTTCTGTCGACAGCGCCCACGACTGCGATCCGGTCGGCCGGAAGCGCTGTCAAGAAAAATTGTATCCGGGTGGAATAAGCGCGTTGCCTGGGTGTTTACCAACCATGAAACGCCCGTATCAACGTCAACCGCCATCGGCGGAAGGGGGACTGAAATGAAGAAGACCGCCATGCTCGCCTGCGCCTTGCCGCTGCTGGCACCCCTGGCACTGGCCGACAACCTGGGTTTCGACGGCAAGATCGTCGAGCCCGACTGCGACGCCATGGGCGCCTGGTTCAATTGCCGCAAGATCGGCACGGCCCCGGCTGACGTACGCCGCGGCTATGAGTACATTCACCATACCAGCAAGACACTCGGCCCCGACGGCAACAAGAAATACCCTGACGGGACGCCCTACTCCACCACGACCATCGCCTGTTCGAGCTGCCACTTCACCGGAGGGCATGTTCCCTTCGGTACGCCCATGTATCAGTCACCCGCCAAGTACGCCGGGTTGCCCTATTTCCGGCCGCTCAACTACCGGCGTGACCTGGAGGACTCGATCCTCGACTGCTTTCGCAACTGCATGAACGCCGACCGCACCCCCACCAAGACCGACCCCGTGATGCGTGACATGGTGGCCTACATCCGGTGGCTCTCCGACGGGGTGACGGATCCCAACATGCAGGGACCCGGCTGGATCAATCTGCCGGGCAATGGACTTCCGGTGGTCGACCCCGATGTAGCCAACATGAGCGGCGATCCCCTGGCCGGACGCGGCCTCTTCAACGCCGAGTGTGCAACATGCCACAGCAAGGATGGCCCCGGCCGTGGCGAGTATCGGCGTGGCGAAAACCGCCCGCGGGTCCCCGCGCTCTGGGGCAAGGACGGCTACTCCCGCGGGGCCGCCTTTTACAACAGCCAGAATCTGGCTGGCTACATCAAGGAGCACATGCCACTGGGAGACCCGCTGACCTTGAGTGCGCAGGACGCGCTGGATATGGCCGTCTACATCAATGACCAGCCGCGTCCGGCCGGCATGGCCGACCAGATGTTCTGCCACACCGAGACCGACGGCATCCCCGGCCCCCTGCGCAAACCCGCATCCTGGCTGGTTGGCTGCACCTACCCCAGCGAGCCCTTCACCGACCAGGACATCCTCTACGGACCCTGGGCACCCATCGCCGCCTGGCGCAACGCGGAGATTAACCGTCTCAAAGGACTGAACTGACCAGCCGCCCGACAGGCTCAGCACATTGACCCAGAGAAAACGCATGATGAATCGTACCCTGTTCAACTTCACCCTCGCCGCGGCGGCCCTGTGGTTGCCGGCCGCCGCCTTGCGGGGCGCCGGACCGAACGGGTTGATCGCCTTCAGCGCGATCGATAGGGCTGGCGATGGCTTCGAAGAGATTTTCACCGTCGCGCCTGACGGCAGCGGGCTGACGAACCTGACGGCGGCGCTGCCGGGTCATGCGAGCCAGCCGGTCTGGTCGCCCGACGGAACCAGAATCCTGTTCAACGACAGCTATTTCGAGCTCGGGTACTCGTTCTCAAACCTGTGGGTCATGGATGCCGATGGCGGCAACGCCACCCAACTCACTTTCGAGTTCGATCCGAGCGGTGTGGGGTATCTGTGGCAGAATTTCTCACCCACCTGGGCGCCGGACGGCTCCGAGATCCTGTGGACGACCGTCCGTGAGGGCGAATCCGATATCTATCGGGCGAATGCCGACGGGTCGAATCCACGTCCATTCATCGTGAACGAACCGACAGCCGAGACCCCATCCGGACCCGTCCCGGCAAGACAGTACAACCCGTCGTGGTCGCCCGATGGAAGCCGGGTGGCATTCGTGGAACTGCTGACACTCAACGCCATGGCATTGATCGACGCCTCCGGTGAGGGGCCGATCACCTATGTGGAAGGCCCGACTGGCGAGTTCAGTTTCCAGAGCCCATCCTGGTCGCCCGATGGGACGCGGCTGACCTACCTGCGTCAAACCGGCGGCTCGCCCGGCTGGGGGATCATCGTCGCCAATGCCGACGGCAGCGCGCTGGTCGACATCACACCCGAGGGGTTGACCGATTTCACCGACCCCCGCTTCTCTCCCGACGGCACCCGGATCCTGGTCAGCGCCTACGCGTTCGACAGTGGCGAACGCGGTCTCTATGCGATGCCGGTGCCGCCCCAAGCGCCAACCCCGCCGGCAGCTGTGCCCGCCACCAATGCCGCCCGAACCGCTCCGGCCGCTCCGCCGGCCAACGCGCCGACACTTGCCGCCGCGGCCGTGGCCACACCGCTGGCAAGCACCACCGGTGCCTTCAGCGCCGACTGGGCGGTCGCTTTCGATCCGGTGTGTACCATCACGGGAACCGAGGGTCGCGACCGGCTCATCGGGACTGCCGGAAACGACGTGATCTGCGGTCTGGGAGGCAACGATGTCATCGACGGTCGCGGCGGCGACGACGTGCTCTTCGGTGACGCCGGAAACGACACCCTGTTCGGCGGCCCCGGCACCGATATCCTGTACGGCGGCGACGGTGCCGACGTGCTGATGGGAGGAACGGGTGACGACACCCTCGCGGGTGACTCCGGTCGCGATCGACTGAACGGCGGTGCGGGTGCGGATCGGATGGAAGGCGGGGCCGGTGTCGACGTACTGATCGGCATCGATCGGGTGCGCGGGAATGATCGTCTCGACGGCGGAGCAGCACGAGATGCGTGTGAAGGCGATCGCCGTGACGTCGTCGTGGACTGCTGAGCTTTAGGCGATTTCCGACAATTTGGATACCCGTCAATGTAGGTGCGACTTCAGTCGCACCTGCGTCCGAATCGGTGCGACTGAAGTCGCACCTACATCCGAGCCGGTGGTGGGTGGTATCCGGTGTTCCGGAAATGACGTCACATCACCCAAGGTGACCCAGTGTGCACCGACTGCGGTTACTCAAAGAACCTACTCAGCGCTTCAACCGGCCCCGGTCGGCCAAATGCATAGCCCTGAAAAGCGCGGCACCCGCTCGCGAACAGAAAATCCCGCTGCTCCTGCGTTTCCACCCCCTCGGCGATGACCGCAAGGCCCAGGGTATTCCCCAACGCGACAATGGTACGGGCAATCGCCGCATCATTGGGGTTACTGAGCACGTCCCGTACAAAGGACTGATCGATCTTCAGTTGGTCCAAGGGCAGGCGCTGGAGATAGGCCAGCGACGAATAGCCGGTGCCGAAGTCATCGAGCGCAAAACCGATACCCAAGTCTTTCAGCGCGGTCATTTTCGCGATGGTGTCCGTGATGTCGTCCAACAGCAGGCTCTCAGTCAGTTCCAACTCCAACCGATGCGGATCGGCACCCTGCTGTTCAAGCACGCCACGCACCTGTTCTGTAAATCCGGGGTCCCGGAACTGGCGGGCGCTGACATTGACGGCCACGGTCAGGTGAGCGGTCTGCGGTGCGCGTGCCCAAACGGCCAATTGCGCACAGGCAGTCGCCAATACCCATTGACCCAGCGGCAAGATCAAGCCGGTCTGCTCGGCCAACGGGATAAACTCGGCTGGGGAAACCAGCCCACGTTGTGGATGCTGCCAACGCAGCAGTGCCTCGGCCCCGGTCAGACGACCGTCGGCATCCACCTGGGCCTGGTAATACAGTAGGAACTGGCCATCCCGCAACGCGACACGCAACTCGCTCTCCAGGGCAGTGCGCGCCTCCAGGACGGCTTGCATCTCCGGGTCGAAGAAACGCAGGGTGTTGCGGCCCGCCGCCTTTGCCTGGTACATGGCGAGATCGGCCCGCTTCAACAGATCGTCAACAGTCGTCCCGTAGTCGCTGATCAGGGTGGCGCCGATGCTTGGGGTACTGCGGCAGTGGTGACCGGCGACCTCGTAGGACCGCGTGAGCGCGGCCTGAATCTTCGCGCCCACCAGCAGCGCCTTGGCGGCGGCCTCGTCGGTCTGCTCGCTGAGATCCTGCAGGATCACGACAAACTCGTCGCCGCCCAGGCGGGCCACGGTATCGGCCTCGCGCACTGACGCCAGCAGACGCTGGGCGGTCTGCTGGAGCAAGAGGTCGCCGATATCATGGCCCAGGCTGTCGTTCAGTTCCTTGAAATTGTCCAGGTCGATGAACAAGAGGGCCCCTTGTCGGCGTCCGTGCCCGCAGGCCGCCAGGGTCTGACGCAGCCGGTCCTGAAGCAAGCGCCGATTGGGCAACCGGGTCAGCGGGTCGTAGAAAGCGAGCTGCTGGATCTGGTCCTCGGCGGCCTTGCGTTGGGTGATATCCTGATTGACGATGACCGCGCCCGCGATCTGGCCGTCGCCATCACGAATGGGCACGGCCGAGTTGAGGATGATCTTATGCGTGCCATCGAAACACTCGATCTCGAGTTCCTCTTCGATCGATGTCTCACCGTGCTCGATGGCCCGCGCCGCGCCCCATTCGTGGGGGGCGAGCGGCCGTTTCGTGTCGGACCAACACGCCTTGTATTGCCCGAACCCAGCGATGCCGACATACTGTGCACCGGCCCAGATCCGTTGCCCGGCGGCATTGCCGAAGACGATTTCGCCCCGTGCATTCAAAAACCAGACGCCGACGGGCAGAAACTCCAGGATGGACTTCAAGCGCTGCTCGTTCTCCCGGACGGCCGCCTCCGCCCGTTCCCGCCGGGTGATGTCGTTCAGCGTGATCACGCTGCCGAGTCGCTCCCCTTGGTGCCCCACCAGGCGTCCGATGCTGACCAGGAGACTCGCGACCGACCCCGGGCGGATCAGCCGAGCCTCCAGCCGGCGCCGCTCGCCGGCCTGCAACATCGCATCCAGGGAAAACGCCGTACCATCGGCCTGCTGCAAAGGAAACACCCGCGCGAACGGTTGGCCGAGCGGATTCCCACCGGCCAGAGCATGCGCCACCTCGCTGGCACGGATGATCTGTGTCGCGTTATCGCATACCACGATCGCCTCGGCCGCCTGGTCCAGGATCGACCGCGCCAACCGTTCAGCAGCCACGATCGCCTCACTGCGTTTCTGTTCGGTCAGGTCGGTGGCGACCAGGCAAAAGCAGCCCTGGATTTCGGCGACCTGCAGGACCGTGAACGAGAGATAGCAGGGCACCGTGGTGCCGTCGCCGGCGACCAGGCTGAGTTCCCGATAGTGACTCCGCGGATCGTCGCTGTGCAGCAAGGCCCAAAAAATTGCCTGATCAGCGGGGGCGATCCAGTGTTCGAACCGCGCGCCGATGACCTGTTCGAGCGGCGTCTTCAACATGTCGGCCAAACGCCGGTTCGCGTAAAAAATCACCCCCTCCACGGTCAACGTCAGCGCCCCCTCGCTCATCTCTTCGACCAGCACCCGGTACGGATAGTCGGCGCCCTGGAGGGTAAACACCTGCTCGCCGTTGACTCCCGAGACCACGAGGGCGTCGACCTCGCCGGCACGGATCGCCTGCAGGGTCTCCTCGGCCTCCGCCAGACGCACACGCAGATCTTGATTCTCGGCAATCAATTCGTTCATGACGAACGGATCCCTATCCGTTCCGGCGCACATCCAACCCCACGAGCACCCGCTCGCTGCTCGACATGTCGCCAATGATCCGCCGCAAGGGGAGCGGCAGTTCCTTGATGAGCGTGGGCGCGGCAATGATCTGTTGGCCTTGGGCGAGTTCAGGCTGTTGGTAGAGGTCAACGACCTCCAGAACGTAGCGCCCTTGCAGGTGTTCCTCGCAGATGGTCTTGATGTTGGCAATCGCGCGCGCCGATTTCGCGGTCACACCGGTCACGTAAAGCCGCAGAACATAGGTTTGCGGGTGCGGACCGGTCAGTACGACCTCCGCCGGCGGGATCCTATCAGGTACTGGTTCGATCGACATGCCATCACTCCTCGGTTGCGGTTCGGCTTGGAACCAACAGGCTTGGGCTCGGCGTCTGACTAAGTCCGCGACAGCAAATCCAACCCAACCAACACCCGCTCCGTATTCGACAGGTCGCCGATGATCTTGCGCACCGGCGGCGGGAGTTGCCGCACCAGCGTCGGGATCGCCAGGATCTGATCGCCGCGCGCCAGTTGCGGGTGCTCCAGCAGGTCGACCACCTCGATCTGGTAGCAGCCGGCCAGGTGTTCCTCGCAGATGCGCGTGAGGTTGGCAAAGGCGGCGATGGATTTCGGCGTCTGGCCGGCGACATAGAGCCGCAGTGTCCAGATGTTGGATGCGTCGTGCCCAGCTGGGGTTCCAGTCGGTATCAGGTCCGCCGGTTCGGCGCCTGAGTCGGGGGGTTCCGTGGTCATGATGGCTCTCCGGATTCGGTCGGGGTATCCGCCTTACGGCTCCAGGCCATGTCCAGCCGCTCCCGCGCCAACTGTGCCGCCCGCGCCTGCCGGCGTTCGATCAGGGCTTGGGTGTCGGCCTGCTGTGCCTCGAACTCAAGGCGCAGGGCGGCAATCTGTCCGTCGACGGCGGCACGCTTACGCTCCAGCGCACGTTGCTGACGCTCGATCTCCTGGCGAAGCGCCAACTGCCGCGCGCGTTCTTCGGCCTCTTGAGCGAGACGTGCCGACCCGGTCAAGACGCTGCCCGCGCCGGTATAGACGTCGCACAACTGAACCCCGGCGGATGTAATCAGGAACTCGCGGGTCTGATTCGAGTGCGCCATGCCGCGCGACTTGAGGATGCTCAGGACACGATTGCGTTCTCCGCCCGATTCGACGGCCAACAGCATCAGCCAGGTGTCGATCAGCGATGAAATGGCAGCGTCGGTGTGATGGGGACCGCTGCCGCCGGTGGTCAAACTGGTAAAGAACCCGGTGATCTGACTGAGCTTCAGGTAATCCACCAGCCGCATCAGCATGGCCTTGACCTCGGACTCATTGCCCGCGCTGATGAAGCTGTTCAATGGATCGACGACGACGATACGCGGTTTGAATTGCTCAATCGCTTTGTGCATCGCCGTTAAGTGCGGCTCCAACCCGGTAAAGGTCGGGCGGGTCGCCCGATACTGGAGCAGTCCTTGCTCCACCCATGGCTGCTGAGCGATCCCCACTGAACCGAGGTTGCGCATGATCTGGCTGGCCGACTCCTCGAAGGCAAAATAGAGCACGCGCTCACCCCGGCGGCAGGCGGCCTCGGCAAAATGGCCGGCAAGGCTGCTCTTGCCGGTCCCGGCCGTCCCCGAAACCAGGACGCTGCTGCCGCAGTAGTAACCCGCTCCGCCCAGCATGGCGTCGAGCCGGGCGATACCGGTCGAGACCCGTTCCTCCGAGGCACGATGCTGCAGGCCCAGCGAGGTAATAGGCAGCACCGAAATGCCATCCTCATCGATGAGAAAGGGATATTCGTTGGTCCCATGGGCAGAACCGCGGTACTTGACCACGCGCAAGCGCCGGGTGCAGATCAGGTCGCTCACACGCTGGTCGAGTACGATAACGCAGTCGGAGACGTACTCCTCGAGTCCTTGGCGAGTCAACAGGCCCTCGCCGCGCTCGCCGGTGATGATCGCGGTCACCCCCTTATCTTTCAGCCACCGAAAGAGACGGCGCAGCTCCGCGCGCAGGATCATCGGATTGGGCAATCCGGCAAAGAGCGTTTCCACCGTATCGAGCACCACCCGCTTGGCACCGATACTGTCAATGGCGTAACCGAGCCGGACAAACAACCCTTCGAGGTCGAACTCCCCGGTCTCCTCGATCTCGCTGCGCTCGATGAACACGAAATCCAGGGCCAATTGGCGCTGCGCGATCAGAGTCTCCAAGTCGAAACCGAGCGATGCGACGTTCGCCGTCAACTCCTCAGCGGTTTCCTCGAACGCCATGAAGACCCCCGGCTCATTGAACTGGGTCGCCCCCCGCACCAGGAACTCCATAGCAAGCAGTGTCTTGCCGCAGCCCGCGCTGCCGCAGACCAGGGTCGGCCGCCCCCTGGGCAGTCCGCCGCCGGTGATTTGGTCCAGCCCGGCGATCCCGGTCGGCGTTTTCGGAAGTGATCGTCTCTCGGGGTCCATGGCGCTCTCGTTATTGTCAAGGGTCATCATGTCGTGATGGGTGTTGACGCCATCGGGCTAATTATAGCGCTGAAGCGCGGTCACTGGAGGTTTCTCTCCAGCCTATCGGCTCAGACTGAGCCACAGCGGCAAGGTGATCATCGACAGCAGTGTGGTCACCGCCACTTGGGCGGCGATGATCCGGCCGTCCCCACCCATGCGATTGGCCAGAACATAGGCCACCGTGGAGACCGGCAGCGCGGCCAGGAGGATCGCGGTCTGAAACCAAATGCCGGTCAGACCGAAAGCCAGTGACAGGCCCAAGGCGACAGCAGGCAGGATCAACAGCTTCACCGCCACCCCATACCACAGGTGACCACGGGCGTGGTCTAAAGCGTCCAGGCGTAGACCCGCGCCTACGGCGATCAGACCCAAGGGGAGTGATGCTCTCGACAACAGCTCCAGGGTGGTACTGGCCAGTTCAGGGACTTCCAGACCCGTCAGGCTGAACGCGAGTCCGGCAGCCGTGGCAAGGATGAGCGGGTTGCCGATCAATTCGCGTAGCCAGCGCCCCTCCCCATGACGTGCCAACACGGCGACCGCGGCCAGGTTGGCCATGGGGACCAGGACGCCCATGAGCAGCCCGAGCGCGGCGATCCCGGCCTTGCCGTGCAGCGCCTCGGCCACTGCCAGACCGATGAAACTGTTGAAGCGGAAGGAACACTGAAAGGCCGCGGCATAGACCGGCAGCGGGTCATGAAAGAGGTTCTTGCTGAGGCGGCCGAGACCCATGCCGGTCAGGGTGAAGAGTACCCCCACCACCACCATCGGCCAGGCGGCCAGCAGATCGAGGCGTGCGTGCGCCAGTGAGTGAAATAGCAGGGCGGGAAAGAAGATGAAATAGATCAGCCGCTCCAGATCGCGCCAAAAGCCCTCGGCCAGACCGCCGTGGCGGCGGATCAGCCATCCCAGCAGGATGAGCGCGAAGATCGGGATGATGATGGCGACGATGGGCATGGCTTGGGCTGGCAACGCCGGGTCACACTCGTGCCGTGGGAGCCAGCCCGCGGCCGCGACCGGCCAACGCGGCCGCAGGCCGCTCCCACAGGGTGTCTTGCGTGTGCCGGATACCTATTACCGGCCTCGTCAAGATTCCGGCCGCTTTGGCTCGCCGGGTGCGTAGTC
>NZ_CAIZIZ010000470.1 GCF_903933125.1 uncultured Lamprocystis sp. | reverse complement strand
GCTAAAACTGACAAATCCTATAATTTACAACGCTTAATCTATCAAGTGCCGAAAGCGCCGTATTGTCAGAGTTCAGTAACATATCAAGAAATTGCAAACGGTTGTCTTTAATATGCAATTTCTGAACCGGATCTCCTCTAAGCTAAATAGGGCCTCATGCGGCGCCTTATCTAGCCATCGGACGTGATAACCGGACGTAGGGGCGGGTTTCAAACCCGCCCCTACACCAAGGGTCTGTCCGGATATCAGGTAGGAAGGCGATAAGCGCCGGGTTTGGGTCTCCCCCTCAATGCGCCGATACGCCCCGGAGGGACCTGCCTCGTGTCGTAACAAAGGAGTCGACTCGTGCAAAACATGCGCTACCCGCTGCTCGGCGGTGTGCTTTGGTTATTGTCGCTTGCGCAGTGTCAAGCCTGTTCTGATGTGATGCTTGACCCCGCCAGTACCCGTGACGGCGACGTGGTCTCGGTACGGACGCTCGATTTCCCAAAGGTCGAGCTGTTCGGTTCGCAGTTCGTCAAGGTCCCCCGCGGGACTATATGGCAGTCGATAAATCCCATTGATGGCAAAGCGGGTCTCAGATGGACGAGTCGCTATGGTTTTGTCGGTCAGGATGGCCTGTACCCCTTGGTCAAGATGTTCCACAAGGGTCAGCGCATTTATCTCGACGGGATGAACGAGACGGGGCTTTCCGCCGCCTGGCTCTGGCTGGACGAAGCGGGATATCCCACCATGGTGAACGCTAAGGATCAGGCTCTCTTCATTCCCGACGTGCCGGCCTGGATTCTGAGTCAATATGACTCCGTGCCCCAGGTGAAAGCGGCGCTGTCGAATGCACAGATCTGGTTTTTTCAGGTGATTGAGAAAGTGCTTCCGTTGCATCTGGTGGTGCGGGATGCCGCGGGATCGTCCATGATCGTGGAGTGGATTCGCGATGCCCAGGGTGAGTCGGTCATGCACATCTACGACGGGGACTATGTGGACGATGTGGGTGTGCTGACAAATTCTCCGTCCTACCCCGTCCAAGTGAACAACTTGAATTTGTATAGTGGGGTCAGCAACCTGGATGGTCTGGATGGCGCGCCCGGCGGTTTTCCGCCGCTCAATCGCTTCGTGCTCCTGGCGAAGATCCGTCAATTCCTCAAACCGATCGATTCGCGTATGGGCGCTGTCGCTCAGGCGCTGCACCTCATGAACAGCGCCGATGTCCCACTGGGGGCCTACGTGGATACTGGATATGATGACGTGACCGGTGTCACTCTGGTCCGTGACCACACGCATCGCACGCTCTACTTCAAGGGGCTTTTTAACCAGTCTCTGCGCAAGATCGATCTCAATGCCATCGATTTCTCGCCGGGGCCCCAGGCGGACATCCCGGTCGATATCAACCCGGACGATTCCGAGCGTTATGCACAGGCGGAGGACGTGACAGCCGATTTGGACGCGCCCATCGCCACTTACGAATACATCAACAGCCAAGAATCCTTGCTGGATCTCGACCTGAAGGTGGCAGTCGACCCGGCTGATCTGGGCAAAACCGGCAAGATGTATATCTATGCCTTCGATCGGGATAACGGCTTTTGGAACTGGACGGGAGCCCGCTTCGGCTGGCGCAAGATCCCACGGGGCGCGATGCTGCCGTGTTACAGCGGTAACCTGGTGACCACCACGTTCGCCAAGATTTTCGTGAAGGCCTCGGTCACGCGCTGGAAAGGACTCCGGATATTTGTCGGGTACGGCCAGTCTCCGGCGGACATGCTGCTCGCCGGCACCGTGCAGCAGGTCTTCATGGTCGAGCATGACCTGCGTCTGCAGGCGCAGGAGTAAGGACAAACAAAAACGGCGCGGCCCCATTCACCGGGACCGCGCCGTACGACTGCCTCGGGCTTGAGGCCTTTCCCCCCTAACGGGTTCTGACCGAGTCGAGCGCGGCCGTCAGGTCGGCCATCTCGATCAGGATCTTGACTGCTTCCGGGTCCGGCGCGTCGGGATTGCTTGCCACCGCGCGCCGCACCGCGGCCAGAGCGGCGCGGTTGCAGACGGCGGCGACCTCCGCCCCGCTGAAGCCGGCACTGTCGCGCACCAGGGTATCGATATCGATGCCGGGGGTGACGGGCTTGCCGCGCAGATGGACCTTGAAGATTTCCTGGCGTCCTTCGTCGTCCGGCACCGGGATGCGGATGATCTCGTCGAAGCGTCCGGGTCGGAGGACCGCCGGGTCGAGGATGTCCACCCGGTTGGTGGCTCCCAGGACCAGGACCCCGCGCAGGTCTTCGATGCCGTCCATTTCGGCCAGGAACTGGCTCAGGACGCGCTCGCCGACCGGGTTGTCACCGCCGCCGCCGCGGGCCGACACCAAGGCGTCGATCTCGTCGAAGAACATGATGCAGGGGGCGGCCTGCCGGGCCTTGTGGAACATCTCACGCACGGCGCGTTCGGACTCGCCGACATACTTGGACATCAGGGCCGGGCCCTTGATCGAGATGACGTTGACCTGGGTCTCATTGGCCACCGCCTTGGCGAGCATGGTCTTGCCGCAGCCGGGCGGGCCGTCGAGCAGGATGCCCTTGGGCGGGCGCACGCCGGCCTGTTCGAACAGGTGCGGGTATTTGAGCGGCCAGGCGACGGCTTCTTTCAGGAGTTCCTTGGTCTGATGCAGACCGCCGACGTCGTCCCAGCTCACGTCCGGGATTTCGACGAAGACCTCGCGGACCGCGGACGGCTCCACGTCGTGCAGGGCCTCGATGAAATCGTCGCCGCAGATTTCGAGTGTGGCCAGGCGTTCGTAAGGAATCGTCTGCAGGCTGAGATCCAACTCCGGCATGATGCGCCGCAGACAGATCATGGCCGCCTCACGGCACAGGCCCTGCAAGTCCGCACCGACGAAGCCGTGCGTGACATCGGCCAGGTGGCGCATGTCGACGTCGGCCTTGAGCGGCATACCGCGGCTGTGGATCTCGAGGATCTCCAGCCGGCCGTTACGGTCCGGGATCGGGATCTCGATCTCGCGGTCGAAGCGTCCGGGTCGACGCAGCGCCGGATCGATCAGATCCGGCATGTTGGTGGCGGCGATGACGATGACGTTGGCGCGGCGGTTGAGCCCGTCCATCAGGGCGAGCAACTGCGCCACCACCCGCTTCTCGACCTCGCCCAGCGTCCCCTCGCGCTTCGGGGCGATGGCGTCGATCTCATCCAGGAAGATGATGCTGGGTCCTTTGGCCCCGGCCTCCTGGAAGATCTTGCGCAGATGCGCCTCGCTCTCCCCGTAGAACTTGTGGATGATCTCGGGTCCGCTCACCGAGAAGAAGTTTGCCTCCGCTTCGGCGGCGATGGTGCGGGCAATCAGGGTCTTGCCGCAGCCCGGCGGGCCTTTCATCAAGACGCCCTTGGGCGCATCGATACCGAGCCGGTCGAAGAGCTCCGGATAGCGCAGCGGCAGCTCGATCATCTCGCGGATGCGCTGGAGCTGGGGCTTGAGGCCGCCGATGTCCTCGTAGGAGACCGGGTTGGGGACCGATGCCGCGGCCGCGGCTTTCTGGCCCTTGGGTCCGCTGATGACGAGTTGCGTGGTCGGGTTGATGATGACGGTGCCGCGCGGGCTGGTACCCGCCACCCGGAAGTCGGTCGCACGGCTGCCGAACAGGGTGACGCGGACGCGATCTCCCTCACGGACGGGCAGCCCGTCGAGCAGGCTGCCGATATAGGGCAGGTCCCGCTCAGTGGGGGTGACGGTGGTCGGCGCCAGGGTGATGCGGTCCGCCGGGGCGTGTTCCGTCACCCGCAGGACGACGAACTCGTCGAGCCCGGCACCCGCGTTATCGCGGCTGATGCCGTCCAACTGCACCCGACCCTGGCCGCGAATGTCCTTGAAGGCGGGCAGCACCTTGCAGACCGCCGTGCGCTTGCCCTCCACCTCGACGATGTCGCCGATGGCCACGCCCAGGCGGGCCATGTCCGCCGGGTCCATGCGGGCGAAGGCACGGCCCACGTCTTTACTCAGGGCCTCGGTGACCTTCAATCTCAAATCGACCGTCTCGCTCATGGCTCTACTCCTTGTTCGCGGTGGGCGCGGTCTTGGCGCACTTGATCTCGACCACGCCGTTGTTGCAGGTGATGCTCAAGACACCGCTATTGCACTGGGCCGGAAGCATGATCTCTTTGTAGTAGGAGCGCTCGCCCTTGCCGGCGCGCAGGGTCAGGATGTCATCGGCGACTTCGGCCTGAACCTCCTCGACCGCGACGCCCGGCATCTCGGCCACCAGGACGACCTGCTCCGGCTCGTCGAAGATGTCGATTACCGGCTCCCGGACTTCCTGCACCACGGCATGGCCGGTCGTCTTGTCGCGTTTGATGTTGCCGAAGGGCTCCACCTTGACCTCATCGCGGTCACCGCCGATGCCGGTACGCACGGTAAACCCATAGACGCCCTTGAAGTTCTTGCCCTCGCCCTGGACGTCGAAGTTGCCCTCGCGTTTGAGTTGTTCGCCCTTTTCGGCCAAGTCCCCGAGTTTCTCGACCAGATTGGCAAGTCCGCCGAAAAGGCCCTCGATCGATCCTGCCTGACGTCTACGGTTGATCATCTCTTGTTACCTCGTTGTAAGCTGCGGTGCGCCACCCTGGTACATTGCGTCCTGGTGCTATCCCGCGGCGGTGGATAGCGGGGACTCCCCGTGGCCCCGTCAGGGGTCGGCGTCGCTTTCGGCCGGTGCGCCGACCCCGTCGGCCCCCACCGGGGTGCCCAGGGGGTAGGCGACCTGGATATCCGGATCGAGCCAAGGGGTGACGTCGTGGAGCATCCCGAGGAACAGAATGCCGATCTCGCCCGTCGCCAGGGTTGCGTTGATGCGCTCGGCAATGAAGCGGTCACGTGCCTTGAGCAGCATGCGCGCGTGCATCTGCAACGCGTCGCGGCCGTCTCCGTCGAGTTCTTCCATCTGTTCGGGGGCCAGGAGGCGCTTGGCCAGATTGTATTCCTGGAGCAGTAAGGGGGCTGACTCGGTACCCATGATCGTCGCCCCCTTGGTATGCAGGCGCAGCAGTATCCGGTGGTTACGGCTGCCTTTGTAGGTCATCTCCTTGACGATATCGAGTTCGTGTTCGCAGATCGGCAAGCCGTCCTGATAGAGCCGGGTCCGTTCGGGGGGCAGGTGCATGGCCTCGATCAGCCGTTCGATCTCGGTCCACATCTGATCGACCGTGTGGACCCGCCGCCGCCAGGCCTCCGCACCCAAGGCGGTGCGGGTGGCGGACTGCACGGGTTTGCCTAATGCACCCAGATCGACGACGCTATGGATGACCGGGCAATAGATCAGGGTACGCGGCACCGCGAGACCAGTGTGACCGGTCTCCGCAAGGGGATGGGTCTGGTCCGACATGGCGGCTTGTCCTTAAGGCTGCGCGGGTACCTCGGCGGGTCCCTGCTTGATCAGCAGCGACTCGATCCGGGCCAAACGGTCTTCGATGGAGGCTGATCCAGGAGCGGCGGCGGTGGCGGCCGGCAAGGCCAGCGCGGGCTCCTGCTTGGACAGGCCCTTGAACATGGCGTTATCGGACCACCAGTCGATGCCCATTTCGCGGGCTTTATCCACCGAGCAAATCACCAGGCGCAACTGGATGGTGAGCAGTTCGATGTCGACGAGCTTGATCCGGATGTCGCCGGCAATGACGATGCCTTTGTCGAGAACCCGCTCCAGCAGGTCGGCGACGCTGGTGCTGTTGGTTGAATGGGTGAGGCTGGCGCGTTGCAGGGACATGATAGCGGCCTTAAAAGAGCTTGCCGAGCGGTCCCAGGTCGAGGTTCAGATCCTCTTCCTCGAGGCCGAGGATGCGGCGCAGGCGGTCGATTTCATCAGCCTGACGCATCAGTGTCAGACCGAGTTGTTCAATGTCGTCGTCACCGAGATCGCCGCCGTCCATGCGGCGGATCGCCTGACGCTCCAGCAGGACGTGCAGCAGTTTTACCAGGGTCAGCACCAACTGGCCCAGACCTCGCTGCACGCGCTCGGCATCGATGTCGATCCGGCGGCTGGTGGCGGCGACCTTTGATTCGAGCAGTTCCGCGAGCAGACTCGCCTGGCGTAAGGGGGCATCGACCCCCGCGGGATCCGGCGCGGGCAGGGGTTGGTTGGTGACTTCGGCGGTGTCGGCGACGCTAGACATGGAGGTGTTCCCGCCGCGCGGTTTCCACGGAGGTGAGGACCAGTTGCAGGCTGAGATACAGCAGGTCGACATTGGCGACCGCGATGGTCAGCTCTCCGGAAATCACCGCGCCCTTGTTCAGGATGCGATCCAGGGCCTCACACAGCGAGACACGCTGCAGCTCCTGATGGGCTTCAGAGTCGTTCGGGGTGTCGCCGATCGCGAGCATCATGACGAGACATTCTTCTTGGTAGAGGTGGTGGGTAGGCCGGGGCTTGCGGGCTCCGCTGCGATCGGGGTCTCGATCAGGGCGTTACGCATCCCGGGGTAGGCGTCCGCCACAACGACGGTCGATCCGGACTCCGCATCGCCTTCATCGTCGTCATCATCCTCCTCTTCGCCCTGCGCCTCCGTGCGCGCGTCCAGGGCGTCGAGCTCGTCCAGCAGGGCTTGCTCACGATCGTCGAAGACCTCTTCCGTGATGTCGCCTTGCTCCAGTGACACGTAGAGGGCGCTCAGTTCGGCCATGATCTGATCACGGCGCTCCCGTTGCGCCTCGCTGGCCGCCTTGTGGATTTCCTTGAATACCCAAAGAATCCCCTTGATTGGCGCGCCCAGTATGTCATCAACCAGCAACACGAGACACCTCCAATGCGTGCAGCCGACGGCAGGTCCGCGCCGACTCGATGGTTAGGGCGACAGCGTCGTGCCGGTTACAGCTTGATGTCCATCTCAACGAAATTGTGGGGTGCCCAGGGTCCATTGAAGTCAAACGCAAAGTTGTTGTCGAAGGGGCGCGCCGCTTGCAGCACCGCTTGCTCAAACCGCTGCTGATCGCTGCGCTTCACCAGGCAGGCGAGGTTCATAACCTCCTTTTCCGTCCGGCACTTGTTGCGCTTGATCTCACGGGAGCAGGTCCGCATGACCGCTTCAACCTGGTCGGTGAAGTCTTCACGATCCTGTTCGAGCAGGCGCTCGAAGCTGCGTCCCAGTGTGATCATCTGATCCTGCGTCAGGTTACCACCATCGCGGAAGAAGTCGTCGCGTAATTCCTGCAACTCCGGGTGGGCGCCGACGAAGTACTCGAAGATGTTGGGTACATCCCAGGTCATCCGCAGACCCATCTCCACGCCGTCGTTCACCCGCTCGAGTTGGCCTAAAAAGGCATCCTGGTTGTCCTTGAGGATGCGGGCGATCGCCGCGTCGTCATCGGCCAACAGGCCGAAGGCGGCGGGCAGGGGGGTGACGTCGCGCAGGAGTTGTTTCAACACGTCCTGGTGGGCGGCGAGGTTGCGTCGCTGCGGGCGGATGCGTCCGCTGGCCAGGTCACTGACTACCGCGGCCACCCGTCCATTGCCGATGGTATAGACCAAGCCCTCATCAAGCCCGATGTTCCCCAGGTCGTGTTGACCCTGGTCGGGGATGATCGCGTAAATATACCGCCCGACCCCCGCGTTCTCCTGTTCAACTTCGTTGTTTGGCTGTGGCATCGCTGGACCTCTGGCTCAGGTCGCGGCGGGTGGCCGCGCCGGCCATTATTCAATGGGGGCTCAATCAGGCTGCAATTGGGCTTCAGGTGTTATGGGATTGGGACCGTTGCGCCTTCGGTGCCGCTGCGGCCTGAGGGCTGTCGGTCATGGACCGTAGATGACCGTCTTCGACGCGGACCGTCATCAGGCTCTTGCACACCGAACAGCGCAGCGGACCCTCATAATCATTATAGGCGTCGCCCAGATCGATGGCATGACCGCAAAACATACAGTGGACGTTGTTCATTTCTGACTCTGGAGTGTCGCTTGCTCAATAGCGGATTTTCACGGCGTCGGAGACACTGGTCTCGACCGGTGTGGATTGCGTGGTGAGGCGCCCCCGACGCCGCGGGTCGCCCGCCGGAGTCCTCATCGACCCCTTGGTCGCCGGGCTTCCGGCGGCGGACGGCGGGACCTGAGGGATGGACTCCACACCCAGGAGTTGCAGCAGCAGATCTTTTTCCTGATCGATCTCGATGCAGCGCGCATCGATGTTGGTGACACGCAGCATGGCGCTTTCACGCTCTTGCTGACGGCGATGGCGCTCGGTTTCCAGGGCGAACAGCCGCATATACATCTTATGCGGCGTATGCAGGTCGTCCGCCTTGCCCGCCAAGGTCTTGATGTCGCGAACGGTACGTGCCGGTTGGGCGAACTTGGACATAATTCTAAACCCTCTGTTGACTCGTCGGACTCACAGGCTATACCGGCTTGGGCTCAACCACCTTGGGGCGCCGTGCTCTGCCGCTGATCCGCGCGACCACCTCATCGACCGGCGATTCATTCAGCGAACTGCCGTCGCGGCGGACCTTGGCGACATCCATGTCGAGGATGTCGCGGCAGATATCGCGGAAGAACAGGTTGTCGGCGCGCGCACTGATCTTGCAATTCTGCAGGACGGTCGCGATGGCGATACAGGCGCGCAGGGTCGGGCGATGATGGTTGACGCTCTGCTCACGCAGTTCGCGGACGATGTCCACCACGATGGCCGCTTCGCTGGCCGGCAGTCCGGACTTGGCCTGGGTGACCCGGATCTCGGTCTCCCGGTCATAGTGACTGACTTTCATCGTGATCATGCGGTCCATCAGGGCATCCTGGGTCTTGTGGGTGCCCGCGTATTCTTCCGGATTGGAGGTGAAGATCACCCGAAATTCCGGATGGACCTGGAGATAGCCGGCGCCCTGATGACGGCGGTTCGGCAGATTCAGGATGCCCTCGCCCAGGATACTGAGAAAGAGGTTGTTGACCTCGGGGCGGGAGCGGTTGAATTCGTCGTAAATCAGCGTCTCGCCGTTGATGCAGGCGGTGGTGACGCGATTGTCGATCCAGAAGGTGCGGACCTCTTCCTCGGTCTTGACCACCGAATGGATGTAGTTGTCCACCAGGGTATTGCGCCGATAGCCGTTGTCCTGGCCGACGAAATCGGAGACGCCGAACTCATCGTTGCCGTGAATCAGCTTGACCGGCCGGCCGCGCTTGGCCGCGGCATGGAAGGCGAGGGTGGTCTTGCCGGTGCCCGCGGGGCCGGCGAGATGCACCGGAAAACCGGCCTCGAGATAGGCGGAGGCCCGCTGGGCCAATGCTTCGACCTGGGGTGTGGCCACGAAGGTGTCGCTCGCCTCGGGCTGCACATTATCACTATTCATCGCGGGGACCTGGCCGGCAGCTTCCAAGGGTTCGACGCTCATTCTGGTTATCCTGGCTTGATCGGTGTGGGGTATCGCGAATGAATGGCACACCCCGGCGAATGATTTGGTTTCCTTTTGGTTGTTCCTCGCTGCGTCGAGGTTCCGGTCAGTCCGTTGACCTGTAAACTGCAATGCAGACCCCGCGTCAGGTACCTGGGCGCGCCCGGCATGGCGCGACCAGTGCCTTGACACGAAAGGCAACCACGATAGACCCAGGTACCTAGTCTACTCTGACTAATCCTCGCTGACATCCTCTCGCTGAGCCCGCGACGGTGCGGCATCAGTCACGATCGGCGTCGGCATGGGTTTCTCCGCGGGCTTTGGCGCTGGTTCCTTGTGCGCGGCGGCCTTGTGCTGAGCCTTGGGTGCGGGATTAGCCGCCGCCTTGGGGCTGACAGCGGGTGGCGGCGGGGCCGCCGGTTTCGTGGGCTCGCCGCGCCAGGCTTGACGGGCCGCATGGCGCTCGCCGGCGAAGTCGCCGACCAATTGCTGCGTCTGCTGCTGGATGTCGGCGACGGCGTGCACGATCCCGGAGACGAACGACTGGCCGGCGGCCCGGACGTCCATCGCCATCACGCCGCGGGCGTGCCGGAAACCGTCCTGCATCCGGGCGACGTCATCGCGTAACGCGACGGCTGCTTGATCCCGTGCCGAACGGGACTCGGCTGCAGACTGGGCAAGCGCTTCCCGGACGCTGGCCTGGCGGCTTGCGGCCGCGACGCGGATATCGGCAACGGCACCCCCCAAGCGGGCGAGGAAGGCGTTGCGGTCGGCCCGCGCGGCCTCGGCCATGTCGGCATGTTGATCACGGAAATTGGCCTGGAGCGACTCCACATTGCTCTTCAAATCGCTGATGAAGGCGTGCGCGGCGTCGGTGACTTCCTGGCGGGTGTCGGCAATCAGGGTTTGGCGGGCGATGCGATCGGATTGGATCTCGTCGCGCAGCCGCCCCATATCTTCAGTAAAACGGCCCATTGTTTGCTCCTAACTAGCGGATTGCGGAATTGGACCTGGAGCAGGCGGGTCCCCGCGCAGCCCAATCACCAGGTTCGGCGCGGCTTGCCACCTGACCCGGTGGGAAGTGTCGCTCGGAGTCGATGCCTCATGCATCGGAGCGACACCCCCAAGGCACGAGACGCTCGATCAGGCTGGAGCGGCTGCCGGAGCGGTGAGGCCGATGGCCTCGGCATACTTCAGGTAGGTTTCGACCGAGGCGATGACCACACGGGCTTCAACGGCGAGCAGTTCGATACCGACCAGCGAGACCTTCAACCACGCATCGATCACGATGCCCTTGTCGAGGATGCGGTCAACGACTTCGGCCAGGCTGGAGGAATCAGTAGAGTTGGCGACTTTTGCCATTTTCGTAGACCTCTGAACGTCGTAATAGTTGCACAGGATGTGCGCCATAAGCGAGGCTGCCGGGCTTTGAGTCACCAACGCGGGTCCGTCCGCACCAGCCCCGTCGATCACCCTCTGTGCGCCGCTCAATACTGCTTGCGGGTTCAGGGCTCGTCGGCGTGGCATCCTGCCGGTCTGTTCGCTTGTCTGTATATAAGCACTCGCCGTGCCAAGATTTGATGTGGGCTGCTCTGGAATGTGACCCATGACGCAAACAATGGCTTAGCGGGATCTTGTCAGTGCGGTGTGATGGCGCCCGCCGGATTCACCGCGCCGGGTTATGGAGTGCCTTCCATAAACCGGGTGACGGTTCCATAGCCGCGGACGGTCCACACAGCGGACCCGACGGGATAACTGTGATCGGTTGGGTCCGCTGTGCGGACCGACGAGCGCGCAGATTCCGGGGTGGCCGGGTTGATGATCAAGGCCACGGTCGGCTAGGCCGCGACCACCCGATCGATCACTGCGAGGATCTCCTGATGGAGGAAGGGCTTGGCGACGAAGGCCTGAATCAGCCCGCTCTTTAGGGCTTGTTCGACGACCGGATCATCGGAAAAGAAGTAACCGGAGATCAGGATAACAAACGGATCGTGCTGGACGCGTCGCAAGTGCTCGATGAGCACCGGACCTTCGGTATCCGGCAGTTTCGCATCCACGAAGACGGCGCGGTAGCGGTTATGGCGGCTCAGTTCGAGCGCTTCCTGACCACAGCCGGCGTGATGGGAGCGAAATCCGCGCTGGGCAATCAGCCGCCCCAGTATCCAGTTGATATCCGGTTCGTCATCGACGGTGAGAAAGGTGGGGGTCTCCGCCGCGAATAGCGGGGGCGGCCCCTTTGCGACTGCCGAGGATGTGGTCATAGGAACACGCAGTGGTCAGCGATCATTAAAGCCATGGCCATCCTCAAGGTCATCGGGTGTCCTCAAGCCAATGGCAAATGAACGCAGAAGCAGGTGCCGATTCCGGGCTCGCTTGCCACCTCGATGCGTCCGCGGTGTTGTTGAATGATCGAGTAGCAGATGGAGAGCCCGAGCCCGGTGCCTTTGCCGACCGGTGAGCGGGTGTAGAAGGGGTCGAAGATCTTGCCGATATCCGCGGGATCGATGCCGACACCAGTGTCGGCGATGCGCACCAGGACATCCTCCCCATCACCGTCCAGCGACAGGCTCAGCAGGCCGCCATTGGGCATGGCGGCGATGGCATTGAGCAGGATATTGATGAAGGCCTGTTCAAGCAGGCTGGGTACGCCGCGTACCGCCAAGGTTTGGGGGCAGAATTCGGTCTCGATCTCGAGCTGGTTGAGATGCGCCTGGTGACTGACGACGGACAGCGCCTGGGTGAGCAAGGCCGTCGGGTCGATGCGGGTCATTTTCTCAGCGGCCGACGAGCGGGCGAAGCGCAGCAGGTTCTCGATGATCTCGGACGCCTTATGGATACCGGCAATGGTCTTCTCGACACATTCACGGTGCAGTTCCGGGTCCAGGTCCTCATCACGCAGAAACTGGGCCGCGGATGAGCACACCGCCAGCGGGTTGCGGATTTCGTGGGCGATGCCGCCGGCCATGACCCCCAGGGCCGCGAGTTTTTGTGATTGCAGTAACTGGGTTTCCAGGCGGTGGCGCTCGCTCAGATCCCGTCCGGCGGCCACCATCCCGGTGGTCTCACCGTCGGCGTTGCGCATCGGCGCAAGCGTCCAGGAAACCGCGATGCGCTCCTCGGACAGGGTGATCAGTGCCCACTCGGCCATCCGGCTGGCAGTCAGCGTGGGACTATCCGCGAGCGCCTGTTCGATCTCCTGGCGGTCCGTCGGGGCGAAGAACTCCGACAGGCCGCGACCGATCACCTCGGCGGCCAGGTAGCCCGTGAGCCGTTCCGCGGCCTTGTTCCAGCTGAGGATGTGGCCGCGGTTGTCGGTTGAGACGAGGATATCGCTGGCGCTTTCCACCACGCTGGCAAGATGGCGCTCCACCCGCTGGATGTCCTGGCTGAGCCGCACCTGCTCGGTGATGTCCTCCATGAGAAACAGGGCGTACTGAACCTGATCATTCCAATTGAAGGGCAAGGCGCGGAAATGATAGGTCCGCATGGGCACGCTGGGGGCGCGGAAGGTCATCCGCTGGGAGCGGCTTTGCTCGTTGCGTTCAAAGACCCGCTGGACGCAATCAAGGATGCGGGTGCGCTCGACGATCGTCGGTGGGAAGACGTCCTCGAAGCGGTGGCCGATCGTGTCCTTGGGCGTACGATTGCCTTTTTGCAGGAAATTGCGATTCGCCATGACGATGCGCAGTCGGCGGTCCACCAGCAGGATCGAGGATGGAATCGCATCGAACAGTGTGCGAAACAGGTTCTCGTAGGGCTCCCGGGTACCGTCCGCGTAAACGCGGCCCGGATCAAGTGAAGGATCGGAGATCATCGTCGATCGCTCCCACGAAATTGTAGGGCGGCCAGGGGCCGGTGACCAGACCGGTGCCGGGGATCGCCAACTGATCCTGCTGTAAGCCCGTGATAAAGCGGGCGCTGACCTCGCGTGGCACAAGAAAATATAGCGATAACAGTGATTTACCTCCAATTTGTCCGAACTCTTCGCGGATCTCGCGAAAGAGCCCAGGCACGGCCCGTTCGAGCGTGGCCTTGGCTGCTTGTGCCCGGGCGACGGCCAGTGCCTCGCCGTTCAGGCGCCGGCGGATGGCGGCCAAGTGGCCGTGGCCAGGGCGCGGGTCCGGATCCGGCCGGGCCTGCGTGCCGGGTTGGGGGGGCGGTGGAAAGGGACTCGCCGCCGCCAGAGTGGGCGCCGGCGGGTCAGGGAGCACCAGCCGGACGCCGAACTCAACACAATCGGCGAGATGATCGAGCAGTGCGAGGAGCCGATCGCGGTGTTTGTCCAGGAGTTTCAGGATCGCCTGATCGGTTGCCAGGACGCAGCCGAAGCGCATGGGGATCAGGGTCTCGGTCTGGTGGATATGCGCGATCAGGTCGGCGTATGCGGTCAGACGGGCACTGTCGGCGCGGCGGATCGCGTCGGGCTCCACGTCGGCGACCAGCGCGGCCAAATGATCCAGCGCAAGCATCCGCATCCCCGCGGGCAGCCCCGACGCGCATGGCGGTTCACGCAGGATGCAGTGAAGCATCGGACGGGTGGTGGTCGTCATGGTGCAACGCAAAAACTGTAAAGGGGCCAGGGACCGGAGCAGTGCAGTTCGAGACCGTGGTCCGCGTAGTCGATGCTGATCTGCGCAATCTCGGCGTGCAGTGCCGGGGCGTTCGCCGCGTCCACCAGACAGGCGCGATTGGCCACTGCCGGGTCGCGTGCCGGACGTTTGAGGACGGCCGCGCAGTGTTTGAGCAGGCGTGGGTCGAGGTCAGCGATACGTTGCGTGAGCCAGGGGCCGATCGCCTGTTCGGCTTGAACCTTCCGGCGCTGACGTAAGAGGTAGCCACGCCCGCCCGAGGGTGCATCCGGCGTCTCGGGAAACAGCGCGCGCATCCGTCCGGCCAGTGCCCGATCCTGGTCCAGCAGGACCTTGATCGCCCATTCTTCGCGCCCGGCCATGCGTGCGAAAAAATCGAGCAAGGTCCGCCGCCGGTGGGCGACCTCAATGGCGAGGGCTTGATCGGATGAGAAGAGGGTGGCGAACCGCAGGGGAAAGACGGTGGCGCGGGCCATGACGTGGTTGATCACGCGGTCGTGGGCCTCCAGGCGCGGCATCAGCCATTGCAGGTCCGCCAGCCGCCGTTCGGCAGCGTCGCCGGCGTAGCGGTCGCGCGGGACCTCGCACAGGACAGCGTTCAAACCGGCGATGGGACGAATGCAGATCGGGTCCTCCCAACCGCAGGCTGCGAAATCCAGATCAGTCGGAAGTGCGGCGGGAGCGAAACAGAAACAATAAATGGCGCCCATGGCGCCCCCTTAAGCGCTCAAGCCATAGGTTTTGAGCTTGGTATGAACCGTCTTGTAGTCCACCTGGAGCAGACGGGCAACTGCCGCCTTGTTGCCGTGGAGACGCTGCAGCGCTTCGAACAACACCTGACGCTCCACGTCCGCCATGCGTTTATGCACGATATCTTTGAGGGACATGCCGGCATGGAACAAGCTGGCCACGGCGGATTCGGGCCGGTCGGAGTCAGTCTCCGGCAATGCCAGGTGCTCGATGTCGATGGTATGGTTGGCGACCAGCACCGCCCGCCGCACGACGCTGCGCAACTGGCGCACGTTCCCCGGCCAGCGGAAAGCGAGCAGGGCCGCCGCGGCCTCGTCACTGAACGTGCTGACCTGTTTGTCCAGTTCCCGGTTGGCTTCGGCCAGAAAATCCTGGGCAATGTGCATGATATCTTCAGTGCGGGCGCGCAACGGCGGGAGCGCGATGCGATAGTCGCCTAGTCGATAGAGCAGGTCCTCGCGGAAGGTCCCCTTGGTGACCGCATCCTCCAAGTCCCGGTTGCTGGCTGACACCAGGCGCACGTCGACCGGGATCGGTTTGGTCCCGCCCACGCGGTAGATGACCCGCTCCTGCAACACCCGTAACAGCCGCGCCTGGGCGGACCAGGAGAGGTTGCCGATCTCGTCCAGGAAGAGGGTCCCGCCGTGGGCCGCCTCGAATTTTCCGGGCTGCTGCCGCTCCGCGCCGGTGAAGGCACCGCGCTCGTGACCGAACAGTTCGTTCTCGATCAGGGTGTCGGGGATGCTGCCGCAATCCACGGCAATGAAAGGAAGCTTGCTGCGTGGACTCAGGTCGTGGACCGCCCGCGCCACGACCTCCTTGCCGGAGCCGGTTTCGCCGAAGATGCTCACCGAGAAATCGGTGGGCGCTACCCGCTCGACGTCTTCGATGGTGCGGGTGATCGCCGGGCTGGGCCCCATGCGTGCGCGCAGGCTGCCCGGTGCGCCATGTCGGAGGGAGGGCCGCGGACAGCACGCCAGCGCTTCCCGCACTTTGGATAACAGTCCTTGGTTGTCGAAGGGTTTGGCGAGATAATCGAAGGCGCCTTCCTTGATCGCCACCACCGCGTTGGCAAGATCGGCGAAGCCGGTCAGCAGGATCACCGGGAGTCGTGCATCGGCGGTTTTGAGTCGGCGCAACAAGTCGATGCCGGTCATATCGGGCAGACAATAGTCGAGGATCGCGAGCCGCGGTCCACAGGAGCGGGCCAGGCCGATGGCTTCCTCGGCGCTGCCGGCGGCGATGACCTGATAGCCGCCGCGCTGGAGTACCAACTGCAGCATCCGGCGAATACCCTCCTCGTCATCAACCACCAGGACGACATCGCCTGGACCGCTACTGGAGTTGTTCATGCTGTGCTTCTCGCCGCGTGCTTGTGAGCGCCCCCGCCGGTGGGGAGGCCGACCGGTCAGACGCCGGCATTATTTGGCCTAACGGGGCGTCAGCGATCTCTTCTGGACTGGCAAGGTATCGCTACTTAGAGCCGGATTCCGGACTTTAGACTCGGTTTGAGCCCCGGCTCGGCGCAACCGCCAACACCACGGTGCCTAACGGTCCCGCAGAGGGTTTCGCCAATGCGAGTCCAACGATCTGCCTGGGACCAACTTGCCTGGGACTCTTGACGTTAGTCTAGCAAAATTCACCTCCTATCGCCCAGCTTACCGATAAAGTTTGGTTAAGCGTCCGGGTTCTAAAGGTGAAGGCGAATCGCGCCGCAAGGCGGGCAACGCTCGAGTTTGCAATAGCTATCAAACTGTTATGTTATCGCCATCGGACGTGGTAACCGGCGGTAGGGGCGCGTTTCAAACCCGCCCATACACCAAGGGTCTGTCCGGATATCAGGTAGGAAGGCTATCAGTGCGCGTAACAGCTTGCGGGCGGCCGCGGCGGTGAGATACGAGGTGAGACAGGTTGGACAGCGCCCCGGGGGTGAGGGTTGGGGAGAGCCCCGAGGCGCCGATGGGCCGTGCGGTGCCGGCGGGGGATCCTGCGCCGTGTGGCCTGTCTCTGACTGTAGTTCGCCGCTCGCGGATAATATGCGTCTTCCGTCACAACAACGGTCGCACCTGCCGTCGCCCCCCGATAGAATCGCCGGGAAATTCTTCACCAAGGACGCCGATCATGCCGCATTGCCCGATCCCTTCTCGTCCCGACCATCCCGCCCTTGCCGCGCCTGTCCGGGACGCGGCGCGCGCCCTCATCCTGGTGACCATCCTCGTGTTCCTGACCGGCTGCGGCGAGGAGGCGGCGGCGCCGACTGTCGCGGGACCGCCGCCAGCCGTGGTCGTGGCCCCGGCCAAACGTGAATCGGTCGAGGAGCAGACACAGTTCGTCGGCCGGGTGGTGGCGATGGATCGGGTGGAACTGCAGGCGCGGGTGCAGGGCTTTCTGAAGGAGCGCAAGTTCACGGAGGGGCAGCAGGTCAAGGTCGGGGAGGTCCTGTTCCTGATCGAGCCGGAGCAGTACCAGGCGGTGGTGGTGCAGCGCGAGGCCGATCTCGCCAAGGCGACGGCCGACACGGAGAACGCCCGTGCCCAGTTGGCCCGCGGACGCGAGCTGCTCAAGCAGAAGAACATCGCCCAGTCGGAGGTGGATAAGCTCCAGGCGGCGGAGTCCATCGCCCAGGCCGGCATCGCCCAGGCGCGGGCCGCCCTGGATGCGGCCAAGCTGGACCTCAGCTACACCCAGATCATCGCGCCGATCGCCGGGCGCATCGGCCTGTCAAAATACACCGTGGGCAATCTGGTTGGCCCGACCAGCGGCACCCTGGCCACCATCGTGAGTCGTGACCCCATCGACGTGCAGTTCCCGGTCACCCAGCGCGACCTGCTGGAGGCGCGTCAGGACATCGAGGCGCAGGGCGGGGACCCCGGCAAGGTGGTGGTGCTGGCGCGCTTGTCGGACGATTCTATGTACGGCCATCGCGGTAAGCTCGATTTCATCGACGTGACGACCGACCGCGGCACCGACACCGTGACCGTGCGGGCGCGCTTTCCGAATCCGGAGGGCTATCTGGTGGACGGTCAGTATGTCGGTGTCCTGGTGCAGGACGCGACCCCGACCATGGAGATCCTGGTGCCCCAGGCGGCGCTGCAGATCGACCAGCAGGGGACTTCGGTCCTGATTGTCAGCGCCGAGCACAAGGTGGAGGTCAGACGTATCCAGACCGGTCCCACGGTGGGTGCGAACGTGACGGTGCGCAGCGGACTCACCGAAGGTGATCTGGTGATCACCGAGGGCATCCAGAAGGTTCGGCCCGGCATGGTGGTGAGCGCCGTGCCGGCGGCCGGTGTCGAAGCGCAGGCCAAGGGAGCGGCGGTGCCATGATTTCAGACGTTTTCATCGACCGGCCGCGGTTGTCGATCGTCATCTCGATCGTCATCTTTCTCGCCGGGATCATCGCCATCGGCGCCATCCCGGTTGCCCAGCTTCCGGACATCGTGCCGCCCCAGGTCGCGGTGAGCGGTTCCTATCCCGGTGCCAGTGCGAGCGTGGTGGAGTCGACCGTCGCCCAGCCGGTGGAGGCCAAGGTCAACGGCGTCGACAACATGCTCTACATGAAGTCGACCAGCGGCAACGACGGGAGCTATTCGCTCAACATCACCTTCGCCCTGGGAACCGATCCCGATCTGAACACGGTCAATGTGCAGAACCGGGTCAGTCTCGCCACGCCCCAACTCCCGGAGGAGATCAAACGCCAGGGGCTCACGGTGCAGAAGCAATCGTCCGCCATGCTCCAGGTGATCGCCCTGAGCTCACCGACCGGAGTCTATGACGGGCTCTTTCTGAGCAACTACGCGAGCATCAACGTCATCGATACCCTGGCGCGGGTGCCGGGGGTGGGGAGCGTGTCCCAGTTTGGTCCGCTCGATTACAGCATGCGCATCTGGCTGTCCTCCGATCGCCTGACCGCGCTCGGGCTGACCCCGTCCGACGTGATGGCCGCCATCCAGAGCCAGAATATCCAGGCCGCGGTGGGGCGCATCGGTGCTCAGCCGATGAGTACGGATGCGCAGTTTCAGATCACCCTCCAGACTAAGGGGCGCCTGTCTGACGTCGCCGAATTCGAGCGCATCGTGGTGCGCGCCAATCCGGACGGTTCCACCGTGCGGGTCAAGGACGTGGGACGGGTCGAGCTGGGTTCGCGCCAGTCCGATTCGATCAGTCGGCTGAACGGCCGCGACACGGCCGGTATCGCCATCTATCTGGCGCCCGGAGCCAACGCGGTCAAGGTGGCGGATGGCGTCTCGGCGGCTATGGAGCGGCTGGCCACCCGCTTTCCGGACGGTTTGACCTATAGCGTCGTCTATGACACCACGGAGTTCGTCACGGCGAGTCTGGAGAAGGTAGTTCACACCCTGATCGAGGCCTTCGTGCTGGTCATCATCGTGGTCTTTCTGTTCCTCGGCAGTTGGCGCGCCACCATCATTCCACTGGTCGCCGTGCCGGTTGCCCTGGTGGGCACCTTCGCCTTTCTGTTGCTGATCGGCTTCTCGGCCAATACGGTCTCGCTGCTCGCCGTGGTGCTTGCCATCGGGATCGTGGTGGACGACGCCATCGTGGTGGTGGAGAACGTCGAGCGGATCATGGAGGAGGAGCACCTGCCGCCGCGCGAGGCAGCCAAGAAAGCGATGGCGCAGATCACCGGGCCTATCCTGGCCATCACACTGGTCTTGCTCTCGGTGTTTCTGCCGGTCGCGTTCATCCCTGGAATCACCGGTCAGTTGTTCCAGCAGTTCGCGGCCGTGGTCGCCTTCTCCATGCTGATCTCGGCGGTCAATGCACTCACCCTGTCGCCGGCCCTGTGTGCGGTGCTCCTGAAACCCAGCCATGAACGGCGCGGCATCATGGGCCGGGTGATGAACGGCATCGACTGGGTGCGCGACGGCTATGCCGGCATCGTCGCCCGGCTGGTGCGGGTCGCGATGGTCGTGGTGGTGCTGATTATCGGCATCGGGCTGGCGACCGGTGCGCTGTTCAAGGCCACGCCGACCGGGTTCCTGCCGTCGGAGGATCAGGGCGCCTTCATGGCTGAAATCCAACTGCCGCAGGGGGCCTCGCTCAATCGAACCCTGGAGGTGGTGAAGCAGGTGGAGACCATTTTTTCCGCCGACCCGGCGATGGCCTCCGTCCTCACCATTCCCGGCTTCAGCCTGATGGACGGGGTGGTGCAATCCAACAGTGCCGCCGTCATCGGTCGGCTCAAACCCTTCTCGGAGCGCACCACCCCGGATCTCAAAGTCGACGCGGTCATCAACCGGATGCGCGCCCAGACCGCCGGGATTGCCAGCGCCATGATCATCCCCTTCAACCTGCCCCCCATCATCGGCCTGGGCACGGGCAGCGGTTTCGAATACCAACTCGAGGACCTGCAGGGCCGCACCCCGGAGGAGTTGGCCGGGGTCATGCGCGCCCTGGTGGTGGCCGGCAATGAGGATCCGGCGCTGGAATCGGTGTTCTCCACCTGGGCGACCAACAACCCCCAGGTCTTCCTCGACATCGACCGCGAAAAGGCCCAGACCCTGGGCGTGCAGATCAGTGACATCTTCACCGCGCTCCAGGCCACGCTGGGCGGCTATTACGTCAACGACTTCAATAAATTCGGCCGGGTCTGGCAGGTCAATATCCAGGGCGAAATGGGGGACCGCCAGCGGTTCGATGATGTCTATCGCATCCATGTGCGCAACAGCAAGGGCGACATGGTACCGATCCGCGCCCTGATGGCGCCCAAGCTGATCCTGGGTCCCCAGTTGATTCAGCGCTACAACAATTATCGCAGCGTCACTATTAGCGGTAGTCCGGCCCCCGGGCGCAGTTCCGGTGAGGCGCTCAGCGCCATGGAAGCGGTCTCGGCGCGGGTCTTGCCGGCCGGATTCGGCTTCGAATGGACCGGTACCGCCCTGCAGGAACGCGAAGCCGGCGGGAAGACCACGGTCGTCCTCGGGCTGGCCGTGTTGTTCGCCTATCTGTTCCTGGTCGGGCTCTATGAGTCCTGGTCCATGCCCGCGGCGGTGCTGCTCTCGGTCACGATCGGCGTACTGGGCGCCATGATCGCGCTCTGGGTCACGGGGTTGCCCAACGATCTCTATGCGCAGGTCGGCCTGGTGGTGTTGATCGGACTGGCGAGCAAGAACGCCATTCTGATCGTGGAGTTCGCCATGGTGCAGCGCCGCCACGGCAAGTCGATCCTGGAGGCCGCCTCCACCGCCGCCCATATGCGAATCCGCGCCGTGCTGATGACCAGCTTCGCCTTCATCCTCGGCCTGATCCCGCTGGTGCTCGCCAGCGGGGCCGGCGAGGCGAGTCAGCGCGCGGTCGGTACCGCCGTGTTCGGCGGTATGTTGGCGGCCTCCATGCTCGGTGTCTTCCTGATCCCCATGCTCTATGTCGTGTTCCAGCGGTTCCGGGAACTGGTGCATGGCCGGCCCGCCGCGCCGACAGCCCCGGGCGAGGACGTGCCGGCGCAAGCCGGGTGACGTCTTGACCTGACATATCCCGGATGACGGCCTTGGGCATCGTTTCAGCCGGCCGGAATTGAGCTGCTGAGGCCTATCCGCCGGGCTCCCGCGGTCGGCTTACCAACTGCTGGAGCCGGGCGAGTGCCTGCTCCGCTTCCTGCGCGCGTCGCTCAGCCTGACGCTGGGCTTCTTGCGCGGCGGCGGCGCGCTGTTCGGCAAGCTGTCGCGTTTGCTCGGCGCTGTCGGCTCGCTTGGATTCAGCGTCAGCCCGGCGTGATTCGGCGGCGGCACGCTGTTCGGCCTCCCGCCAGCCGGGCAGCACGATGCCGATCGTCTTGCCCGATGCCCGGCGGTACGTCTATGATCGAGACGCGGCCCGTTGCTTCAGGTAGGCCGCGTTGCCGTTCCGTGCCCCGGTTGCTTTGCCCGAGTCTTATACCTCATGCACGCCACGTCCGATCTTTACCACCAAGACTATCACGCCTGGATTGCCGGCCAGGCCGCGCTCCTGCGTCAGGGGCGCACGCACGAGATCGACCCGGAATTGCTCGCCGAAGAACTCGAAGCCATGGGTCGTCGTGAACGCAACGAGCTCGTCAGTCGTCTGATTATCCTGATCGCCCATCTGCTGAAGTGGCAGTACCAGCCCGAGCATCGCACCTCCAGCCGGCGCGGCTCCATCGTTGAACAGCGGGTTCAGGTGAGTCGGGAGCTGCGCCTCAACCCAAGCCTCAAGGCGTTTCTTGCTGATGCAATCAACGAGTCCTATCCGGACGCACGCCATATTGCGAGCCAGGAGACCGGCATCCGCGCCGCCGGGTTTCCCACGGACTGTCCCTACCGTGCCGGCGACATCCTCAGTGAGAGCTATTGGCCCAGCGACTCGCGGGGGTGACAGCCGAGGTCCGGCTCGGCGGGAGACGGCCCTGCAAATGGCGCAGAGTTTGCTGATGGTGGGCTAGTAGACCATTCCGCCTTAATTTGCTAACTAAAACTATAAAAAGCGATTTATAATTAGTGAGTTGTTATATTTTTTGCCTGCAATATTAGGTGGAACGAGGTACTAGCACTTGGGCCGTATGCTAGGCTCTAATTTGATGCTCGTGCACGTGTCTCCGAAGCGCATCGTAACGAGGTATCTCCCGTTGGCCTTGGTCATCGTTCCGGCCACTGGAGGTCGAGGCTTTGGCCGGTCCGGCGTGCAGGCACCACTGATTTTCTTCAAGATCTCTGGACTCGCCACCGGCTAAAGCCTTGACCTCCAGTTGCGGCCAGGCCGTCGCTAGCCGGAACGATGATCAAGGCCCTCCCGTTCTTCGAAATACCAAAAAGCAAGAACCTCATCGGAGTGCTACGATACGAGACCTAAACCCATCCTCACTGCGTGACCTCACCCCATCCTCCGCACAGAGTTCGATGTCCGCAGGGCGATCCGCTCTACGCGAGCAGGCTGTCTATTCTCCTTTACGCATGGTTAATCGGCCTCCGGAATCGGCGGGAGCTTGTAGCGATATTCAGTGGGTGTCAAGTGCTGCTCTTGGGGGATCCAACCACCTGCACGGCGACAGCGACCGCCCGCTGCTTTGTAATGTTCCGGGCCGTTTGCCGCCAAAGAAATATTTTCGACCAGGATAAAGATCCGATACCCACCTCGGATCGCGTGCGTCCTTGACTTCGTTTGCGGTTAATATGACCTCTTGCATCGAAGACCGGGAGCCTTTCACCTCGACATGAAGTATTTCGGCTGATCTTTGGCAGAGAAGATCGAAAGGTTTGCCGAGTTCAGTGACCAGATAGCCTTGTCGTTCGTAATATTCCCGTGCTCGCTGCACGGCATGGGTTTCGATTACTTTTCTGGCCGCTGGGTCGTCGTCGTACCCCGCGCCGGAGGGCGCTCTGTTCTCGGGCGCCAGGTTGTCGACGTCGAGCGGAGCAACAGGCTCTTCGGTCTCTCGTAATTCAACAGAGTCTCTCGGAGGAATATGTGCCAAAACGGAAGGATGAGCACCTTGCGCGATACGCAGCAACAGGTTTTCGAGCCGAGCAGAACTCTCCAGATTAGCCAGTATGCGACCGTTTCCCGGAGTGCCGACTGTGTCCTTGCATCGAATCGTTGCCGCCGGTGGAAACGATTTGTTTGCCAGGCGCAACAAGAAAACAGGAAGAGTCAGCTTTTCCTTACCTACGTCGGCCTTTTTACCCCATTTGCCATTAGGCCGAAACTCGAACCCGCGCACTCCGGTATTGTATTCGGCGTTGAATGCGTTCGCGGCTGCGGCCTCCGTCCGGCAAGGGGCTGAATCGCTGGAGCCCTTCCCCAGCCCTCACCGTCTTGCGGCCTTAATGGGTGGGCAGTTGCAACACCGATGGCGGACCGGCGATGACGATGCCGTCCGGCGAAAAAATCCGCCAGTCCTCGATATCGTAGGTGAAGACCCGGTACACACTGCAGACCAACGCGGTCGCCGCATGACGTGCGTCGTGGATTCGGCGGGCGGTGAGCCCGTGCCGCGCAGCCAATTCAAGCATCCTTAGTCCGGCGGGAAGTGCCGTGTCCAGAATCACGATAGCAGAAGGCGAGGAGGCGAGAGCACGCACCGCCGTTGCGGCTTCCTGGGGCAACTGTGGGGGAAGGGCGCCAACCCAGGTCAGCGCCGCATAGACCTCAGCCAGCACCCCCACGGATGTGCATGCGTTGAGCCGACCCTCACGGGCTGCCTCGACGATACCGCGTGCCTCGGTGTGCCGCGGATCGCCGGCCAGCAGGGCGCCGATGAACATCCCGGCATCCAGAAAGACTCGGTCAGCGCGGCTCATAGATGGCGTCCTTCCAGCCGGTCGGAACGCGACCGGACAAGACGGGAAGCGGGTCCAGTTGCACGGGGTCAAAGTGACCCCGATGCGGTGCTCGATACCGTAGGAAGGTCGCGAAATCCACTACCTCCGCCTGCAGCTCCGGTGGGAGCTGGTGCAGGGTTTCCAATAGTTGCTCTTCGATGGTCATTGCCTTAGCCCCTAATTTTTTCCGTGACGATTGTTAATGAGCCTTACGCATCGCAAGCCGACACGTGGTTGGTGCCGACTGAGATAGTGCCACGTCGCTTGACCCTCAGTCCATCCCGACACTCGCCTCGATCCGGAAGAAGTCCTCGGCGCGCCGCTTGGCCTCGCTGCGGTTCTTGATACGCGCCTCTGGGGTCAAGTCGAAGTCGATTTTCGCGGCCTGGACGGCGCGGCAGGTCATTCGTTCCACTGCGGCCAGGCGCAGGTCGACCGGCGGACGACTTTCCAGTCATCGAGTCGACGCCGTAAGATATGGAACGAGAGCATGGTGTTCCGAGATCCGGCATTTGCCCGGGAACGTATCTCTACCAACCCGAGGCAGATTGTCGCAGGGCGACGCCCGGTAATCGCTGCGAAATGTAAATGATGTGTGTCCACCCTGAGGAGCCGATACCTTGGTGAATCCCCCATGATCCCAGCCACCGTTGCACTCGACCGTCTGCGCGAGGGGAACGCCCGTTTCGCGGCCAGTATTCGCAGCCAGGAGAGTCTTGCCACGCAGACGCGCCGGCTCGAATTGACCGCGGGTCAGCGGCCGTTCGCCATCATTCTGGGGTGTTCGGACTCGCGGGTGCCGGCCGAGCTTGTCTTTGATCAGGGGCTGGGCGACCTGTTCGTGATCCGGGTGGCCGGCAATATTGTCGCGTCGTCGCAGGTGGGCAGCGTGGAGTTCGCAGCGTCACGCTACGGGACGCGATTGGTCGTGGTGCTGGGTCATACGCAGTGCGGGGCGATTCTGGCGACGCTGGAGGAGCTGCAGCAGCCCACCGCGGGTCAGTCGCCGAATCTGCGCGCCATTGTCGACCGCCTGCGTCCGTCGGTGGCGGGATTGTTGGAGACCGAGTTGCGGCATCACCCGGACGCCCTGGTGCGTCAGGCGGTGCGGGCGAACATTCGTGCCTCGGCCGACCATCTGCGGCACGGTTCGCCGATCCTGGAGCGCCTGTGCGAGGAAGAGGGGTTGGTCATCCTCGGGGCGGAGTATTCGCTGGAAACGGGGCTGGTCGATTTCTTCGACGGGGTGTCGGGCGGTTAGCCGATCGGAGTCGAGATCTTGATCAGCGTCGGGATTCCCATTTGAAATGTTGCTTGGCAGACCCCATTCCCCGCGCCGAACCTTTCACCCGGTGTAAGCCGATTGAGAATCGACCCGGAGTCCTGATGCGCCCACTATTCGCCGCCTTGCTGTTTGTTTTCCCACTGATTCAGCCGCTCCCGGCCGGGGCGGATGAGCAACAACTTCCAGGTTCGATCGAGGTGGTGGCGGAACTGCCGATCAACCCCGGCAACCTGGCGGTGACTGCCGACGGGCGGGTTTTCGCCACGGTGCATCAGTTTCGCCGGGCCGACGCCCAACTGATCGAGATCACGGGGCCGGCAAGCTACCGGCCCTGGCCCGACACGGCCTGGAACGGGGCCTTCGGCTCGGGTCCGGAGGTGCTCAACAGCGCGCTCGGCATCCGGGTCGATCGCCAGGGGCGCCTATGGGTGCTCGACAATGGACTAGGCGATCCGCCGCTGATGCCGCACCAGACGCCCAAACTGCTGGCCTTTGCGCTCGCCGGCGGCAAGCCGGTCTTTCGCTATGATTTTCCGCCGGAGACCGGGCCGGCGGGAAGTTTTCTTAACGACCTGGCGGTGGATGACGCGCGAGGCTTCGTGTACATCGCAGACGTGGGCGGCAGTCAGGCGCCCGCGCTGGTGGTCCTGGATCTCAATCAACGACGTTCACGGCGCTTTACCGCTTCGCCGGCATTGCAGGCGGAAGACGTGGACCTGGTGGTCGAGGGCCGGGTGATCGGACCGCGGGGGGATGACGGGAAGGTCAAGCCGGCCCGGATCGCGCTGAATCCCATCACCTTATCCACTGACGGTGAGACGCTTTTTTTCGGGGCGATGAATGGTGAAACCTGGTACCAGGTCCCGGCCCGGTTGCTGCGGGAGGGGGCGAAGGATGCGGTGATCGCCGCGGCGATCACCAAGGCTGGCCCCAAGCCGGTCTCGGACGGGGCCGCGACCGATACCGCGGGTCATCACTATTTCACTGACCTGGGGAACAACGCCATCACCGTGCTGGGTCCGGACGGTCGCCTGGATGCCTTGGTGCAGGATGATCGGCTGCTGTGGCCGGATGCGCTGAGCTTTGGCGAACCCGGCTGGCTTTACATTGCCGTCAACCAGTTGCATCGCGCGCCCTTCCTCAACGGCGGGGTCGAGGGTGCGGTGCCGCCGTTCCGGATCATGCGCGTCTATTTCGGGCAGGATTAGGGTTCTGGCTCGTTTCCAAGAGCGCAGTCAGCACCGGTTCAGTCTGCGTTCAGGAACCCCGGCCTAAGATGGCGCTCAAGGGTCGAGGCACGGGGCCTTGGCCGACCTGAAGAGCGAAGCAACCATGACGAAGAAACACACGGGGTTCAAGATTGCGCTGGCGGTCGCGTTGGCCGTGGCGCTCGGGGTGCCGGGGCTGGCGGCGGCGCGTGGGGGCGATGACTGGGGTGACGGGCACCGGCGCGATTGGGATCGGGATCGTGGGGAACGGATCTGGCACGACCGCAAACCGCGGCATCATCATCACGATCGTCCGAAGTACCGATACGACGACCGGCGTCCGGTGGTCATCCGCCAGCCGGTTTACGTGGAGCGTCCCGCACCGGTGATGGTGCCCGGCTTTGGCTTGGGGAATGGTGTGACCGTGATCTTGCGCCGTAACTGGTAATACCGGCCCTGGTCAGGTTGGCTGGCGGCCTGTCGACGCGGGCCGCGGTACGGCGGAGGCTATGCTACATTCCCGGTCATCCGGCCGATACCGACACTCGACCTTCCCATGCAGCCCACTCCCATCCTGTTCGTCGTCCTCTCCCTGACGGTCCTGGCCGGGCCGGTCGGCGTCTGCGCGGCCCCGCCGGTGGCGGCGGTCGTGGATCCGCTCCTGCTGGTCGGCCGGGGCGGCGGCGCCTCCTCAGCGGCCGAGGCGGCCGAGGCGGCGCGGCGTCAGACGGGCGGCAAGGTGCTCTCGGTCCGTGAAACCAGCGGCGGCTATCAGGTCAAGGTCCTCACTCCGTCGGGTGAGGTTCGGATGGTTTTCATCGCCGGTTCCGGGGGCTGAGCCCCGCTGGTGTCCACTGCCGCGAGAACCCGATGCGTATCCTGGTGATCGAGGACGAGGCGGCGTTGCGCACGCAGTTGACCGACCGGCTGGTCCGCGAGGGTTTTCGGGTGGACGACAGCGGGAACGGCGACGAGGGGCTCTATCTGGCGACCGAGTACCCGTTCGATGCGGCGGTGGTGGACCTGGGCCTGCCGGGGATGCCTGGAATCGAGATCATCCGCCGCCTGCGCGCGGCCGGCAACCGCCTCCCGGTGCTGGTGCTCACCGCCCGCGGCCGCTGGCAGGACAAGGTCGAGGGATTGGAGGCCGGGGCGGATGACTATCTGGCCAAACCGTTCGAGATGGAGGAGTTGCTGGCCCGGCTGCGCGCCCTGCTGCGCCGTGCCGCGGGTGCGGCGACCGCTGCGTTGATCGCCGGTCCGGTGCGTCTGGACCGCGCCGGGCAGCGGGTGACGGTGGACGGCCGGCCGGTGGATCTGACCGACTTCGAATTCCGCCTCCTGGAGCGGCTGATGACCGAACGCGGACGGGTGCTGTCTAAGCGCGAGTTGGCGGACTACCTCTATCCCCACGACGAGGACCGGGACAGCAATGTGTTGGAAGTGCTGCTCGGGCGCTTGCGGCGCAAGTTGGATCCGGACGGCAGCCTGGCGCCGATCGAGACCTTGCGAGGCCGGGGTTATCGTTTCGTCCTGGGGAATGACCCGGTGTGAGCTCGCTGCAGACGCGGGTCACGGCGGTTGCCGCCCTGGTGCTGGTGGTGTTCATGGTGCTCGCCAGTCTGGCCCTGGAGCGCGCCTTTCAGGCCAGTGCCCGCTCGGCGCGCGAGGAGCGTCTGCTGGGGCAGGTCTACCTGCTGATGGCGGCGGCGGATGCTGACGACAACGGCTTGACCCTGCCCCGCGAGTTGGCCGAGGCCCGCTTCAGTCTGCCTGATTCGGGGCTCTATGGGCAGGTGAGTGACGGCGCGGGCCGGGCGGTATGGCGTTCGGTCTCGGCCATTGATCAGCGCATCCCCTTCGCGATCGGTCTGGCGCCGGGCGAACGCCGCTTTCACGAAGCGCGCGACGGGGTCGGCAACGCTTATTTTGTAGAGGGTTACGGGGTCCTCTGGACGATCGGCCCGGCCCCTCGCGCCTACACCTTCAGCGTGGCCGAGGACCTGACCGAGTACCGGCGTGAACTGGCCGGATTTCGCGGCAGCCTGACCGGCTGGCTGGGGGTCATGTCGATCATTCTGCTCGCTGCCCTGCTGCTGGCGTTGCGCTGGGGGCTAGCGCCGCTGCGGCGGGTGGCGAACGAGGTCGCCGCGTGCGAGGCCGGGGCGCAGGACCGCCTGCATGGTGTCTATCCGCGGGAACTCCGCGCACTCACCGACAATCTCAATGCATTGTTGGCTCACGAGTCGGCCCGCCAGACTCGGCTGGGAAATGCCTTGGCCGACTTGGCGCATAGCCTGAAGACCCCGTTGGCGGTGCTGCGTGGGGCGCTGGGCGAGACGTCGTTGCAGCCCGCGCTGGCCGCGCGGCTCGCGGAGCAGATTCACCGGATGGACGCGATCGTCGCCTATCAGTTGGAGCGCGCCCGCGCGCGATCCCTGACCGCGCTGGCCGCGCCGGTGCCGGTCGCGCAGATCGTGGGGCGGCTGATTGCCACGTTGACCAAGCTGCACGCCGGACGCGCCGTCGCCGCCACCCTGGACCTGGAGCCTGGGCTCGTCTTTCGCGGGGTCGAGGGCGACCTGCTGGAGGTGCTCGGCAACCTGCTCGACAATGCCTATAAGTGGTGCCGGGCTCAGGTTGAAGTTGGCGGTCGGCGGGAGGGAGGGATGCTGGTGCTGTGGGTCAGGGACGACGGCCCCGGCATTCCGCCGGATCAGGTGCGCGCGGTGATCGAGCGCGGCGCGCGCGCGGATGTGTCCACCCCCGGGCACGGCATCGGATTGGCCGTGGTTCACGAGATCTGTCGTGCCTATGGGGGTGATCTCGTGCTCACCGACGGCGCTGTCGGTGGTACCTTGGTACGGGTCCGGTTAGCGGCTTGATGGGACCGTAACGGGTTCGTCACTGTCGGGAACCTTCCATCAACGCCGTTGCCTCCCTGCAATTGCAGACACGCGGGTCAGCCCGGGCATCGTCCGACGACGCCGATTTCCGCTGGCTCATCTATTCGACCTAAGGATCGTTCATGCCCACATCGAACCATACCCCGCCCCCGAACCAGGATCTGATTGTCGGCTGCGAATGCCCCGCGGGCTGGGCCGAACCCCTCTATATCCACTGGTGGGATGGCGCGCCTGGCGGCGGGGGCAGCGGGTGGCCCGGCGTGCCGATGCAGCCCGACCCCGAGCGGGCGGGCTGGTACTTGTACCGGTTCCCGAATACCCGCGTGATGCGTCTGATTTTCAATGACGGTCAAGGTCACCAGACCGCGGATCATGTCCGCGAGCGCAATGGTTGGCTGGATGCCCGGGGGCACTGGCACAATCAGGCGCCGGCCGTCAGCGCGGTCGCGCCGCCGCCCGCGGTACCGGTCGCCGCGCCGCCGTCGGTGCCCTTGGTCGCCTGGAGCGCGGACGCCTCTTTGGCTCCGGTCGGAGAACGCACCGATTTTCGCGAGGAGACCATCTATTTTCTGATCACCACGCGGTTCTACGACGGCGACCCGTCGAACAACTTTTTCTGCCGCGACCGGATCCGTTTCGACGCGGCGGGTCAGGCGGTTGATCCGCATTGGCGCGGGGACTTCAAGGGGTTGATCGCGCGGTTGGACTACCTCCGCGACCTGGGCTTCACGGCGATCTGGATCACCCCGCCGGTCGAGAACCGCTCCGGGCTCGACTATCACGGGTATCACCCTTATGACTGGACCCGTGTCGACCCGCGCCTGGAGTCGCCCGGCGCCACCTATCGGGACCTGATCGACGCGGCCCACGCCCAGGGCATCAAGATCATCCAGGACGTGGTGCTGAACCATTCCTGTCAGTACGGCATCCGCGGTCAGGTCCACATCGACCATCTGCCGATCAAATACTATGTGCCGCAGGGTTCCGCGCCGGGGCGGGTGAATCACGGACCCTATCAGGGTAACCTCGGCAACTATGCCTGGCCGAACCGGGATGATATCGATAACCCGCTGGCTCCCGACTGGTGGCGTGAGCGCCATCTGTCCGACCCCGAGGGGCGCGAGCCCCTGGTCGACCCCAAGACCGGCGAGACCGTGCCCAAGGCCGGCTTTAACCCCGGGCGCTTCTTCGGGGTGGATGCCAACCACTTGGACCCGGAGTGGTACCACCAGGAAGGCTTCATTTGCGGCGGCGATTGGGAAAGCACCCATCCGCTGCAGCACAAGCACCTGGCGGGCGACTGCATCGATCTGGCCACCAATCGGCAAAACGTGAAGGACTATCTGATCGGGGCCATCAACGGCTATCTGGACCTGGGTGTGGATGCGCTGCGCATCGACACCGTGAAGCATGTGGAACGCGATAACCTGCTCGAATACGTCAATGCCTGGAAGGCCCATAAGCCGGGGCTTTTCGTCTTCGGCGAGAATCTGGTCAAGGGCTATGGTTGGGGCGACCTGGGCGGCGGCGACAACGGTCCCAGCCAGATCAGGCCCTGGTGGTATACGCGCCTGGGGCATGACCCGCGCGACCCCAACGCGGGCAGCGACTCGGGGTTCTCAGTGCTCGATTTCGGGCTTTTCTCCACCTTCCGCGACACGGTGAGCAAGGGGACCTACGGCGGGACGGCACAGATTCTGTCGATGGACTGGATCTACGGCGACGTGACCAGCCTGGTGACCTTCCTGCAGAACCATGACGTCGGCCCGGACAATGACTTCAAGTTCCGTTTCAAGGGCGATGACTGGATGGCCGCGGCGGCCTATAACCTGATCTGGACGGCGCGCGGCATCCCCTGCCTTTACTACGGTGAGGAGATCGCCTTCATGCGGGGCGCCCCCCAGGATGTCGAGGGTGAAAAAGATACCCTGGACCAGACCGGGCGCGCCTATTTCGGCGATCACCTGACCGACGAGCAGATCGGCCGGACCCAGTCCCACCCGCTCTACCAGCACATCAAGCGGCTCAACCAGATTCGCCGTGCCGTCCCCGCGCTGCAGAAAGCGCAGATGACCCAGGTGGGCGAGTGGGGCAGCGGCATGTGTTTCGTCCGCGACCTGTCGGGCGAGGGCAGCTACGCCGTGATCGGGCTGGCCATCGGTTCCGACCAGTCGGTGACGGTCGAGGGAGTGCGCGACGGCATCTACCGCGATGCCGTGACCGGCCGCGAGGTGCAGGTCAGCGGCGGGCGGCTGAGCTTCAGCGTGCACGCCAACTCCGCCGGTATCTACGTCCTCGACGGACCCGGCAAGGTGGGGACGGACGGCGCCTTCCTGCGCTGAGCGCATCCTCCTGGAGTTCAAGGCTTAAGCCTTGGCTCGGCGGCGGGGAACCAGGGCTGAAGCCCTGGACTCCTGGCCGCCGTCCCGGTGCCCTTAGGCTATGATTTCCGAGTGTTCCAGATGACAACGCACTCGACGGCGTGCCCTCCATGTTAACCCGCGGACTCCATGTTCCCGCGCATCTGCTACTCGACGATCACTGGTACTTCCTTACCGGCGCGATCCATGAGAAACGGCATTTGCTGGATGACCAGGCCAAGGATCATTTGCTGGCGACCTTCAGTGAAGTGCTCGGCCAGGCTGGCTGGGCGCTCGCCCATTGGGTCATCCTCGACAACCATTACCACCTGTTGACGACGAGCCGGCGCGGGTGCGATCTGCCGCGGATCATGCGGGCTGTTCACGGACAGACCGGTTTTGCGATCCGTCAGCGCACCGGTTGTGCGTTGCCGGTGTGGTGGAATTACTGGGACTACTGTCCACGGGACGAGCAGGATTATTACCGTCACCTCAATTACCTCCTCTGGAATCCGGTGAAGCACGGCTATGTGGCTCGCCTGGGAGAATGGCCGTTCTCCAGCTTTCACGATTGGTTGGATGCGATGGGGAGCGAGCAGTTGAAAGCCCAGTTTCGGGGTTATCCCGATTTCCGGGAGTTGGCGGTGGAGGATGATTTCTAGCGGTCCGCCGGCGCAACTAGGTCTGATAGCCAGGAGTCCAAGGCTTCAGCCTTGGCGCGGCGGCGGGGGGCCAGGGCTGAAGCCCTGGACTCCTGGCCGCCGGGTTTCCTTAGGGCTCCGTGCCCATCCCCGGCTATACTCGCGCCCCAAGTCGTTCGGCCCGGTAGCACCTGTATGGAAGAAACCCCAGTTCCTCGTAAACGTCCCCGCGGCATCTATCTGCTGCCCAATCTGTTCACCACCGCGGCACTCTTCGCCGGGTTCTACGCCGTGCTCGCGGCCACCCAGGGGCGGTTCGAAGCCTCGGCTATCGCCATCTTCGCGGCCATGCTGCTCGACGGGTTCGACGGGCGCGTGGCTCGCATGACCCACACCCAGACCGCGTTCGGGGCCGAGTATGACAGCCTGTCGGACATGGTGGCCTTCGGGGTCGCCCCGGCCCTGGTCGCCTACCATTGGGCCTTGGGTGGGCTCGGCAAAGTCGGCTGGCTTGCCGCTTTCGTTTATTGCGCGGCCGCGGCCTTGCGCCTGGCCCGGTTCAACACGCAGGTGGGAACCGCGGATAAACGCTTCTTTCAGGGGCTTCCCAGCCCCTCTGCCGCGGCCATCGTGGCCGGCGGCGTCTGGATCGGTGCCGACCAGGGCATCGATCCGTCCTATGTCTCCTGGCTCGCCGCCTTCCTGACGGCCGGGGCGGGACTGCTCATGGTCAGCAACTTCCGCTATTGGAGCTTCAAGCAACTCGACGTCCAGGGACGGGTGTCCTTTCTGCTGGCCGTGGTGGTGATGTTGGCGATTGCTCTGATCCTGATCCATCCCCCCGTGGTGCTGTTCCTGGGCTTCGTGGGGTATGCGGTCTCGGGTCCGATCTGGACCCTGATCCAGTTGCGTGAGCGGCGCGCCAGCCGCCGCCACGGCCGTCCGGCCGGCGGCGCCTGAGCTTCAACGGCAGTGACGGTTTCGGAGACTGATCCATACTCTAATGTGCCTGACGTCGCGGTCATACGGAGAAGTCATCGTGCATTGCCCTGAGTTGTTGAGTGCCATGCCTGAGTCAGCCCTTGCAGCGATTTTTCGAACCGGGTTCTCCAGTGATTCAGCCGGCTCGTTTCGGCAGGGTCCGGTGGCACCCCGCACGATGCCTCCGGGCGCCCGACCGCGGTTGGCCGGGTGGCTGAACCGCTCCGGTCGCGGATCGATCCGGAGTCTGCTGGCGGTGTCGGCGTTGCTTGGTGCGGGTCAGGTGCCGGCTGCGGATGTCCAGAACGACGCGCAGAAAGCCGCCGAGCGCAAGGCGTGTCTGGTGTGTCATCAGATGGCGACCATCGCGTACCGGGACCCGGCGACCGGTGCCATCCGGGATCTCCACATCGACCGCGACCGCTTCGCCCAATCCAACCATGCCGCGCTGGCCTGTACCAGTTGCCATGAGAAGAGCTATGTGCGTTACCCCCACCGCCAGGGGTCGGCGGATGAGGCCCTGACCTGCGCGGGCTGCCACGACGATGATCCCAAGTTCGAGCGCTATCGCTTCAAAGCCGTCGAGGCCGAGTTCGACCGCAGCGTCCACGTGCGCGAGAACCCGGACCGACAACCGCCGGGGTTGAAACAGCAAAAGCTGACCTGTTTTTCCTGTCACAACGCGCACGTGTTCCGTGCCACCCAGTCCGGCGAAGCCATCGAGCAGATCGTGCAGGGGCACAATCGGGTCTGCATGTCCTGCCACACGGCGTTCCAGGACCCGACCCAGGTCAGCCACGCCTGGCTGCCGAATCGGGAAGCCCACTGGCAGGCGGTGCGCTGCCTCGATTGCCATACCCGGCAGTCCGCGTTGCCCTCTCATGAGATCCTCCCCGCCGGACAGGGGGTGCGCAGTTGCGACGATTGCCATTCCAAGGGTTCGACCCTGCTCAATCAGCTCTATTCCTACCGCTCCGCGCAGACGATGGCCAGCCAGGGGTTGTTGTCAACGGCGGTGTTCAATCAAGCCTATGTGGTTGGCATGAGCAGCAACGTCCTGATCGACCGACTGGCGCTGGGCCTGCTCGGGCTCACTCTGCTGGGCCTGATCGCTCATGGCGTGGGCCGCTACCGGGCCTATCTGGCCAAGAGGAGTCAAGCATGAACGCGCTCTATCTCTATTCGCTGTGGGTCCGGGCCTGGCATTGGATCAATGCGCTGTTGTTCCTGGTGTTGATCCTGTCCGGGGCGAGTATGCATTTCTCCGACGTCAGTTGGCTGCTCGCCTTCGAAACCGCCCGGCCGGTGCACAATGTCGCCGGAATCCTGCTCACGCTGGGATGGATCGTCTTCGTGGTGGGGAATCTGGTGACCGCTAACGGCCGTTTTTATCGTATCCACTGGCGGGGTTGGCTGACGCGGATGACCGAGCAGTCCCGGTACTACGCCATCAGCATTTTTCGCAACGCGCCCCATCCCTTTCATCCCAGTGAATCCGAGAAGTTCAACGAGCTGCAGAAGCTGACCTATCTTGGCGTGATGTACGCCCTGATGCCGCTCTTGATCGTCAGCGGCTGGGCCTTCCTGCTGGTCCCCTATCTGCCGGAGACCCTGTTTGGTATCGGCAGCGTCTGGGTCGTTGCGATGACGCATCTGACGGTGGCCTACCTGCTGGTGCTCTTCCTGTTAACCCACCTCTACATCATTACCACCGGCACCACCCTGTTCTCCAACCATCGGGCGATGATCACCGGTTGGCATCGGGAGGACGTATGACAGGTTCATTGTCGCATGTCTTGTCAAAGGCCGCGCGCAAGCGTCTGCTGATCGGTCTGGCGGTGCTGCTGACGTTGTGGCTGGCCTACCAGTTCCTCTATCCGGTCCTGTTCCAGTGGTATGTCGGCGAGTCCAATCCCCGACTGAGTTTTGCCAGCAGTCAGGAGGTCAGCCCGGAGGAATTCGAGACGCTCGCCCGCTCACTCACCCTGGCCGCGCGCGAGGCCAAGGCTGCGGAGCAGGTCTCGGATCAGCAGGACCCCTTCGCGCGCCAGGTCAAGATGGAAATCCTGATGAATACGGATTCGTTCCTGCGTGACACGGATTATCCGCATATCAAGTATTTCCGCGACGCCGGCATTCGTCGTTACGCCGGACCCGAGACCTGTCTGCGCTGCCATGCGCGGATGCCGGTGGAGCATGGGGACGGCAGCCGCACGGAGGTCGACACCCTGCAGAACTTGGTCGACTCGGTGCATTTCAAGTTCCAGAGCGACTCCGGCGGCTTCTCGACCTACGGGTATGACGGACGCCAGGTCAATGGGCCGGGGTCGCGCAAGATTCCGGTGGGTAAGATCAATCGCGCTTGCGGTATCCCCGGCAGCTTCTCCTGGACCGGCTGGGCCGCGCTGGTCAAGAGCCGGCCGGAAGACAAGCCGGGCGAGGTGGAACTGCGCAGCGAAGGCTGCGGCCAATGCCATATCGGCGGCAATTACCAGCCGGCCACCGAGACGATGATGCCCGTGGGGGATGTACCGACCAACGCCAAGGAAGGCATTGACTGCCTGATCTGTCACGCCGCGCAGTACGATATGAATCAGCGCTATGTCATCCAGGACCAGGGCGGGCGGCGCTGGAATCAGGACCGCAGTCTTGCCGCCGCGCTCACCGTGAAGCCGGTGACCAACGCCAACTGCCTGCGCTGTCATCAGCACAACATGGGCGGTGATGCCTATGTCCATAATCAGGCTGCCCAGGCCCTGGGTCATGAGAACCGGCGCCTGCTGCATCGCGGGGCCAAGCGCGGCAATCCCTTCAGCCCGGAGGATGATGTCCACGCCGCGGCCAAGATTCAGTGCACCGACTGCCATGTTCCGGAAGGCCACCGGATTCCGCGCGGCCGCAAGGGTGTCGATCTGGTGGCCAATGATCTTCCCGGCAAGGAGGTCTCCTGTGAGTCCTGCCATTCACGCGCGCCGCACAACAATGCCGATTACAAGGCCCTGCTGAACGGACATATCGCCCGGCTGGCGTGTGAGACCTGCCACATCAAGTCACTGCAAGACAATAATGTCGTGCTGCGTGATTGGGTCCATCCCACCTGGGACGCGGAGGAAGGGATTTTTATCCCGACCGACATCTACCGTTCGGGTCAAGCTGGTAAGGGCTTTATCTACCTGTGGTTCAACGGCAACGGCACCTTTCTCGCCAATGCCCTGGGTAATAATCCGAATGGCGCCATAGACTATAACCCCTTGATGAATCAGCTGGTACGCATCACCGATCCGGAGGCGCTCGCGGCCGTCCGTGCCAATGTTGAGGAACTCAAGAAGGCGTATCCGAACATCGACGTGGGTGCCTATGTGACAATGGCGACCGAGCCGCTATCCCAACTCGCGCCGGCGATGCTCGCCAGGCGGCAGGAGATGATCCAGCAGAACCTGCGCCGGGCAATGAACGAGGGCGAGAGCCGGATCTACCCATTCAAGGTCTTTAACGCCATGATGTATGAGGATATGGGGAATCAGGGACCTTTCGGGGCTATGATCCTGCCGTTCGATTACGCGACCTACTATGAATCCGGTGACAGCGCGGCCGCGGTCATCCAATCCATCAAGGACCCCATCGTAGTGCGGATGTATCAGACGCCCTTCAAGCTCTACATGATGGATGAGTTCATGTCCTACTTCGGCGTAACTCAGGGTTGGGACGCCAGGTACCCGCTGGTGGACGGAAAGCTGGTGAATGTCGAGCCGCACTGGATGCGTCAGATGGGCAGTCTGATGATCAACCACGGGATCAAGAAAGACGCCTGGCAGTGTGCCGACTGCCATGCCCCGAACGGCATCATGGACTACGCCGGCTTGGGTTACACCCCCGAGCGGGTGGTTGAGTTGCAGAACCTGGATGTCTCGCAGATCGGTGAGATCAAATAAAAAAAGCTTCGATCGCCACGCACGGAACCAACGAACTTTGGTTTCGATCTGTTCTGGTTTGCCGACCGGGAAGGCATTCCACTTCTCCCCTTTGCCCCTTTGCCCCTCTGGGGGTTCGGTCTCACTGCGTCAACTCCGTGGCCCGCTTTATTAGGAAATCCATGAAGTTTGGATGCGTGGCAAAACTCCGCAGATCGTCTCTGTCATGGAATCGCTGCATACACGCAGCAGTTACCGATGCTGCTGTATGTGGGCCATGTTGCTTCATAGCACTGTTTGCGGCGGAAAGCACTCCGTTGACAGACATCTTAAATCGTTTTCTATCCTCAACATCGACCCCAATATTTTCGACTATTGCATCGAGTATCTCGCGCCAGGGACGGGGGTCATTTGAAACTTCATCGACCTGGTCGGGAAGAATCCACCAATGCAGCTGACGTGTGTCCAGCGTCGATACGTAGTGCTTTGTGGCGTACGCGAAAGATGTAGTATCGAAGGGAGTTCGCCACGAAGGAGCATGGGCTAGGGTGCCTCTTGTCCGGCCGGAAAACTCTACTTCGTTGTCCTTCTGGCAAACAAAAACTATGTTCTCCGGAAGAAGCGAGCCGAGGCGCCTGGACGCAGCAAGAGCTGATACTTCGCAGCGCTCGCATATTCGCTTGTGTGCCGTGCTGAGATTTGGAGTGGATTCAATGAGCTTGCCGAGCCAAGGTGAGGGCATCAGGAGTTCTGCGGCGAACTGATTGGCTTCTTCCTCGAACACCCAGTAGTCATCACTTGACTCGACATGCTCCGGATCTAGGTGATCGACGATAGTACCCTTATGCCAGGGAATGACTATGTGGCCTAGCTCGTGCGCCTCTGTGAATCTTCTCCGGAGTGGTGGGTTAGAAGAGTTGATAATGACACGAGGTCTCTTCCCGGGGACCTTAAGGTTCAAACAGACGCCATCGACTCCTCTGATTGGAATACGAGTTTCGACTACATCTGCATAGCGCTTCAGCATGGAGCGCACGTCTACCGGCAGCGTAAGTTCGTACTTTGCTGTCAGGCGCTGAGCGAACCGGACCGGTGCACTAATTGTTAGTCCCACAGTCCCTGATCCTTTAGCCAGCGTGCCAACTCTCGGGCTTTCCCCGACGATTCGGCTCGCGCGGCCATTGGTAGTGCGCTGAATTGCTCAATCAAATCCGCCGCATCTCCGCTGGTTCGATGAGCATCCAAGATGAACGGAAGCACATCCGGATCCAGGACCCAAAGGTTGTATTCGGATCGGGTCATTCCGAGAAACCTATGTAGTGGAGGGCCAGCCGGTCCATCGTGCCAAGCATCGACATAGTCATCGATTTCCTCTGGCAGACGATCTCCCCGCAAGCAGAGTTCAATGAAGCTAGACATCAATCTTTCTCCCAGGGACGGCGTCCTTCACAAGCTTGCCGGTGACAGGGTCGAGCACGCCAAGGTGCCGCCCTCGCGCGTTGTAGACCTCGACTTCTCCGTGAAGCGAGTCCCAAGTATATAGGCGGTCGCCCCCAGGCGATCTCCAACGGCGTTCTCCACTGAACGCCCCAAGGCGCGTGCAGCCGTCGAGGATTGAGGGCTTTGGTATTGGGATTGGTGGCACGAAGGAGCGTCTTGTTGTGAGACCTAACGACTAAGCGCTGATCCGTCGTGCGCGCCACGCTGATCCCCGGTCGTGGCGCGACGCTTGGTGCGCACGAAGGATAAACGTTTGTTGGACCAGTCCGATCCTGGCACGATGCCCGCTGCGGTCGCCGCCGTCTTTCGAGAGGCGATTGTATCCCCGCGCCTCGGGTCGCCGGCCGCTGACGGGCGGCGTCTGTGCACCCGGGCGGCCGTTCGATGCGGCACCAACCGGGCATCCGTGGGGGTCCGCACGGCGCCCGAGAGCGCTATTGGGGTGAATTGTAGATCATTTTTCGAAGTGTTGGCGAGCGTGAACGCAGGCCGCTGGCGGCCTGTCCGCACCGCCGGGTCAGCCCCGTTCCGGCCCGGCGGGATGGCCGGGATGATGATCAAAAACTCGGCGATCGACCCAAGCGGGGAATCGCCGACGCCAACGACAACGCGCCGCATCATGCGGGCACGAACTCAACCTTATCGTAGACCTCCGCCAAGTCCAGGGTGCAGTCCACGCTGGCCAGGTGAATCGAGTCGTTCAGGTCGGAAAAATCCGTGAGGGTCCAACGGCCGTCCTCGCTGCGGGTAAAGAGATCCACCGCGACCTGATGTTGGGAGACTAGGAGGTATTCCCGCAGACTCGGGATTTGGCGGTAGAGGGCGAACTTGTCGCCACGGTCATAGGCTTCGGTGGAACCGGAGAGGATCTCGACGATCAGGCTGGGGTTGAGCAGGATATCGCGGCGGTTGTCTTGGAATTCGTGTTCGGCGCAAAAGGCGACCAGGTCCGGATAGGCCCCTGTATTGGAGGTACGGACGCGCACCTTCATGTCGTTGGCGTAGACCTGGCAGGGGCGGCCTTTCATCTGCATCCAAAGTAAACCGCTAATATTTCTTACGATCGCATTGTGGGCCGCGCTCGCCCCGGTCATCGCGAAGACCTCGCCGTCGATATATTCGCTGCGGCCCTCCAGGGATGCGCGCTCAGCTTCCAGCCAGTCCTCAAAGGTCAGATGGGGTTTGGGTTGCGGTAACATCGCGTGTCTCAGGTATGGGGCATGGAACACATTCGGCGGCGGCCATGATCGCCGCTCCGGCTAAAACGCTCACCCGGATTTATCCACAGATGCCACAGATGTTCACAGATGAAGAAAGAATCTGTGTTCATCTGTGTCATCTGTGGACGAAATTTCCGCCCCTGAGCCACGGCGAACGTGGCCTTGATCGTAATCCCGGCCAGCGGCGTGCGTAGTCAGGGCTTCCAGCCCTGACGGTGTCAGGCCAGGATGGCCTGACTACGCACCCGGCGAGCCCAAGTGGCCGGAATCTTGATCGAGGCCGCGAACGCTGTCCGGAACGATGACCAAAGCTGCGACGGCGCTACTCTTGAAATTATAGGCCCATTCGGCTCCAGTGGATCGAACGGAAAAGCCCCTCTTTATTTCGTGTTTTCTATGGCTTATCCGCGACTGACCAAGCCGCGTGCTCCAGGTACCTAACCCCCGCGATGGCGCAGTGCCTCGACCAGGATTTCCCGATTGCGGAAGCGCACGTCCTTGCCCTCGGCCACATAGATGACCTGTTCGGCGATCGCGCACGCGTGTTTGCCGACATGCTCCAGTGTGTGGGCGACGATGACGAGCGGGGCGAGTTTGACCGCCGGAAGGGGCGAGTTGGTGGGCGCGATCAGCGTTCGGTGCAGCGTGCCGGCCGCGGAGCGCATCTCGGCCTCGTCCTCGAAGATGGCGACGGCCAGGTCGATGTCGAACCGCGAGACGGCCGCGACGCCGCGTTCGAAAGCGCAGCAGACCACCTCGTCCAAGGCCCGCAACGCGTCCTGGATCGGGGGCGGTAACGGGGTGTCGTCCGCGCGGAACTCAAGCGCGCGGCTGGCGATGCGCGCGGCCTTGTCGGCGGCCCGTTCGGCCTCGGCGGCGATTCGTGCCAGTGCGAGTACGATGCGTAGATCCACCGCGGTGGGCTGACGGCGCGCGATGAGTCGGAACACTTCCTCGTCTGCGTCCAGCGCCAGGAAGTCGATTTGGGGCTCGCGGTCCAGCACCCGATAGGCCGGGCTCGGGTCTGGACCCAACAGCGCACCGACCGCACCCTGGATCTGCTCGACGGTGCGCTCGCCCATCTCCAGAATCAGGCCGCGCAGGCGGGTCAACTCCTCATCATAGGCGCGCACCCGATGCGGGTGTCCGATCGTCTTGGCGCCTCCTTGGGGAGACCCGCCGGACGGTGCGGCGGCCATCAGCCGAACCGTCCGGTGATGTAATCCTCGGTCAGCTTGTGTCGGGGGTTGGTGAAGACCTGGGTGGTCTCGCCGACCTCCACCAGGTCACCCAGGTGAAAATAGGCGGTACGCTGGGAGACACGGGCGGCCTGCTGCATGGAGTGGGTGACGATGGCGATGCTGTACTGCTCACGCAGTTCGTCGATCAGCTCCTCGATGATGGCGGTGGCGATCGGGTCCAGCGCCGAGCAGGGCTCATCCATCAGAATCACTTCCGGAGACACGGCGATGGTGCGGGCGATGCACAGGCGCTGCTGCTGACCGCCGGACAGTCCGGTGCCGGGCTGATCCAGACGGTCCTTGACCTCGTTCCACAAGCCGGCTTTGCGCAGGCTGGTTTCCACCAGCGCGTCCAGCTCGGCCTTGGAGTTGGTCAGGCCGTGAATACGCGCCCCATAGGCGACGTTCTCGTAGATGGACTTGGGGAACGGATTCGGTTTCTGGAAGACCATCCCGACCTGGGCGCGCAAGGGCACCGGGTCCAGCCCCTTGTCGTAAATCTCCTGGCCGTCCAGGGTGATCGAGCCCCGCACCCGGCACCCGTCGATGGTGTCGTTCATCCGGTTCAGGCAGCGCAGGAAGGTGGACTTGCCGCAGCCCGAGGGGCCGATCATGGCCACCACCTGATGGTTGCCGATGTCCAGACTCACATCTTTGATGGCGTGCTTGTCACCGTACCAGACGTTCACCTCGCGGCAGACCATGCGTGGGTCGGGGGTCGTGATATCGCCGATGGTCCCGCTGAAGTGGCCGCCCTTAGCCAAATCGGCGGCACTCACGGCACTGGTATCACGGACGATCTCACTGGCTAAAGCATTCATAACGGATCTCGAATTGGGTGGGTGGGACGCATCCGGTGTTACCAGCGCCGCTCAAAGCGGCGGCGCAGCAGGACGGCGGCCAGGTTCATCACGACCATGAAGCCCAGCAAGACCAGGATGGCCGCGGAGGTGCGCTCGACAAAGCCGCGCTCCGGGCTGTCCGCCCACAGATAGATTTGTACCGGCAACACCGTGGCGGAGTCGGTGATGCCCTGGGGACTGTCGACGATGAAGGCGATCATGCCGATCATCAGCAGCGGCGCACTCTCGCCCAGTGCACGGGCCATGCCGATGATGGCGCCGGTCATGATGCCTGGCAGGGCGAGCGGCAACACATGGTGAAATTGGGTCTGCAAGGGAGAGGCACCGATCCCGAGCGCGGCCTCGCGAATGGAGGGCGGGACCGACTGCAGCGCGGCACGGCTGGCGATGATGATGGTCGGCAGGGTCATCAGGGCCAGCACCAGGGCGCCCACCAGCGGTGTCGAGCGCGGCACGCCGAAGACGTTGATGAAGACCGCGAGCCCGAGTAAGCCGAAGACGATGGACGGCACCGCCGCCAGATTGTTGATGTTGACCTCGATCAGGTCCGTCCAGCGGTTCTTGGGGGCGAACTCCTGAAGGTAGAGCGCGGCCCCGACGCCGATGGGGAAGGACAGCAGGAGCGTCAGGGCCAGGGTATAGAAGGTCCCGGCCAGTGCTCCGGCGATGCCCGCCAATTCCGGTTCACGCGAGGTGCCGTTGGTGAAGAAGCCGGTGTTGAAACGCCGCTCGATGCGTCCGTCCGTCTCGAGTTGATCCACCAGGGTCAGGGTGCTGTCTTTGATGCGGCGGTCGGCCTCGGGCAGCTCGCGGTCGATCTGGCCCTTGACCAGCATGTCCACATCGGCCCCGGCGATCAGCCAGACATCCCGTGTCGTCCCCAGCACCGAGGGGTATTGGCGCACCATGGCCTGGATCTGCTGGGGGGCTCCGGCGCTGATCAGGGCATAGAGTTCGCGCTGTTGGGGGCGCCCGGTCACCTGCGGAAACTGTTTCCGCAGTGACGCCTTCACCAGCCCCAGGTAGTCCGCGTTGGCCAGGGTCTCTGGGTCGCGGTTGCCGTCCGGGTCCAGGGTGGCGGGGTCGAAATAGACCGGCACCTGGATGTAGGTCTGGGCGAAGGCCGTATAGCCCTTCGCTACGATATCTCCGAACAGCACGGCGACGAACAACAGCCCCAGGAAGACCGCGGCGGCGCCCATGAAGCGGAAGCGTGCCTCACGGGCATAGCGCCGCTTGAGACTGGCATTGACGATATCGATCGTGCGCCGCGCGGGGGCGGGCGGCGGCGCACTCGCGGCCGGTGCCGGATTATTCATATTGCTCTCGATACTTACGCACGATGTGCAGCGCGATGATGTTCAGGGTCAGGGTGACCAGGAACAGGGTCAGGCCCAGGGCAAACGCCGCCAGGGTCTTGGCGCTGTCGAACTCCTGGTCGCCGGTCAGCAGGGTGACGATCTGCACCGTGACCGTGGTGACGCTGGCCAGCGGGTTGGCGGTCAGGTTGGCCGTGAGCCCCGCGGCCATGACCACGATCATGGTTTCACCGATGGCGCGGGACACCGCCAGCAGGACACCGCCGACGATGCCGGGCAGGGCGGCGGGGATCACGACCCGTCGGATCGTCTCCGATTGGGTGGCGCCCAGGGCATAGGAACCGTCGCGCATGGCCTGGGGGACCGCGTTGATCACGTCATCTGAGAGTGATGAAACAAAGGGGATGATCATGATGCCCATCACCAGACCGGCCGCCAGTGCGCTCTCGGAGGCGACCGCGAAACCCAGTTGCTCACCCAGGTCGCGGATCACCGGCGCCAGGGTCAGGGCTGCGAAGAAGCCGTACACCACGGTCGGGATGCCGGCCAGAATTTCGAGCAGCGGCTTGGCCACCGAGCGCACCTTGCGCGGGGCGTACTCGGAGAGGTAGATGGCGGCCATCAGGCCGATGGGAACAGCGACCGCCATCGCGATGAAGGAAACCAGCAAGGTGCCGGTGAACAGCGGCACCGCACCGAAGGCGCCGTCCGCCGCGACCTGATCGGCGCGCATGGCGGTTTGGGGGCTCCACAGGGTGCCCAGGAAGAATTCAGACGGGGCGATCTTCTGGAAGAACTGCCAGGACTCGAAAACTACCGACAGGACGATTCCGAGCGTCGTCAGCACCGCGATCGACGAGAACAGGATCAGCACGCCGAGCACCACGGACTCGACCCGGTTGCGGGCGCGCATCGTCGGGCGGGTCTGGCTCCAGGCGAATGCCATGCCGGCGACCGACAGGGCCAATACCAGCAGCCACTGGGTCCAGCGTGCCAGGTTCTGCAGGCGGGCGTAGTGATCGGCGGCGGTCTGGATGGCCGGAGTCACGGCCCCCGAGGCGATGTTGCCGGACGCGACGTTCTTGACGTCATTCATCAGCAGTCCGAGCGCTCCCGGAGTCAGTTCCGCCACGCTCTGCGGCGGCAGGCTGGCCTTCACCAGTGAGGTGATCACCTGATCCTGAACACCCAACCAGAGACCCAGCAGCAGCACGGCCGGGATGGCCGCCCACATCGCGGCATAGAAGCCGTAGTACGCGGGCAGCGAGTGCAGCGTGTTGATCCGTTCGCTGCCGCCGGCGGTGGCGATGGCGCGCTTGCGGCCGACGTGATACGCCAGCGCTGCCGCGCCGAGCAGCACGAGCATGAGAGTCCAGGTATGCATCAGGGTCCTGTTGTTCGGTCACGCGGACGGCGCCCCGCGGGGCGCCGCCGATGGTCTGTCTGCCGGCGGGGCAGCGCTGGTCGCGCGCCCCGCGGGGGTCCGCGATGGTTGTTACTTCGCCGGTTTTTCCATCGGTGTCAGTGCCTTGGCGCTCTGTGCCTCGGCCTTGCGTTCCGCATCGGGCAGGGCGATCAGGCCCTTGTCGGCCAGGTAGCCATCAGGTCCCCAGGCCTTGTCGCTGGTGAATTCGGCCACGTACTCTTTGATGCCGGGGATGGTGCCGACATGGGCGTTTTTGACGTAAAAGTAGATCGACCGGGAGATCGGGTACTCACCGCTCGAAATGCTCTCGTACTCGGGCGCCACGCCGCCGACCTTCACACCGCGGATCTTATCGGCGTTCTGTTCCAGGAAGCTGTAACCAAAGACCCCCAGCGCCTTGGGGTTGGCGACCAACTTCTGAACGATCAGGTTGTCGTTCTCGCCGGCCTCGATGAAGGCGCCATCCTCACGGACGCCCTGGCAGATCGCCTTATGTTTCTTCTCGTCCGTCTTCTTCAAATCCTTGATGGACGGGTAGGCGTTGCAGCCGCCTTCCATGGCCAACTCGACGAAGGCATCACGGGTACCGGAGGTGGGCGGGGGCCCGAGCACCTCGATCTTGGCGTCCGGCAGGGACGGGTTGACGTCTTTCCAGGTCTTGTTCGGGTTGGGGACCAGCTTTCCCGAGGCGTCCGGTACGTCCTTGGCCAAGGCGGTAAAGATGTCCTTGAGGGTAAGCGTCATGTCCAGGCCGGACTTGGATTCGGCGATCACGATGCCGTCGTAGCCGATCTTGACTTCCGTGATGCCCTTGACGCCGTTCTTCTCGCAGCCGTCGAACTCGGATGCCTTCATCGCGCGCGAGGCATTGGTGATGTCCGGGTGATCGACGCCGGTGCCGCCGCAAAACAGCTTCATGCCGCCGCCGGTGCCGGTAGACTCGACCTTGGGGGTCTTGAACTTTCCGCCGCGGCCGAAGTTCTCAGCCACCGCGGTGGAAAAGGGGAACACCGTGGAGGAGCCGACGATGGTGATGGTATCGCGCGCCGCGGCCTGAGCTGACAGGGCGGCGGCGGCGAGGGTCATGGCGGTGACGAGCAAAGTCTTGTTCATAGGTTACGACTCGTGTGACAGAAAAAAACCGGTGAAATCATCGCCCGTCAGTCTAGCGACCCCGGCTGACGCCCTCGTGACATTCTGATGAACAGTATATGGCGCGAATATGACGGCCAGATGACGGTGCGGAGGTTATGGCCGGGAGGAGGGTCCGCTGTGCGGACCGACGGCCTGACGCCGTCTGGATGTATCACACGGAAGCGGGCAGGCGGCCGTTTCAGGCAAAGCTTGGTTCAGTCCGGCTCGGGTATACTCACCCACCAGTCGCACCAGCGCCCGCCGCCAACTACGAGTTTCTTTTTCTCTTTTCCAAGCGGCCCGACTATCGCTTCGACCGTCGGGCGATCGATATCCCCGCCCGCTCCAGTCTGCGGCGCGGCGACCGGACCAATGCCGGCTCCGTGTGGCAGACGCAGGCGCGCATCCTGTCGGACGACGACGACTCCCCGGATGGCGTCTGGCAGATCAATCCCGAGGCGTCTCCCTACCGGCACGTGGCCATGTGGCCACGCTCGTTAGTCAGACAGATGTTGCTCCCCACGGCCCGGCCTGGCGACACGGTGCTCGACCCCTTCGCCGGGAGCGGCACCACTGGACAGGTGGCTTTGGAACTGGGACTGAATGCGGTGCTCATCGAGCCGTCGCTGATGGCTAAGGAGGCCCTTGCGGACCGTCTCTACGCCGTGAACATGGCGCTGCCGCTGTGAGGGCTTGACCATGACCGTCGTACACATCAATCCTCAAGGCGTCCTGGCGGCCTACGGCGAGTCAGGCCGCGGAGCCGCACTGCAGATCCGGACCCTTATCGAGAACGGACGGCTGATGGATCTGACCACTTGGCTGGGAATCGTTATTGCCCCAGCGAGTCACGGATAATCTGGAGAGAGCAGCCAGCTTCCAGCCCGTGGGAGCGGCCTCCGGCCGCGACGCGGTGCCGAGGTAAACCCCGATGGTCGCAATCCCGCGCGGCGCCATCGCGGCCGGAGGCCGCTCCCACAGGGTCGCCGTGTAACCTCATTCTTCACCCACCACCCCCTGACTCTGCACCATGCGCTGCATCAGTTCGGTGAAGTGCTGCTGGAAGCGCCGCAGGTATTTGTCGCGGCGGTAGGCGATGAAGGTGGTCTC